>CALMBF010000102.1 GCA_937860145.1 uncultured Geobacter sp.
GGGAGAGGCGGGTCTTGACCCGGCCGGGGAGGGGCTGCTTGGCAAAGAGTATCAGTGCCCGGGAGTGGTTCATGGGGTGGATTTGGCCTCTGGGGCCGGTGCAGGCGATGCCCGGATTGGTGAAAAAGAAAGATGAAGGCTAAAATTCAGTGTTATCCACAGGTTATCCACAGGGAACGAGAGGGGCGAGGAAAAAACAGGATCGAGGTAAAAGGAACGCGGAAAGAAAACTGTTTGCCTGACATGTTCGTATTCCTCGCACCTCGTTCCGTTATCCTTCCTCCCTCTTGTCCCGTTCGATGGAGGCGTAGGCCGAGTGCTTGTGGATCGATTCGAAATTCTCCGCCTCGACGCTGAACCAGGAGATGTTCCCCATGGCCAGGAACCGCTCGGTGACCTCCCTGACGATATCCTCCACGAATTTCGGGTTCTCGTAGGCCCTCTCCGTGACATGCTTCTCGTCGACCCGCTTCAGGAGGGAGTAGACCGGGCTGGAGCCGCACTCTTCCACGATGCTGACCAGGTCCTCGATCCAGACGAACTCCCGGTAGCGGACCCTGACCGTGATGATGGACCGCTGGTTGTGGGCGCCGTAGGCGGAGAGCTCCTTGCTGCAGGGGCAGAGGGAGGTGACCGGGATCCTGATGCCGAGGACGAAGTCGAAGCTCTCCGCCAGGCTGGCGTTGAAGGAGCAGGTGTACTCCATGAGGCCCCGCGCCCGGGAGACCGGCGCCCGCTTCTCGATGAAGTAGGGGAACTCCATCTCCAGGTGGGCGGTGGAGGCACCCAGCTTCTTCTTCATATCCCCCAGGATCGTCTCCAGCTTGTCCAGGGCGATCTCTTCCCGGTAGGTGTTGAGGATCTCCACGAAGCGGCTCATGTGGGTCCCCTTGAACTGGTGGGGGAGATCCACGTACATGTTGATCCGGGCGACCGTGTGCTGGAACTTCTTCTGCTTGTCCATGACCACGACCGGGTAGGAGATGTCCTTCACCCCGACCTTGTCGATGGGGATGTTGCGGGTGTCGCGGGAGGTCTGCATGTCCGGCATCTGGCCGGCAGGGCTCTTATTCATGTCGTTCACCGCTCGCATACCCCACCGGGTCCGCCATCCCCGCCTCGGCGAACCCCTTCAGGCGCAGGCGGCAGGAGTCGCACCGGCCGCAGGAGAGCCCCTCCGGCGTCGGGTCGTAACAGGAGTGGGTGAGGCCGTAGTCGACCCCCAGTTGGACCCCCTTGCGGATGATCTGGGCCTTGGTGAGGGAGATGAGGGGGGTGTGGATCCGGAAGTGTCGCCCCTCGACCCCGGCCTTGGTGGCAAGGTTTGCCATGGCCTCGAAGGCGGCGATGTACTCCGGCCGGCAGTCGGGATAGCCGGAGTAGTCCAGGGCGTTGACGCCGATGTAGATGTCGAAGGCGCCGAGTACCTCGGCCCAGCCGAGGGCGAAGGAGAGGAAAATGGTGTTCCTCGCCGGCACGTAGGTGACCGGGATGTCGTCGCCGACCCCCTCCTTGGGGACGCTGATGTCGTCGGTCAGGGCGCTGCCCCCGACCTTGCGGTAGTCGAAATCCACCACCAGGTGGTCGACCGCCCCCATCCGGCGGGCGTGGGCGCGGGCAAGTTCCAGCTCCACCGAGTGCCGCTGGCCGTAGGCAAAGCTGATGGCATAGGGGGAGAAACCGTCGGCTGAGGCGATCGCCAGGCAGGTGGTGGAGTCGAGGCCGCCGCTATAGAGAACTACCGCTTTTGGCTGCATATTCTGTCCTGTTTCATTCGGAAGGTGAGGGTGACGTTTTCCGGTAGGGATAGCTCTTCAGGTCGATCTTCATGTGCCGGGTAAGCTCGTAGAGGGGCCTGAAATCGTCGTCGCTGGTGGCGATGAACCTGGTGGCGCCGAACCTGGCAAGCACCCCGGCCGCTTCCGGGTCTTTGTGCATGGCGAGGAGGGCATGTCTCAGCTTTTCCCGTGTCAAGAGGTCCAGCCCCTTGCGCACCGCCAGGGTGTTGTCGGGGACCCCTTTTTTCGGGCTCTCGGCGACAATCTCCACGAGGGTGTCGAAGACCCGGTTCTCCCGTCGGAATTTCCTGACCACCGTGTCCTTGGCACCGCCGATGTCCGCCTGGTGATGGAGAACCGCGTTGATGGCCGCCTCGTGGCTGGCTGCCCAGTAGATTTTCAGCTCCTTGTCGAGGTTGATGCCGTGGGAGAGGAGGTAGTCCTTCTGGGCGAGGTACCCCGCCATGGTGGCGGGATCGACCAGGGCGATGGTCTTACCCCTCATGTCGGCCGGCTTCCTGATGCCGCTGTCTTTCCTGATGAAGATCATGCCCGTATAGGTCGACTTCCCCCCCGGCTGCACCGGCCTGACAAGGGGGACGATCCCCAGCCTGGCCCTGGTCATGCCATAGACAAAGCTGCCGAAGAAGCCGGCGTCAATGTTTCCGTCGCGCATCTCCTCGTACAGCTGGCCGTAGTTGGAGAGCGGCTTTATCTCGATGGCCATGCCGGTCTTCTTCTCCAGGTACCTGCCGAGGGGGGTGAAGCGTTCCATCTGCTTCACCAGGTTCATCTCGGGGATCACCGCGATGATCAGCTTGCCGTTCGGGGCGGCGACGGCGCTGACCGGCAGCAGGCAGAGTACCACTGCCAGCAGCGTCACGGAGATTCTGGCACGATAGCCCATGGCCTGTCTCCTCTAGAAGAGCGATAGCTTGACGTATCGCTTGGGATTTTCCTTGATGTCCTTGATCAGGGTGTCGATGCTGTCCAGCATGGTCAGCAGCTTGTCGTAGGCCTCGTGGTCGTTGAGGACCCGCCCCGCGGTCCCCTCCCTGCCGTGGAGCCTGGTGCCGACCTCCTCGAAGGCCTTGACGGCGCTGTCGGCGCGGGTCACCAGGGCGACGCCCCGGTCGTACAGTTCCCTGTCCGTCAGGAGCTTGCCGATGGTGTTGTCCTTGGAGGTGAGGATCTTTTTCAGCTCCCGCATGTCGTCGGCCGCCAGGGAGCTCTTGTCCGCCAGCCTGACCATCTTGTCGTACAGCTCCCGGTCCCGCACCAGCCGGCCGAGGGTGCCGTCAGCCGACTGGATGTCCCTGAGGGTGGCATCGGCCCGGTTGAGGATGGCGATGATCCTGTCGTAGGGCTCGCTGCTGCGCATCAGTTTGCCGAGGGAGCCCTCCCCCCGGTTGATGGTGTCGGCCAGGACCCTCAGTTCGACGGAGAGGCCGGCAAGGTTGTCGTAGAGCTTCTGGTCGGTGGTCAGCTTGCCGAGGGAGCCTTCCCCACGGTCGACCTTCGCCATGATGCTGTTGAGCCGGTCGAAGGATGCGCCCGCCTTCTGCATGACGTCGTCGATGCGGGTGACGCTTTCGCCGCTCACCTTGGCCGGCGGGTGTTCAGAGTAAAACCTGCTGGGGGTAATGTCAACGTACTTCTCCCCCATGAGCCCGCGGGTCTTGATGGTGACCCGGGAGTCGTTGCCGATTTTCTTCAGGGCGCTCTTGCTCACCTGGAGGGCGACCTCCACCTGGTTGCTGGTTTCGGGGTTCTCGAACCGGATGTCGGTCACCAGCCCCACGTCCACGCCGGCCAGCCAGACCGGAGCCCCCACCTTCAGCCCCGCGACGTCGGTCATGGTCAGGGAGAGGGTCCCTTTCGGGACGAACATCTTGGTTTTGTCCCCCATCATCAGGACTCCGCCGGCAAAGAGGAGGAGTGCGACGACGATGAAGATGCCGGTCTTTACCTGGGACCAGTGCAGGTTGTCGCTTCGTTTCATATGTTGTTATCCTGTCGGTTCGCGTACTTGAAGAGCGATACGGGGGTGGGTGAGAAGAATTCGGCGATCTCGGCGCAGGGGACCGCCTCCATCTCCTGCCGCGTCCCCTCGAAAACCAGCCTGCCGTCGTGGATGAAGGAGAACCGGTTGGAAACGGCGAAGGCCGTCGGCATGTCGTGGGTCACCATCAGGGTCGTCTTCCCTTCATGCTGCAGCCGCAGCATGAGCTGCTGGATGTTGTAGACGCCGATGGGGTCGAGGCCGGTGGTCGGCTCGTCGAAGAAGATGTACTCCGGGTCCGCGGCGAGTGCCCGGGCAATGGCGACCCGCTTCTTCATGCCGCCGGAGAGCTCGGCCGGGTAGAGGTCGATGGCCTGCTCCAGGCCGACGAAACCGAGCTTCTCCAGGGCGACCCGCTCGATCTCCTCCTCGCTCAGCACCCCCTCCTCCAGCAGACGGTACCCCACGTTTTCCCCCACGGTCATGGAGTCGAACAGGGCCCCCCCCTGGAACACGATGGAGATCCGCTTCCGCGCCGTGATCAGCTCCCGTTCCCCCATGGCGCAGATGCTGGCGCCGTCGATGGTGATGTCCCCCGAGTCGGGGCGCAGCAGGCCGAGGATGAGCTTCAGGATGGTGGTCTTCCCCACGCCGCTCACCCCCAGGATGGTCCGGTTGACCCCCGGTTCCAGCCAGAGGTCGAAATCCCTCAGGATGGTCCGCCCCCCGATCGAGTAACAGACCCTGTCCATCCGTATGCCGTGCTGGGTTTCCTCGGGCATGGCTCCTTACCTGAAGACGATGAAGATCTTGGTCATGAAGAAATCCGACACCAGGATGAAGACCGACGACACCACCACGGTCCGCTTGACCGATATCCCCACCCCCTCGGCCCCCCCGGCGACGCTCAGGCCGACCCGGCAGGCGACCATGACGATGATCAGGCCGAAGAAGGCCGGCTTGGCGACCCCCTCGATCAGGTCCTGGAAGAACATGAACTGGGGGAGGGATTTCCAGTACATGAGGGGGCTGATGTGGTAGCCGGCGGCGATGAGGTAGCCGCCGATGAGGGCGACGGTGTCGGCCACGACCGCCAGGAGCGGCATGGCGATCAGCATCGCCTTCAGGCGGCTGGTGACGAGCCTCTTGACGATGTCGGTCCCCTCGACCCGCATGGCGTCCACCTGTTCGGTGACCACCATGGTGCCGAGCTCCGCGGTGATGGCCGAGCCGACCCTGCCGGCCACCATCAGGGAGGCGAGGACCGGACCCAGCTCCTTCACCATGGTGACGGCGACCATCCCCCCCACGTAGCTGGTGGCGGCGAAAGGCTTCAGCTGGATCAGAGCCTGGAGCGCCATGACCATCCCGGTGAAGAGACCGGTCAGGCAGACGATGAAGAGGGAATCGACCCCGATCTTGTCCAGCTGGCTGACAAACTCCCGGTAATAGAAGGGCCGGGAGAACATGCTCCTCACCGCCCTGACGGTGAGACGGAACACGGCCTGGAGTTCGGCCAGGAATACGAGGATTTTCTGTTCGGCGAATCTGGCTGGCATGGTATCCGCTACTGCAGGGCTTCCGCCAGCACCTGGCGGACATCATTGACATGGATGAAGGTGAGCTCCCGGCGCACCTCGTCGGGGATGTCATCCAGATCGTTCACGTTGCGCTCCGGGATGATGAGCTTGGTCACCCCGGCCCGCCGTGCCGCCAGGACCTTCTCCTTCAGGCCGCCGATGGCCAGGACCCGGCCGGTGAGGCTGATCTCGCCGGTCATGGCCGTATCCCGGCGCGCAGGGCGGCCGGTGAGGAGCGACACCAGTGCCGTTGCCATGGTGATCCCCGCTGACGGCCCGTCCTTGGGGATGCTCCCCGCCGGGACATGGATATGGATGGTGGTGTCGTCGAAGGCATCCTCGGGGATCCCCAGGTCGGCGCGGTTCGCCTGGGCAAAGGAGAGGGCGGCCCGGGCCGACTCCTTCATGACGTCTCCCAGTGAGCCGGTGAGGATCAGCTCCCCCTTCCCCTTCATCCGGGTCGCCTCGACGAAGATGATATCCCCGCCGGTTTCGGTCCAGGCCAGGCCGGTGACCACCCCGACCCGGTCCTCTTCAGCCGCCACCTCGTTGAAGAACTTGGGGTGGCCGAGGAACTCCTCCACCAGCTCGGGGGTGATGGGTGTGCGCAGCTTCTTCCCCTGGGTGATCTCCTTGGCCAGCTTGCGGCAGACGGTACCGATGCTCCGCTGCAGGTTGCGTACCCCCGCCTCACGGGTATACTCGCCGATAATCCGCTCCAGGGCGCTCCGCTCGAACTCGGGCGGGGTCTTGGCCAGGCCGTTCTCCTCGACCTCCCGGGGGATGAGGTAGCGGTTGGCGATGTGCTCCTTCTCCTCGGCCGTGTAGCCGGAGAGGGTGATGATCTCCATGCGGTCCTTCAGGGCCGGCGGGATCGGGTCGAGCTGGTTGGCGGTGGTGATGAACATCACGCTTCGCAGGTCGAAGGGGACGTCCAGGTAGTGGTCGGTGAAGGTGTTGTTCTGTTCCGGGTCGAGCACCTCCAGGAGGGCGCTGGCCGGGTCGCCGCGGAAATCCAGGCCGATCTTGTCAACCTCGTCCAGCATGAACACCGGGTTGTTGGCCCCGCAGCGGTAGATCTCCTGGATGATCCTTCCCGGCAGCGCACCGATGTAGGTGCGGCGGTGGCCGCGGATCTCCGCCTCGTCGCGCATGCCGCCGAGGGAGATCCGGATGAACTTGCGCCCCAGGGTCCGGGCGATGGAGCGGCCGAGGCTGGTCTTCCCCACCCCCGGCGGGCCGACGAAGCAGAGGATCGGCCCCTTCATGTCCTCTTTCAGGGTGCGGACCGCCAGGTACTCCAGGATCCGCTCCTTGACCTTTATCAGGTTGTAGTGGTCCTCGTTGAGTATCTGTTCCGCCTGGTTGATGTCACGGTTGTCGGTCGTGCCGACCAGCCACGGCATGCCGGCCAGGTAGTCCAGGTAGGTCCGGGAGACGGTGTACTCGGGGGAGGCGGCGTTGATCCGCTCCAGGCGCTTGAGCTCCTTGTCGGCAATGATCCGCACGTCGTCGGGGAGTTTCGCCGCGGCCAGCTTCTTCTTCAGCTCGTTGAGCTCCGTCTCCGGCTGCTCCTCGTCCCCCAGCTCCTCCTTGATCTGCTTCATCTGCTCCCGGAGGAGGTACTCCTTCTGGGTCTTGCCGACCCGCTTGGAGACCTCGGCCTGGACCTCCCCCTTGATCTGCAGCCGCTGCACCTCGCTGGTGAGGCTGGAGTAAACCTTCTTGATCCGCTCGATGGGGTCGATGGTCTCCAGGAGCTCCTGCTGCTCATCCAGGGAGAGGTTGATGTAGATGGTCACCAGGTCGGAGAGCCGGGCCGGGTTGTCGATGTAGTCGATCATCTTCATCACGTCGTCGGGGAGCGGACGGCCGTAGGAGAGGGAGATCTTCAGCAGGGCGGAGAGGCTGGAGACCAGGGCGTCGGAGACGATGGTCTTTTCGACGAACTCCCGGATCGGCTCGATCCTGACCAGGGGGAACGGCTTCTCGACGGTCACCTCCAGGAGCCGCACCCGGGAGACCCCCTCCAGGGTGACCTTGGTGGTCTCGTCCGCCAGGCGGGCCAGCTTGGTGACGCGACAGACGGTCCCCACCTCGTGGATCGATTCGGCAACGGTCGGCCCCCCCTCCTTCCTCACCTTGAAGAGGGCGATCAGGTTGTTGTAGCTGACCGCCTCCTCGAACAGGGGGAGCTCCCGTTCCTTCAGGTAAATCGTGAAGAGCATGTACGGGAAGGCCACCATCTCCCGCAACGGATAGAGGGGGACGATCTCGGGGATGTGGATGGTGTCGGGCATGGGCGCGGTCCTCGGTGTTGGTGAGCGTGCAGGGTCCCGTAAAGATTAACCTTTAGGGGGAGGAGTGTCAACTGTAAGGGAGGCGGGGGCAGGCAGAGTGTTGCTACGGACTCGAATTTTCCATGCCGGGTGTTGTATCCCGCGTAAAACGACGGTCCGGCGGAAGTGATCCGCCGGACCGTCGTGCCGGTGCTGTCGGGTAGTACGTACCCTATTCTAAGATCAGGTTGCTGACGGTCGCCGTCCCTTTTTCGATGGTCAGCGTCCCCAGGATGGTCGTGTAGCCGGTGATGCTGGCAAAGTCATCACTGTAACCACCATCCAGGGTGAAGGCGATATCCCTGGTGAGCAGCAGGTTCTCGCCGAAGGAGAAGACCTTGGTTTTGAGGGTTTCGTCGGCGCCGGCATGGTCGTAGGCATCTTGCAGGGAGGCATAGTCGACCGGCGTCGTACCGCCGATCCTGACCCGGGGGACCGTGTCAAAGGTCGCAGAGACGCCACTGGCTCCGTTCATGGTAACGGTGCAGTTACCGCTGCCACTGCAGGGGACTCCCCATCCTGTGAAGGTCGATTTCCAGTCAGGAGTGGCCGCCAGAGTTACCGGAGTGCCGTAGTCGAAGCTGTTGGAACAGCCTGAAGTGGAGTCGCTGGCGCAGGAGATCAGCCCCGCCGGTTCCGGGAGGGCGCTGTTTACCGATCCGCCGCCGCTGCCGAACAGTGAGACAGTGAGAAGGTACTGGTCGATGGCGAAGTTCGCGGTTATCGCCATGCTGGAGGTCACACCCGTGACAGTCAGGGGATTGGCCGTGGTGGTGGCGAAGCCGCCCGACCCGGTCCAGTTCACGAAGTGGTAGCCCGTGCTAGGTGTAGCGCTAACCGCGCTGGCACTACCGCCATAATCAACAGTCTGTGGCGTAGCGCCGCTGAGCGAGCCATGAGGGTCTGCTGCGAAAACCAGGGTTGACAATTGATTGTAGATGATGAACGCATCCGGGTTGCCGATCCTGGTCAGGGGTGGGGTGGCAAGGTTAGCTCCCCCAAAATACCCCCCCAGATGGATGTTGCCAGAACCGTCAACAGCGATACCCAAGCCATACGTGGATGCACCGGTGCCTCCGTAGTTTTTGGCCCAGACGGTTGCGCCGCTGCTGCTAAGCTTGAGCGCAAATGTATCGTAGGTGCCGATTTTCGTCAGGGGCGGGGTTGTGAGGTTGGCAGCCTGAAAATGCCCCTCAACATAAACATTCCCGAGACCGTCGACGGCAATGCCGATGCCATACGTACTCGCACCACTGCCACCGAAGTTCCTGGCCCAGGTGGTTGCACCGGTACTGTCGAGCTTGAAGACAAAGGCGTCTTGACCGCCTATTGCTGTTAAAGCCGGGGTGGTGAGGTTAAAAGGCAGAGAATATCCCACCAGATATACGTTTCCGGACCCGTCAACGGTGATGCCGCGACCATAGGCATACGCACCGATGCCGCCGAAGTTCTTGGCCCAGGTAGTTGCACCACCGCTGTCGAGCTTGAAGGCAAAAGAATCAGTGCCACCAATCTTTGTCAGGGCCGGGGTGGTGAGGTTGGCATTAGAAAAATATCCTCCCAGATAGACATTCCCGTATCCGTCAACGGCGATGCCCCGACCATAGGCATACGCACCGATGCCGCCGAAGTTCTTGGCCCAGGTAGTTGCAC
>CALMBF010000103.1 GCA_937860145.1 uncultured Geobacter sp.
GGTCTCGTGGGCTCGGAGATGTGTATAAGAGACAGGGGCCCCGGGAATCCCGCCGGCGAGGACGCTCCAGGGGGTGCGCCGTTTCAGCCGGCCCGTATAGACGGCCGTGTAGCCGAGGGACGCTGCTGCCAGGAGGAGCAGGGTCACGGGGGGGAGCCGGGTGGCTGCCAGAAGTGCCGCACCCCCCTGGAGAAGCAGGGCCGTGGTCCTGACCAGACCTCTGCCGGCGGTCTCCAGGGCACGGCTGCGCCGGGCCAGCCTCGGCATCTTCCGGTCCTCTGCCGCATCGAGCAGGCCGTTGGTCATGGCCGCCCCGGCTGCCGCCATGGAGAGGCAGAGGAGCAGCGGCCAGAGCCGGTCCCAACCCGGGGAGGGCGACGCAAGGAGCGCCCCTGCCAGACCGGCCAGCAGCTCTGCCAGGACGATCCCTGGCTTGGCCAGCAGCAGCAGGGCCTTCGCGACCCCGGGGATATCCGCCAGGGCGGGTGGTGAACAGCCCTGGACGAGGGTGCAGCCGTGATTGTCCCCCTCCGGCGCGCTCATTTCACCCCCTCGATGAACTCCACCAGCGCCTCCACCTGCTGGGGCGACAGGTCGGACAAGGTCGGCATTATCGGCTGGAACCCCTTGACGATATCGGCATGGGGATCGGTGATCGATTTCCGCAGGTAGGCCTCGTCCACGATGATCTCCCGCGTACCCCCCCCGGAGACGACCGTCACTTTCTGTCCCATGAGCCCCTTGAAACTCGGCCCCACGCCGGGGGAGCCGTCCAGGGAGTGGCACCCCAGGCACCCCTTCTCCTGCGCCAGTTTCCTCCCGTCGAGCTTGGCGGCTTCTTCTCCCCCGCCCCCGTGCTCCAGCCACTCCTCGAACTGCTTCGCCGGCAGCGCCTCCACGGTGGTGACCATGGACGAGTGGCCTGTGCCGCAGTAGGAGGAGCAGAACAGGTCGTAGCTCCCCGGCCGGTCGGCCACGAACCAGACCTGGTTCTTCATCCCGGGGACGATGTCACGTTTCACCCGGAAGGCCGGGATGAAAAAGCCGTGGATGACATCGGTGGAGACCAGGTTGACCTGTACCGGCTTCCCGACGGGCACGTACAGCTTGGCACTGTTCCTGCCGTCGGTGTAGGTGAAGTTCCACGACCACATGCGCGCCGTGGCGGTCACCTCCAGCGCCCCTTCCGGCACGGTGCGCAGCCCGAGATATCCCTGCCAGCCGTACCAGAACATGGTGAGGACCAGCAGGGTGGGGAGGGCGGTCCAGACGATCTCCAGCCCGATGTTGGAGGCAACGGCCGAGGTCGGCTCGGGGGCGCGGGAGCGGCGGTAGCGGACCACGAAGAAGACCATGGTCGCGGCGATGGCAAGGAAGAGCACGATGCTGGCGCCGAAGATGAAGATGAAGACCGGGTCGACGGTCTCGGTGGTGGATATGAACAGCGGCTGGTTCACGTCGTCCCCTCTAGCGGTAGAGTACGTCGAAGAAGGTGATACCGATGAAGATGGCCAGGGTGACGAGGGCCACGAACAGCAGCCAGCGGAGCAGGCGCCCCTCGTACCGCATCTGCATGAAAAAGGCGATCACCACCCCCCCCTTGAGGCAGGCGATCGTCAGGGCTCCCAGCACCTTGTACCCCCCCAGGTCCAGACGGGTGATCCCCACGGTCAGGGCAGTGAGGAAGAGGAGGGCGATCCAGGCGGCGGTCAGCGTGCCGTAGCTGACGATGGTGTGCTGTTGTTCGTCCATGACAGCTCCTTCAGAGCACCAGGTAGTAGAGGGGGAAGATGAAGATCCAGACCAGGTCCACCAGGTGCCAGTAGAGGGCACCGTTCTCCAGCAGCACGTGGTTGCCGGCCGCGACCCTCCCCGCCCTGACCCGGGTGGCGATCCAGGCCAGGAGCCCCCCGCCGATGAGTACGTGCAGGCCGTGGATGCCGGTGGTCATGAAGTAGAGGCTGAAAAAGACCGATTCCCCCGGTGCCCCTCCCCGGAGCCGTTCGGAGCCGGGGTAGATGCCGTGGCCGAACTTGGCGCCCCATTCCACGTACTTGATGGCCAGGAAGCCGGCGGCACAGAGGATCGTGCCGCCGAGCAGCCCCAGTGCACGGCGGTTGTCGCCCCGCTGCACCGCGGTGACGGACATTGCGGCGCAGAGGCTGCTGGTGAGGAGGATGACCGTGTTGGCCGTGCCGAGCATCCAGTCGAGCTCCTTCCCCGCGGCGGCGAACTCCCTGGGATAGCGGTGCAGGTAGGCAGCGTAGAGGAGGAAGAGCCCGCCGAAGAGGAGGAGCTCGGTGAAGAGGAAGAGCCACATGCCGAGCTTGGCGCCAAAGTCGTCTTTATGAACGGGATGGGTCATGTCTAAGTCCTGAAAATCCTGAACCCTCTCGCGCAGAGGCGCTGAGACGCGGAGAAAGGCAAAAAACGATAAACTGATCGGTCAAGATCGGTGATCTGCCGGGTTTTTTTCATAAAAATCGGGTTTGATCTTCACGATGTCCTCTGCGTCTCCGCGCGATGATTACTCTTTCATGGCCGTGAAATCGTAAGGCCCGTGGGTGACCACCGGTTCCCGGGCAAAGTTCTCCGTCGGCGGCGGGGTGGGGATGCTCCACTCCAGGGTCGCCCCCCCCCACGGATTCCCCTCGAACGGCTCTCCCCTGAGGAGTCCCCGGATCAGGTTGACCAGCATGATCACCAGGCCGACGGCCAGGATCCAGCTGCCGATCGTGGAGACCAGGTTGAGGGTGGCGAACTCGGGGAGGTAGTCGTAGTAGCGGCGGGGCATCCCCTTCATCCCCAGCACCTTCATGGTGAAGTAGAGGATGTTGAAGCCGATGAACATCAGAGCCCAGGCGATCACCGCCGGTTTCTCCCGGTAACGCCGGCCGAAGAACTTGGGGAGCCAGTAGTGCATGGCGGCGAAGAAGGCAAAGCCGGTGCCGCCGAACATGACGTAGTGGAAGTGGCCGACGACGAACTGGGTGTCGTGCACGTGCACGTCCGTGGCCGCAGCTCCCAGGATCAGTCCGGTCAACCCGCCGATGGAGAAGAGGATGATGAAGGAGAGGGCGAAGAGCATGGGGGCTTCCAGGGAGATCGACCCCTTGTACAGGGTGGAGACCCAGTTGAAGACCTTGATGGCCGAGGGGATGGCGACGATGAAGGTGAGGAAGGAGAAGACCAGGACCGCCCGGTCGCTCATGCCGCTGGTGAACATGTGGTGTCCCCAGACGAGCGACCCGGCGGCGGCGATGGCGATGCTGGAAAAGGCGATCATCTTGTAGCCGAAGACCGGCTTGCGGGAGAAGACCGGGATGATGTCCGAGATCGCCCCCATGGCCGGCAGGATCATGATGTAGACCGCCGGGTGGGAGTAGATCCAGAACAGGTGCTGGTACATGAGGGGATCGCCGCCACGGCCCGGATCGAACAGGCCGGTGCCGAGCATCCGCTCGGCCATGATCAGGACGAGGGTGATGGCCAGGATGGGGGTGGCCAGGATCTGTACCCAGGCGGTGGCGTAGAGGGACCAGGTGAAGAGGGTCAGCCTCCCCCAGGTCATCCCCTCCGCCCTGAGGCGGTGGATCGTGGTGATGAAGTTGAGGCCGGTGAGGATGGCGGAAAACCCGATGATGAAGACGCCGAACACTGCCAGGGAGACGTTGGTGCCGGTGCGGGCGCTGAAGGGGACGTAGAAGGTCCAGCCGGTGTCAGGCGGGCCGTTGCCGGTGAAGAGGGAGGTCAGGACAATGAGGGCGCCCCCCATGTAGAGCCACCAGGAGAGGAGGTTCAGGCGGGGGAAGGCCACGTCCCGGGCACCGACCTGGATCGGCATGACCAGGTTGCCGAAGGCGCCGGGAAAGCCGGGGAGGATGAAGAGGAAGATCATGGTCACGCCGTGGACGGTGAAGACCGCGTTATAGGCCTCGGCCCCCATGATGGTCCGTCCCGGGGTCATCAGCTCGAACTTGAGGAGGAGCCCCAGGACCACGCCCACGAGGAAGAAGCCGAACGTGGCAAAGAGGTAGAGAAGGCCGATCCGCTTGTGGTCGGTGGAGAAGATCCAGGACCCGAGACCGCTCCTGCCGGTGTCGCTCCAGAACCCTCCCCGTGGGTGGTCCGATACTGTCATTGTTTCTCCGTCGAACGTGTCGAGCGTTTTTTCCCGGTCAGCAGCAGGAAGGCGAGGAAGCCCCCCGCGCAGAGGATGACGACCGTGGCGCTGACCCGCAGCAGGTTGAAGACGTAGGTCTTGCCCGCCGGGTCATAGGTGAAGCAGAACTCCATCAGCTTGCGCACCGAGGCTCCTGCCACGCCGCTTTTCGCCTCGGTGATCGCCAGCGTCAGGTCCTTGGGGAGCACGGCGATGCCGTACAGGTAACGGATGATCGTGCCGTCCCGCGCAAGGACGACCGTGGCGACGGGGTGGAGGAAGTCCTTCCCCTGGCGCTGGAAGTGAAAACCGATGGCATCGGTCAGGCGGCGGATGTTCTCCCGGTCGCCGGTGAGGAAACGCCACCCCTCGGGGGGGAAGCGGTCGCCCAGGGCGGTCAGGTAGATCTTCCTGCTCCTGCTGGCCAGTTCCGGCCCCTCGGTATCGTCGAAGCTGACGGAGATCACCCGGTAGTCGTCGAGGGGCTTGCGCTCGATCTTCTGCAGGGTGCCCGCCATCCGCGCCTGCAGGTAGGTGCAGACGTTGGTGCAGCCGTAGTAGACCGGCATGAGGATCGTCGGGCCCGTGACCAGGTCCCCCAGTCGGACCGTTGCACCCGTCTCGTCGCGGAAGGCCAGCTCCAGTGGGATCCTCTTCCCCAGCTGTTCATCGACCTCTGCGGTCTCTCCCCGGGTGCCGGGCGCCCCCTCTCCCCGCGCACTGCCGCTGCCCGGCGGGAGGAGGAGCAGGAGGGCAAGGAGGACCGACACGGCACACGCCGTGGCCCGGCTCCTGCCACGGTGCCGTGGGGGGTGATACTGCCCGGTTGCCGGTGAGCGGTAGAAAGAGGTCATCTGGTCCTTTTCGTGCTGTTCTGCCGGGAGCTTTTCCCGCTGTTTGAACGCCGGATTCATGAAAGCGGCTGGTAACCCTATACCACATTTTGCCGCTCCTTCAAGCCGCGTCGCGGCGGCGGCTTGCAATACGCCAGGCAGCGGCTATAAATTAATAACTGACTGATATGACCCCGGGAGGTTTCATGGATAATGCCGGTCGAAGGAAATTTCTCGTTACGCTCCTGGCGGGCGGGGGGGCGGCGGCCGCTGCTGCGGCAGCCTGGCCCCTGTACCGCTATCTTGCCCCGGCAGGGGGGGGGAGTGCCGCCGCGGTCGTGGTCATTCCCGAGAACGAGGTGAACGAAGGCCAGGCGAAATTCTTCCAGTATGCCGGGTCTGCAGCGGTGCTGGTCCGCAAGCGGGGGGGGGAGCTGATCGCCCTCTCGGCGGTCTGTACCCACCTCGGCTGCATCGTCCAGTGGGTAAATGAGAAGCAGGAGTTCCTCTGCCCCTGCCATGCCGGTCTCTACTCTGCCGAGGGGGCCGTTCTGTCGGGGCCGCCCCCCAAACCCCTTGCACCCATCCCGTTCAAGGTGGCGGGGGGGACGATCCGGGTCGGGGAGGTGGCATGAAGCTTTTCAGGCAGCTGGTCAACTGGATAGACGTGCGGATAGGGGTGGGAGAACTGGTCGAGAAGGAGCTGACCGGCTACCTGCTCCCCCGTAACATCAATGCCTGGTACTCCCTCGGGAGCATCCTCCTCACCGCCTTCGCCATCCAGGTGGTGACCGGCATCCTGCTCCTGGTCTACTACGTGCCGGACGCTGACAAGGCCTTTGCCAGCGTCACCGCCATCATGAACAACGTCCCCTTCGGGTGGCTGGTCCGTCTCCTCCACGCCGTCGGCTCCAACATGATGGTGCTCGCCCTGCTGCTGCACATGCTCTCCGTCCTCTGGATGGGGAGCTACAAGCGGCCGCGGGAGCTCAACTGGCTCTCGGGGTTCATCCTCTTCAACCTGGTGACCGGCGCCTGCCTGACCGGGTACCTTCTCCCCTGGAGCCAGCTCTCCTTCTGGGCCACCACCGTTGCCACCAACAGCGTCGGTGCCATCCCGGTGGTGGGCGGGCACCTGGTGGAGTTCCTCCGTGGCGGCAAACTGGTGGGCGCGCCGACCCTGGGACGCTTCTTCGCCCTCCACGTGGCGGTCATCCCCCTGATCATCGGCGCCCTGGTGGGAGCCCATCTCTTCCTGCTGCAGCGGATCGGCGTCTCCTCACCCCCCTTCGGGCTGGATGATACGACCAACCGGTGGCAAGGGGACGTCTTCCGCTACGAAAGCCATCCGGGGGGGATCCCCTTCGTTCCCAACTACCTGCTCCAGGATCTGACCTCCATCTTTGTCTACCTGGCCTGCTTCCTGGCGGTGGTCTTCTTCGACCCCTATCTCTTCTTCCCGAAGGAGGCCTTTTCCCCGGCGAACCCGTACCTGACCCCGGCCCATATCAAGCCGGAGTGGTATTTCCTCCCCAACTACCAGACGTTGAAGATTTTTCCCAGCGAGCTCCTCGGCCTGGCGGTCCAGGGGGTGGCCATGACCCTCCTGGCCCTCCTCCCCTTCCTCGACCGGGGGGGGGAGCGGCACCCCCTGAAGCGGCCGCTGTTCCGCATCGGTTACGTGGGGGGGATCCTCCTCTGGCTGGGACTGATGGTCTGGGGGCACTACTCATGAGGCGACCCGACGACATGAACGGAAAAGGATTCTTTGGGTGCCTGGCAGCTCTCCTGATCGCCATGGCCCTGCTCTTCACCCCGGTTGCGGTCTTGGCGGCCGGCGGCACCCAGATCGTCTGCATCACCTGTCACGGGACCCTGACCGGCAAGTTCGGCGAGCCGGTGAAGCTCTGGCAGGGGAGCGTCCATGCGGAGAACGGCATCGCCTGCAACGGCTGCCATGGCGGCGATCCGGCCGATGCGGCCAACGCCATGAGCCCGGCACGGGGGTTCCTGGGGGCGCCGAAGGAGACGGCCATCCCGGCTTTTTGCGGCCGGTGCCATGTCGGGGTGGAGAAGGAGTACCGGGCCAGCGCCCATGGCCGTGCCCTGGGGAGAGGCGGCCCCACCTGCGTCACCTGCCACGGCAACCACAGGGTGGTGAAGGCCTCCCTGGAGCTGATCAACGAGAAGAGCTGCAGCCGGTGCCACGGCTTCGAACGGGCCCGGCTGATCCGGGAGGCGATGGCGGAGACGGAGGGGCAGATGGCTGCCATCGACGGGAGGATCGCCCTCTTCCGCGGCAGGGGGGTGGATACGGACAGGCTGGAAAAGGGGCTCTTTGCCCTGCGCAACAGCTACCGCGCCCTTTTCCACAACGTGGACGTGGAGCTGGTCAGGAAGGAGTCCACGCGGATCCAGGGAGAGCTCAAGGTGCTGGAGCGAGTGCTGCAGGGGGTGGACGAGACGGAGCGGAAACGGAAGCTTGCCGGCGTGGCGGCCGTTGCCGGGGCGCTGCTGGCCGCGCTCCTCTTCCACCTGCTGAAGAAAAGCTACGACTGACCAGCTCTCCTCCCCCTGTGACCATCCAGACCGGGCCCTGCGGCATCACTGCCGCAGGGCCCCTGTTTTTTTTGATCCCCCCGTGACCAATCGGCGTTGATTAACTCTTGCGGCACGGGGCCAAATTTCATAAACTTGAAAAAATTTTTATCGGGGCTGCATATGGATATCAAAGGGTTCTCGTTTTCCGCCGTGGAAGCGGCGGTGAAAAAGCCGGGTCGGCTCGACCTGGCGTTGATCTATTCAGCGGTGCCGGCCCAGGTTGCCGCGGTCTTCACCACCAACGCGGTCAAGGCGGCACCGGTCCTCCTGGACGAGGAGCGGGTGAAGAGGGGGGTGACCCGCGGGCTGGTGGTGAACAGCGGCAACGCCAATGCCTGCACCGGCGCTCCCGGCATGGCCGACGCCCGGGAGACCACCGCCCTCGTGGCCGACGGCCTTGGCATCGGTCACGAAGAGCTCCTGGTCTCCTCCACCGGCGTCATCGGCGTCCCCCTCCCCATGGAACGGATCCGGCACGCCATCCCGGTCCTGGTGTCGACCCTGGGGCAGAGCTCCCTGGCCGACGTGGCCGCGGCGATCATGACCACCGATACCTTCCCCAAGCTGGAAGCGCGCTCGGGCGCTGCCGGCGGGGTTCCCTACACCGTGGCCGGCGTGGCCAAGGGTGCGGGGATGATCATGCCCAACATGGCCACCATGCTTGCCTTCATCGTCACCGATGCGGCCGTGGAGCCGGCTCTGCTGCAGGAACTCTTCTGGGATGCGGCAGACCGCTCCTTCAACTCCATCACCGTTGACGGCGACACCTCCACCAACGACACGGCCCTCCTCATGGCCAACGGCGCCGCCGGCAACCCGGTCATCACCGCCGGGAGCGAGGCTGCCGCCGGGTTCGGGGCGCTCCTGAACGAGGTCCTCCTGGAGCTGGCCAAGCAGATCGTCCGGGACGGGGAGGGGGCGACCAAGTTCGTCGCCATCACGGTCAGGGGGGCGGCAAGCGACGCGGATGCGAAGAAGGCCGCCATGGCCGTGGCCAACTCGTCCCTGGTGAAGACCGCCTTCTTCGGCCAGGATGCCAACTGGGGACGGATCTTCGCCGCCGTCGGCTACTCCGGCGCCAGGGTCGAGCAGCTCAGGGCCGAGCTCTTCTTCGACGACGTGCGGATGGTGAAGGACGGTCTCTTCACCGGTGGCGATGCCGAGGCCCGGGGTACCGAGGTGCTGAAGAAAAAGGAGTTCACGGTAACGGTCGATCTCCACATGGGGAGCGGGGCGGCAACGGTGTACACCAGCGACCTCTCCTACGATTACGTCAAGATCAACGCGGATTACCGGACCTGACCGTCGCGAAACGGGGATGCCATGAAAAGGTTTGCCACAGTTCTCTGCGCAATGCTGCTGCTCTCCGCTGCCGCCCCGCTGTTCGGGGCCGGCAGCGGCATCAGGATCACCGAGCTGGCCGTGACCACCAAGATCGCCCGGGGTAACCCCATCGACCTGGTCCGGCGCATCTCCTCCTCGTCGGTGAAGAGCCTCTACTGCTTCACCCGCATGACCGCTCCGCCGGGCACCGACACCACCATCACCCATGTCTGGTACAACGGTGACGAAAAGGTGGGCGAGTATGTCCTGCCGGTGAAGGGGGAAAAGTGGCGGACCTACAGCAAGAAGAACATCCAGAAGGGGTGGTCCGGGGAGTGGCGGGTGGAGGTCCTGGACAGTGACGGCAACCTGATGAAGACGATAAAATTCAGAATGAACTGAAACGGGGGGCTTCCCCCTTTTTTTACGGACTCGAAACGCGATATGCCGAACATGCTCATGCTCTTGCTCGTCCTCCTGCTCGTTCCGGCCTGTGCCGGCGGAGCGGTGGACTTCCCCCCCCCATCGGC
>CALMBF010000104.1 GCA_937860145.1 uncultured Geobacter sp.
GCACGGCTTGGTCGGGATTACCTCTATCTTCCCCTTCCGTCCCATGGCGTGGTATGTCAGGGCGTCGATCTTCTTGGTCATATGTGTGTGTCCTTTCCATCATTTTAGCTTTGATAAAATCAGGCTCCACGAGAGCAGATTAATCTGGCCGCGAAGGCCTGCCTGATGACAGTCTTGCCACCATAGACACATCATTCAAGCATGTCAAGTTTATTAACAGTAAAATATTCTCCGTGTTCACCCGGACAGAGATACCGTTTCTTTTTCTCATTTCGTTGTAATTGGCGGCTGCATGGACAATAATGTAGTCGTGCAGTGACTGTTCAGTATCTGCTGGTGTTGTATAATCAAACGGCATTACTTCCACATCATCACCATGAGTGCGTGAATGCTCAGGTCAGCCCGAAATTCGAAAGGCAATCCATGACAGCACACAACAACGGCCTCTGCCTGGCACTGGATATAGGCGGCACAAATGTCCGTCTGGGACTGGTTACGAGGAACGGTTCGATCGTGGCACGGCGGCGCATCCCCTGCATCATAGGCACCGGCATCGAACCGTTTCTCGCTTCGCTCAGGATGGAGATCGATGGTCTGCGGCGGGAGGCCGGGGAACGCGGGGAGGTACTGCTGGCCCTGGGAGGCGGAGTTCCCGGGCTTATCGACAGCCGGGGGGTGATCCTGTCATCGGTGAACCTGCAACCCATGGAAAACTGCAACCTGCGGAGTTCTCTGGAGGATGTCAGCGCTCTCCCCGTCACGCTCCTGAACGACGCCAATGCCGCCGCCCTGGCGGAAGCGAGTTACGGTGCCGGCAGGCCGTTCGCTTCTCTGCTCCACTTTACCCTGGGAACAGGCGTGGGGAGCGGTCTCATCCTGAACGGGAAGCTCTGGACGGGAATCGATGGCGTTGCCGCCGAATACGGACACGCCACGGTGGAACCACGAGGTCTCCCGTGTCCCTGCGGCAACAGGGGGTGTCTGGAGCAGTACGCCTCTGCCACGGCCCTTGCCCGGATGGCACGGGAAGGGATACGGAGCGGGGCGAAGACCTCCCTCAGCAGCGGTACCGGAAGGCTCCCCGATGCGGAAGAGCTGGCGAGGGCGGCGAGGAACGGCGACCGCCTTGCCCTCTCCTGCTTTGCCGTTGCCGGACGCTACCTGGGGATAGCCTCGGCAACGGCTGTCAACCTGCTGAACCTGGAGGCGATTGTCATCGGCGGGGGTGTGGCACAAAGCTTCGCGCTCCTGGCACCACATGTCGTTGAAGAGATCGGTCGACGGGCATTCAGGGTCACCGCGGAACGGGTGCAGGTCCTGAAGGGAGAACTGGGGGACGATGCGGGTCTGCTGGGTGCTGCCGCGGCAGCCTGGCAGATGGTTGAAAAACCCTGAACGCACCAGAGGGGGAGAAGAAGAGGGCCCAACGAAGCTACAACTCCTTCAGGAGGAGCTGATCGAGGGGCTTGCGCCCGGTCAGTTCGCCGGCCGGGCCGGCCGGATGTCCGATGGCTAGCACCGCCATGAGTTCCATGACATCGGCAACACCAAGCCTCGCCCTCACCTCGTCGGCACTCTTGAGGATCTCACCAAGCCAGACGGCACCCAGCCCCAGGCCGTGGGCGGCAAGGAGCATATTCTGGATGCATGCGCCGATCCCCTGGTGATCCTTGACCTCGTTGTAGATCGCTTGCCGGTCGATGAAAACGGCTATGAGAAGCGGTGCCGAACTGACGATCCGCCGGTACCGCGTCAGCTCGGCGAGGTCGTCCTTCACCTCCCGCGAACGTATGACGACGAACCGCCATGGCTGGTTATTGAGTCCCGACGGGGCACGGGAGCCCGCAACGAGAATCTGGTGCAGGTCACCAGCCGACACCGGCTCATCGCGGTAGCTCCGCACGCTCCGGCGACTGAAAATACCTTCGAGAAGTTCCATGGTCCCCCCTGTTGACCCCTGTCATGCCTGGTCGCGCAGAGCCCGTGCATGGCGCATTCTCTTCAGCCTGATCCGTGCCGGGATGCGCCGGCGCCAGGCGTGGATGAAATGTCCGCACCAGACCAGGAAGATGATGCCGGCCAGGGCGGCAAGCAGGTAATGCTCGTACCGCTTTGCGTCGGCTCCGACGAAAATCTCGGCACTGGTGCCGAAGAGATAGCCGGCGAGGGTGAACACCACCGCCCAACTGGCGGCACTGGCGAGATTGAGCAGCAGAAAGCGGAGCGACGGGAACGGGGTCATGCCGAGGATAATGGGGAGCACGATACGGAAACCATAGGTGTAGCGGGAGGTAAAGGCCACCAGGTTGCCGTAGCGCTCGATCAGGCGCAGCCCCTTGCGGAGCTTGCGCACCAGGGCATGGGAATGACTGAGAAGGAATCTGCCCTTCAGCCTGCCGAGATAGAAATAAAACTGGTCGCCGCAGAACGCCCCGGCAAAGGACGTGGCAATCACACCAGGGACGGTGAAATATCCCTGGTAGGCGAGAAAACCGGCCAGGATCAAGCCGGCCTCCCCTTCGAGAAAGGTCCAGACAAACAGCACCCAATAGCCGTGATCTGTCAGATAATCCCTGAGAAACGCCTGCACCCGTTACCTCCTGAGCGGAGTAAATCTTAGTCGCCGCCAGATGAGAAAGCAATAAAAAAACCCGGCAACTGCTTGCCGGGTTTTTTTGTCAGATCCGAAGAACGAGGTTACTTGGCAGCGAGAGCCTTCTCGTACCCCATATTGAACGCTTTCTTGTTCAGCTCGAGGAATGCCTCGGGAACGCTGGAGAGAACCGCCTTCTCGGCGTTCTCCTTGGAGATCTGCCCGGTGAGGGCAACCATGGCGCCGAGGGCAACGATGTTGGCGACGATTTCACGGCCGACTTCGTTCTTGGCGGTGTTGATGATGTTGAAGCCGACCTTCTTGAAGTTCCCTTCCGGGAGCTTGGTGACCAGGTCGGAGTCGTACAGCAGGACGCCGTCATCCTTGAGGTCGTCGCTGTACTTGTTGCAGGCTTCCTGGGTCATCGCCAGCAGTGCGTCGCAACGGGTGACCTTCGGGTAGTCGATGGGGCCGTCAGAGATGATGACTTCCGACTTGGATGCGCCACCACGGGCTTCGGGACCGTAGCTTTGGGACTGAACAGCCTCTTTTCCCTCATAGATGGAAGCGGCCTTAGCCATGATAATCCCGGCGGTGATCAAGCCCTGTCCGCCCGCGCCGGAAAATCTGAGTTCATAACGTGACATCTTTATCGCTCCTTTTCCTTGTGTGATTACTTGGCGGCCTGGGCGCGCTCGATGACCTGGGCATACTGTTCGGTATACTCGGGTTTCTCTTCCTTGTGCAGCACACCGGTGAGGACCTTGCCCTGGAGTTGCTCGGGGCTCATCTTCTCGGCGGCCTTCACCGGCACGGCGATATCCTTCAGGTGGTTCATCATCTCGACAACGGACTTGAACTTGTTGCGGCGGCCATAGGTGGTCGGGCAATCGTCGAGGATCTCCACCACGGAGAAGCCCTTGTGCTGGATCGCCTCGGTGATCAGCTTGTCGATCTGGTTGGCATGGAAGGCAGTACCGCGGGCAACGAAGGTAGCACCGGCGCCGATAGCCAGCTTGGCGATATCGAATGCGGGGTCCGGGTTGCCGTAGGGGGTCGTGGAAGCCTTGGCGCCGGTCGGGGTGGCCGGAGAGAACTGGCCACCGGTCATGCCGTAGATCTTGTTGTTGAGGATGATGTAGGTCATGTTGATGTTGCGGCGGCAGGCATGGATGAAGTGGTTGCCACCGATGGCGGTACCGTCGCCGTCACCGCCGACGAGGATGACGTTCATCTCCGGCCGGGCCATCTTCACACCGGTTGCGAAAGCGGCGGCGCGGCCGTGGGCGGTGTGGAGGGTGCAGCAGTCCATGTAGCCGGGGAGACGGGATGCGCAACCGATACCGGAAACGATCGCGGTCTCCTCTTTCTTCAGGCCGCAGGCGTCAATGGCGCGGATCAGGCCCTTCATGACAATCCCGTGGCCGCAGCCGGGGCACCAGATGTGCGGCAGCTTGCCGGGACGGATATACTTATCGTAATCGAATGACATGTTACTTGACCTCCTTCATCTTGTCGATGATCTGACCCGGATTGATCGGTTCACCGTCAACGCGGAAAATGCCGAGTACCGGAGCGTTTCCTTCTACAGCGGCCTTGACGACGCCGTGGCTCATACCGAGGTTCATTTCGGGGGTGATGAACCCCTTGGCCTTCTTGGAGAGTTCGAGGAGGCGGGCCTCCGGGAACGGCCAGAAGGTGATCAGGCGGAAGAGGCCGGCCTTGATCCCCTGCTTGCGGGCTTCGTCAACGGCAAAGCGGGCGGAGCGGGAGGTGGAGCCGAAGGCAACGACGATGATATCGGCGTCATCACAGAGATACTCTTCCCACTTCATGATGTCGGCAGCGTTCCCTTCGACCTTGCGCACCTGGCGCTCTTCCTCGGCTTGCACGTACTCTGCCTTGGTGGTCGGGAAACCGTCGGGAAGCTTGTTGAGGCCCGTTACGTGGAACTTGTAACCGGAACCGAAGGCTGCCAGCGGCGGAACATCGCCGAAGGAAGTATCGTAGGGCTTGTACTTGGAAGGCTCGACAGTCGGGGCCGTGCGGTCAATTACTTCGATCTCGCCCGGCTCGGCAAAGACGATCCGCTCACGCATGTGGGCGACGATCTCGTCCGGCATGATCATGACCGGGGTGCGGTATTTCTCGGCGAGGTTGAAGGCGCGGATGGTCTCCTCGTAGAGCTCCTGAACAGACGCGGGGACCAGGCAGATGGCCGGGTGGTCACCGTGGGTACCCCATTTGGCACTCATGATGTCCGACTGGGACGGGCCGGTCGGCATACCGGTGGAGGGGCCGCCGCGCATGACGTTGACGATGACGCAGGGGACTTCGGCAATACAGGCGTACCCGATCAGCTCCTGCTTGAGGGAGAGGCCTGGACCGGACGTGGAGGTCAGTGCCTTGGAACCGGCCAGCGAACCACCGATGAGAGCAGCCATGGCGCCGATCTCGTCCTCCATCTGGATGAACTTGCCGCCAACCTTGGGCAGCTCGACAGACATGACTTCTGCGACCTCGGTAGAAGGTGTAATCGGGTAACCGGCGAAAAACTTGCAACCGGCGTAGAGTGCGCCTTGGGCTGCGGCCTCGTTACCCTGAAGAAAAGCTACTTTCTTTGCCACGGGAATTACCTCCTGATTGAATGTTAAGGTGTAACTTTGATAGCGAAATCGGGGCAGCGGAGTTCGCACTGCATGCATTTGATGCAGGCTTCAAGATTCTTTACCGATGCAACGAAGCCCTTCATTTCAAGTACCTTGGTCGGGCAGAATTCCACGCAGATGTGGCAGCCCTTGCAGTACTTCTCGATAATCTCGATCGTCGGAAGCTTTTTTTCCATCTAAATTCACCCCTTTTGTAAATAGTGATACAACTGGCAGAATTTCGTATACATAACACACAGATTTTGTGAAATCAATACGAGATGAGCCTACCGCCGGTTAAATATTCTCATTACCAATTTCTAGTGATCCACCGTGAAAAAAACAAAAGAAGGGCTGATGCCCTTCTTTTGTTTGCACGGCAACCTAAAGAAGGATCCTAGAGTTCCATCTTGTCCATGGCGGCAACCAGATCCTTCACGGCGGCGACCGACTTGTCCATCATGGCCTGCTCTTCGGCATCCAGGTTGAACTCAAGAATCTGCTCGACGCCGTTGGCACCCAGAACGCAGGGGACGCCGACGTAGAGGCCTTTCACGCCGAACTCACCGTTCAGGTAAGCACAGGTGGGGAGAACGCGCTTCTGGTCCTTCAGGATCGACTCGGCCATGGCGATGGCGGAAGAAGCCGGGCTGTAGAAGGCGGAACCGGTCTTGAGCAGGGCAACGACTTCGCCGCCGGCACCACGGGTACGCTTGACCATGGCTTCCATGACTTCCTTGGCCTTGGCCTTGTCCTTGTATTTACGCTCCAGGAGTTCCATGACCGGGATGCCGTTGACGCTGGCATAACGGACGAGGGGTACCATGTCGTCGCCGTGGCCGCCCAGGGTCATGGCATTGACGTCCTTCACGGATACGCCCAGTTCCCAGGCGATGAAGGTAATGAAACGGGCGGAGTCGAGGACGCCGGCCTGACCGATAACCCTGCTGTGGGGGAAACCGGTGATCTTCTGGCAGAGGGTCACCATGGCGTCGAGGGGGTTGGAGATGACGA
>CALMBF010000105.1 GCA_937860145.1 uncultured Geobacter sp.
CCCCTCTTCACCCCCCTGCAGAACCGGATTCACCCCCCCGGCCTGCCGCCTTTCGCCGGTAGGGCAGTCGCCGGGATGACAACGATATACCCTTGCAAGGAGTTTTAACCACGAGCATGCTTGAACAGCACATCATGATTGTCAATAAATTGGGTTTGCATGCGCGCGCTTCGGCACTGTTTGTCAAGACCGCCAGCCAGTTCACATCCGATATCAAGGTGATTCGCGACGGGATCGAGGTCAACGGCAAGAGCATCATGGGGATCATGATGCTTGCCGCGGCCAAGGGGACCACCATCGTCCTCCAGGTCTCCGGAGCGGATGAGGACGAAGCATTTCAGGTTCTGGGAGACCTCGTGCGGAATGGTTTCGGCGAAGAGTGACAACCTGAAACTCCAGGGGCTTGCCGCCTCTCCCGGCATTGCCATCGGCATGGCGCGGGTGACCGACCGCAGCAAGGTCCCGGTCGTCGAGCAGCCGATTGACCCGGCTGACAGGGCCGCCGAGATCATGCGGTTCCGCCAGTCCGTCGACAGGGTCAGGGAAGAGCTCCACGCGCTGAAAGTCCAGCTTGAAACGGAGCGGGGGCCGGAGCATCTCTTCGTGCTGGATACCCACCTGCTGATCCTCGACGATGCCATGCTGACCGACCAGACCACCGCCATCATCGAGACCGAATGTATCAATGCGGAAGGGGCTCTCAAGAGGACCCTGAACAGGTATCGCGAGTTCTTCAACGGCATTGACGACGAGTACCTGCGGGAACGGGCCAGTGACGTGGAGATCGTCGGCGAGAGGATCCTGCGGCAGATGGCCGGCGTCTCCCAGGAACCCCTGCTGGAGCTCGACGGCAAGGTCATCGTCATCGCCCACGACCTGTCGCCGGCCGACGTGCTGCAGATAGACAAAAGCAGGGTCATCGGCTTCGTCACCGACCTGGGGGGGAAGACCTCCCACTCGGCCATCCTGGCCCGCGCCCTGGAAATCCCGGCCGTCGTGGGGGTGGAAACGGCCACCGCCACGATTAAGAGCGGCGACCGCCTCATCATCGACGGTGCCACCGGTGCGGTGGTCCTCAATCCGGACGACGAGACGTTTCGCGAATATCTCCGGTGCAAGCAGTATTACGAATACTGCGAGCGGGAGCTGGCCAAGCTGAGGGGGCTTCCCGCCGAAACGGTTGACGGTCATCGCATCCTGCTGAAGGGGAACGTGGAGTTCGTCGAGGAGGTGCCGTCTCTCCAAGGGCACGGCGGGGAAGGGGTCGGGCTGTTCCGGACGGAGATGCTCTTCATGAACCGGACCGACCTCCCCGGCGAAGAGGAGCAGTTTGCCGCCTATGTCGCCATGGTGAAGGCGATGTCCCCGGCGCCGGTCAGTATCCGCACCCTGGATGTGGGGGGGGACAAGTTCGTGTCAGATCTCAACCTCGACGACGAACTCAATCCCGCCATGGGGCTCAGGGCGATACGGCTCTCCCTGCGGAACGCGGAAACCTTCCGTCCCCAGTTGCGGGCCATTCTCCGGGCCAGTGCCTTCGGCCGGGTGCGCATCTTCTTCCCGATGATCTCCGGTGTCGCCGAGGTCAGGGAGGTCAAGCGGCTCGTGCGTGAGGTCATGGACGAACTGCGGCGCGAGGGGATCCCGTTCGATGAGACTATCAAGCTCGGGGTGATGATCGAGGTGCCATCGGCCGTGCTCACGGCCGATCTCCTTGCCCGCGAGGTCGATTTCTTCAGCGTCGGCACCAATGACCTGATCCAGTACACCCTCGCCATCGACAGGACCAACGAACATCTCTCCCACCTGTTCGAACCGCTCCACCCGGCAATCCTCCGCTCCCTCAAGCTGGTGGTGGATGCTGCCCACGCTGCCGGTATCGAGGCCTGCATCTGCGGGGAGATGGCCGGCGAACCGGCCTACCTGCCGATCCTGCTCGGCCTGGGTTTCGACGAGCTCTCCATGTCCCCCCCCTCCATCCCGCGGGTGAAGCAGATCCTGCGCCGCTGTTCCCGTGCCGAGGCACGGGAGCTCGTGGCACGGGCCATGGAGCTCTCCACGGCGGATCAGGTCGACACGTTTCTCCGTGGCGAGATATCGGCCCGTTTTTCCGACAGCATCGACTGATGGCCGGAGCGGGGATGGGAAGAACGAGGCGTGCCAGCAGTGGCGCGCCTTTTTTCGTGGTGTACGCAACCGCGACCGGGGAAGGGGTCAGCGCTCTTCGATGTCGACGGAGATGATCTCCACGTCGGGGCGGTCCCCGACGATCCACTCCTCCAGCTGTTCCATCTGCTGGCGGGCCACGAGCCGGCTGCCGCTTACCGTTGCGAAGCCGAGGAGCGCCCTGTCCGGGGTGTCGGCCATCCCCACTTCGGCGGCGGAGATGTTGAACTGGTGCCGTGACCTGGCCAGAATGCTCTTGACGATACCCCGCTTCCCCTTGAGGGATCTGCTGGGGAGGTCCAGTTCGAATATGGCAGCGTAGACGTGCATCGCCCCTCCCGACGTTTTTGGACAAGGTTACCATAGATACCCCGGAGAGTGAATGCCAACGGCCCGGGAGGGGCAATTTGTCTTGACAATGTTTGATGTGGAACGATATATATAACAGTCTTGCGCAGGGTCTTACATTTCAGGTTTGCTCACATACTGGGGAGGGTTTCATGGATAGACGTGATTATATTTTCAGCTCGGAATCGGTTTCCGAAGGTCACCCGGACAAGGTCGCCGATCAGATCTCAGATGCCATCCTCGATGCCATCCTTGACCAGGACCCCAGGTCCAGGGTCGCCTGCGAGACCATGGTGACCACCGGCATGGCGGTTATCGCCGGCGAGATCACCACCTCGGCGGTCATCGATTATCCGAAGATCGTGCGGGAGACGATCAGGGAGATCGGCTACAACGATTCCGCCATGGGTTTCGACTGGGAGACCTGTGCCGTCCTTACCTCCATCGACAAGCAGTCCCCCGACATCTCCATGGGGGTTACCGAAGGGGAGGGGATGTTCAAGGACCAGGGGGCCGGTGACCAGGGGATCATGTTCGGTTATGCCTGCCGCGAGACCGAGCAGCTGATGCCCATGCCGATCCTCCTTGCCCACCAGCTGGTGGAGAAACTTTCCCAGGAGCGGAAGAGCGGCGTGCTGAATTTCCTCCGCCCCGACTCCAAGTCCCAGGTCTCCGTCCGGTACGAAGACGACAAGCCGGTGTACGTGGATACGGTGGTCATCTCGTCCCAGCACGCGCCGGACGTGACCTACGATGCCATCAAGGAAGGGATCCTGGAACTCGTCATCAAGAAAGTGATCCCGGCTCACCTGATGGACCACAACACCCGCATCTTCGTCAACCCGACGGGCCGGTTCGTCATCGGCGGCCCCATGGGTGACTGCGGACTTACCGGTCGCAAGATCATCGTCGACACCTACGGTGGTGCCGGCCGGCACGGCGGCGGCGCGTTCTCGGGCAAGGACCCCTCCAAGGTCGACCGTTCGGCCGCCTACATGGGGCGCTACGTGGCCAAGAACCTGGTTGCCGCCGGGATCTGCGAAAAATGCGAGGTGCAGGTCGCCTATGCCATCGGCGTTGCCGAACCCGTATCGGTCATGGTCAATACCTTCGGTACCGGCAAGGTAGATGAGGCCAGGATCGCCCAGGTCGTGCGCGAGGTCTTCGACCTCCGTCCCCGGGCGATCATCGAGCAGCTCGACCTGCTCAGGCCGATTTACAGGAAGACCGCCGCCTATGGCCACTTTGGCCGCGAGCTTCCCGAGTTCACCTGGGAGCGCACCGACAAGGTGGCTGCCATCAGGGAGAAGGCCGGCGTGTAAGGAAGGAACGTACGAAGCGAAACGTGAAAGGGCCGGGGGCTGACAGCTCCCGGCCCTTTGCTGTTGTGCGCCAGGCATGGCGCGTGGCGCTTAAGCGCCATATGTTCAACCGTGGT
>CALMBF010000106.1 GCA_937860145.1 uncultured Geobacter sp.
GTCAGATGTGTATAAGAGACAGGTCTCCATGACGATCTTCCCCCCGCCGGCAGCGGTCACCTCGCCGATGATCGCCGCATCGCTCCCGAAGGGGTGGCTGCGCAGTGCCGCAAGGGCTGCTCCGGCCGCCCCGGCCTCGACGATCGCCAGCAGCTTCCCCTCGTTGGCCACGTAGAGCGGGTCGAGGCCAAGGATGGAACAGACCCCCCTGACCCCCTCCCGGACCGGAAACGCCTCTTCCCTAAGGAGCATCTCCACCCCGGACTGGGCGGCAATCTCCTTCAGGGTGGTGGCCACGCCGCCGCGGGTGGGGTCCCGCAGCACGTGGACGCCGCTCCCCACAGCCTCCAGCAGGCCGGCAACGAGGCCGTTGAGGGGAGCGGAGTCGCTCCTGACATCCGTCTCCAGTTCGAGCCCCTCCCGGCTGGCCATGACCGCAATGCCGTGATCGCCGATCGTGCCGCTGACGATGATCCGGTCGCCCGGCCGGGCATTGGCGCCATGGATCGGGTAGTCGAGGTCCACCCTGCCGATCCCCGAGGTATTGATAAAGATGCGGTCCGCCTTCCCCCGGGGGACAACCTTGGTGTCGCCGGTGACGATGGCGACCCCGGCCAGGTCGGCTGCCCTGCGCATGGCGCCGAGGATCTCCGCCAGCTCCTTCTTGCTGAACCCCTCCTCGAGAATGAGGCCGACACTCAGCCAGAGAGGTGTCGCCCCCATCATGGCCAGGTCGTTGACCGTGCCGTTCACCGCCAGGTCACCGATGTTGCCGCCGGGGAAAAAGACCGGGTCGACCACGTAGGAGTCGGTGGTGTAGGCAAGGCGGCCGGCGGTGGACTCCAGGAGCGCCGCGTCATTCTGCCCCGCCGGGGCGACTCCCGAGAGGGTCGGGACGATCAGCTCGTCGAGGAGCTGGTGGGAGAGCCGGCCGCCGCTGCCGTGGCCGAGGAGGATGAGGTCGCTGTTCATGGGGATGCCTTTCGAAGCAATAATATCCAGGTCAAAACCTTCGCACCGCAAAGCCGCAAAGGCCGCAAAGAGACACTGCAAAGGGAAAACCAGCCATTAACCTCTTGGTTTTCTTTGCGTAACTTTCGCATCCTTTGCGGCTTGAGTGAGCCCTCACCCGGCCTCTGTCCCCCCTCTCCCAGAGGGAGAGGGGGGACCGGGCGGTTCGGAGATAGTTGGTGGTTATACCCGACCCCGCCGGCGGGCGAGGAGGATGACGTTGGCCACGGTGAAGAGCACCCCGCCGGCCAGGGCCATGCCGGCCCCCGGTTCCTTGTGGACCTCCACCAGCGCCGCCTTCGTCGGCGGCGGGGCGACATCCTTCAGGTAGATCCCGTGCCCCTGGTAGAAGAAGGGGTGGTTGGGGCTGATCGTTGCCATGGCGGTCCCGCCTGCGGCGGGATAGGCGAGGGTTGCGGAAAGGGAGGTCGGCATCCCCATCTTCGAGTAGGTGGCGTTGAAGTCGGTGAACACCACCTGGGAGCCCTCGGGGAAGGTGATGGCCGCCCCCTCCCCCACCTGCTCTGCCTGCTTGAAACTGCCGCTGGCGCTCTGGAGGTGGGCGACCATGATGAAGAGGAACCCGAGGTGCATGGCCTGGGGGGCGATCCGGACGAGGAAGCTCCCCCGCTGCCACTTGGCCGACAGGGAGTCGATGCTGCAGAGGACCGTGTTGAGGGCCAGCAGGGCGAGGAGGAGCAGTGCCCCCCGGAGCCACCACGACTCCCGGAGCGGCACTTCCCTCAGCCAGAGAAAGAGCGGCACCTCGTTGATGCTCGACCCCTCGCCCTGGAGGAACGAGCCGATCGCCAGGAACAGCATCACCCCCCCCAGCAGCCAGAGGCCGAGGGTGAGGGAGGCGAGGCGGGTGTAGATGGCACGGAACAGATATCTCATTGCTCATAACTCCAGGGAGCGTCACTTTTTCGCAAGGTCAAGGAAGGCGCGCGATTGCGCGGAAACGTGGTGCTCCTCCTAAAAGCTGTGGGAGCTTCTCATCAACAGGCTCACCCCCAGGTAGGTAAACATGGTCACGCCGAACCCGATGATCCCCCCCCAGGCGACGGTCCGTTCCCAGGCCGGCCCCTTGAGACGGACATGGAGGTAGAAGCTGTAGTAGAGCCAGAGGATGGATGTCCAGAACTCCTTGGGGGTCCAGAGCCAGTAGGTCCCCCAGGCATAGTACCCCCAGACCCCGCCGGAGGTCATGGAGGCGGAGAAGAAGGAGAAACCGACCAGGGCTGCCCGGTACTGTAGGTCGAGGAAGGGCCGCTCCGGTCTCCGGAGGTAGAGGAGGCCGAGCAGGGCACCGATGCCGAAGAGGGCATAGGCGAAAAAGGCCAGCGCCACGTGCAGTTCGAACCAGAGAGTGTTCAATATCGGCGGCATGGGCATGTTGAACGCGGGGAAGGGGAGGGCCATCAGGGTCGTCAGGGCGGCCAGGAGAGCCGTTCCCCAGCGGAAGAAGCCGACATCCCGCAGGGAGGGGGCGTAGAGGAAGGGGAGGGCCATGACGGCACAGCTGGTGGAGAAAAATGCCAGGGTATCGTGGGGGCCGATGAGGGGGAGCCGCCCCAGCTCCAGGCCGCGGCTGGCCAGGTAGGCCAGCTCCGCCAGGGTGCCGGCAAGGAACAGGGAGCGGCTCGTGCCGCCGCACAGGTACAGGGCTATGGGGAGCAACAGGAGCAATTTCATACGGATGCAGACTATACCGGCAGGGAAAAGGGGGTCAAGGGAAAAGTACCGCCCTAACCTTTTGGGTTGAAATCGGCTCTCTTCCAGTTTAAAATGCCCTTCCCCGATTTTCCGCCCATCACGCTCCGGTCAAGCATGTCAACGAGGTACGGTGTCATGTACAAGCTCCGCCTCTTTCTGAAGAAGATCCACACCCCCATAACCATCATGCTGGTGCCCCATTCGCGCTTCAGCTCCCGCAGCATCCGCATCCCCCTGTTCGCGGCCGCCACCTTCTGCGCCCTTGCCTGCATGGGGGCGGTGTTCACCGCCTCCCTCACCGTTCAGGCCCTGGACTACTACCGGATGAAGCGTGAATACGCCCAGATGACCTGGCACTTCAACGAGATGGAATCGACCATGGCCTCCCTGAAGCAGTCCGAGTCCCAGTTCAGGAAACTCTTTTCCCTCGGCTCCCGCAAGGAGGTGCTGAAGAACATGGGGAACAGCACCGACGAGGGGTCCATCGACGTGGAGGCACTGAAGAAGGAGATCCAGTCATCCGTCGCGGCAGTCGACGAGATCAAGAAGTACCTGGCCAAGGAGCAGGACTCCTTCCGGATCACCCCTTCCGGCTGGCCGGCCAGGGGGAGGATCAGCTCCGGCTTCGGCATGCGCGAGCATCCCAGCCTGGGCGTCAGGAAACTCCATACCGGTATCGACATCACCATGCCGGTGGGGACCCCCCTCCATGCGACCGCCGACGGCGTGGTGAGCTTCGCCGACCGGAGCGGCGGCAACGGCAACATCGTCGTCATCGAGCATGGCCACGGGCTGACCTCCGTCTACGCCCACAATTCGAAGAACCTCGTCAAGCCGGGACAGGCGGTCAAGCGGGGGGACCTCATCGCCTACTCCGGCTCGACCGGCCTCTCCACCGGCCCCCACGTGCACTACGAAGTGTGGCGCAACGGCCAGAGCATCAACCCGTCGCCGTTCCTGGAGGGGAAGAGCTAGCCGCACCCTCCATCCCGCTCAGTTTTCATCTTTCCCGGAGATTCACCTATGTTCAGCAGCAAGAAACATCCGAAACTGGAAGTCATCATCGGCAACGAAACCGTCATCAAGGGTGAAATCGTCTCCAAGGGGACGGTGCGGATAGACGGGCGCTTCGAAGGGAACGTGACGGCAGACAGCATCATCGTCGGCGGGGACGGCACCATCCTCGGTGACCTCTCGACCAGGAGCCTCCTGGCCGCCGGCAGGATCACCGGCAATGTCCACGCAACCGAAAGCGTGGAAATCCAGCCGAAAGGGGAGGTCTGCGGGGACATCTACACCCAGCGCCTCACCGTGGCGGATGGCGGCGTGTTCGAGGGGCGCTCTTACATGCAGAAGAACAGGGACGCGAACAGGGAACTTGAGTACAAGACGATTGACGTATAAACTTGAAACAGGAAGGTGACGATCGTTCACCGAACCTCTGAACAACCCGCGACAAGCGGTTTTTTTCCCTGAAAGGGGGAACTATCATGGCAAACGAATCGGTTATCGGCAAGGTGCTCGACCTGAACGGACTGGCTGCGTACCAGGACGGCTCAGTGGTCAGCCGCACCCTCGTGGACAGGAAAATAGGCACGATCACCCTCTTCTCCTTCGATGCCGGCCAGGGGCTGAGTGAGCATACGGCCCCGTTCGACGCCTTTGTACAGGTGTTTGACGGATGCGCCGAGGTCACCATCGACGGCGTGGCGCACAAGGTCTCCGCCGGGGAGATCATCATCATGCCGGCCAACGTCCCCCATTCCCTCAAGGCGGTTGAACGCTTCAAGATGATGCTGGTGATGATCCGTGCCTGACCGGCACGGTCATCCCGATACGAAGGAGATTGGATGATCTGCTGCAAATCCGCCGCTGCGCTCCTCGCAGCCCTGCTTATCGCCTCGGCTCCGGTCCACGCTGCGGAAGGGGAAGATCTTGCCGGCAAGACCGGTAAATGGACCTTTTCCATGAACGAGCCGGGCCCCGACATGAAGAAACTCGGCGCCCCCCGGCTGAAAGCCCTTCGCGGGCATCTCCAGGAGGTTGCCCGGATGATCTCCTCCTCGCCGGCAATGAGCCCGCCGAAGGGGTTCGAGGCCCGTTTCTGGGGGTCGGCCAGCGGCAGGGACAGGTTCGACATCTGCACCGGCAAGAAGTGTCCCCCCTCCCGCCCCACCGGGATTCTCGCCCTGATGATCGGCAGCTACGAAGAGACGGACGGCAAGACCAGGGCCGCCTTCAACAAGGCCGCCACCATGGATATCTCCGTCAACAACCTGGGCCAGGTCTTTTCGCACCTGCGGGTCCTCTGCAGGGACAGCGAAGGCTTCCTCCTTCCCGAACCCCAGCGGGACGGGGAGCGCCAGGGGATCCCCGCCTACCTGAACGACGGCCATGTCGTCGCCGTGCTCTCCCGCAACCCCGCCCCCCTCTGGCTGCCGGTGAGCAGGGAGAGATACCTGAAGGCGGCCATCGCCACCCTCGGCACCCAGCTTTCTTCCGTGGAAGGACGGCCGGTAAAGCAGATTCTCGTGGAAGAGGGGCGCAGCTGGATCGATCCCGGCAATGAGAAGATCTGGGTGGAAAAGAGCCGCACCGTCACCGGCGAGGTCGAGGAGGCTGCCGAGCAGTTGTCCGAACGGATGCGCCGGCTGCAGTCGGAGCTGGACGCCCTCCCCCCCGAGCTGCGCCAGCAACAGGCACGGGTCGACACCACGGTACGGGGAGACGACGGCATATCCCCACTTCTGCCGCTGGAAAGCAGCGCCGGGGTAGGGGTGGTGACCCCCAACTTCGAATTCTTCAACCGCAAGCTGCCGGCTGACGCGGTGCAGCTGGTGACCCTCCAGTGGAAGTTCAACGGCACACCGGTCTTCGATCCCGACAAGACCGGCATAACGGAGAATCTGCAGAACGGCAAGCTCCTGGAAATCTACCGCACGGTCGAGTGGAAGAAGCTGGCGGACAGGGTCCAGCTCCGCTGACACGCACGGCCCGTCGGACCTACTCGAACTGGGCCGTGAACTCCTCGACGATCCTTCTCAGCTCGGCCACCTCTGCCCGCAGGGCCGCAACCTCGGCCTCCAGGGCGCCGATCCGTTCGTCCTCCTCCATGACCTTCAGCCTGGCCGCTTCGGGCTGAGCCTGCCGGTCGCTTGCCGTGAGCTGCGGCTCCCCGGAGAGGAGGTGGGCATAGCGCTGCTCCTTCTGACCGGGCTGGCGCGGCAGCAGGGCGACAAGGGGGGGGGAGAACTCCTCCAGTTCCCGCAGGGTCTCTTCCACGGCCGCGAGATCGGCGAAGGGGGACATCCGCTCCGCCCGGCCCCGCAGCTCTCCCAGCGTCTGGGGGCCGCGGAGGAGCAGTTCGGCCAGGATCGCCAGCTCCGGCGGCGGTAGCTTCTCCCCCAGTGAATGAC
>CALMBF010000107.1 GCA_937860145.1 uncultured Geobacter sp.
CCCCCGTGAAGATCGGCGTGCCGCCGAAGAAGGTCCCCTCCTGGCGGTACTCGACCACCATGTCGATGCCGCCGGGGGTCATGACGGTGATCTCGACCAGCCCCTCCTTGATCACGTAGAGGTAACCGGTGGGGGCGTCCTTCTCCCGGAAGATGTGGGTGTTGGCGGGGTAGCGGCGCTCGGTGACGGCGGCGCTGAGCGTCTGGAAGACCTGCTCGGGGAGGGTGCTGAAGGGCTCGGTGTCGTGCAGGTGCCTGATGGCGCTCATCGGTCACGGTCCGGTCGGAAGAGGGCGGCAGCGCCGCGAAAAAGCCTCCCCCTCGGGAGGCTGCGGATGGAATGCCGTCATTCTAGCAGCAAAGGCCCGCGGCGCAAAACGGTTCTTGATTAGCGTCGATCTTCAGGCATCCCCTCTCCCATTGGGAGAGGGTGCCCGAAGGGCGGGTGAGGGGTGGTCCTTGGAGTTGATAACCGCGGTTTCCCCCTCACCCTGGCCCTCTCCCCGAGGGAGAGGGGACTATTAGTCGCCACGGCTGTTCCGCTAGTCCTTGCCGTTGTCGCCGCTCTCCCGCGACAGATTGAAGGAATCGTAGAGCCACGGCGCCACGTCGTAGTGCACGGAAGGATCGTAGTTGTAGACGTGCCACCAGTAGTCCTCCACCGTCTCCACGCGGATGATGTTGTCCACCGGTTTGCGCGAGTCTTTCTGTTCCGCCACTGTCGGCTCGGTCGTCCCGGCCGGCTTCGTCTCCTCGGCGAGGGCCGCGCCGGCGAAGCCAACGACGGCGGCGAGCAGCGCCAGCATCGTCATGTATCGTCTCATATCGCCACTCCCCTTCCCCGGGTAAGTTTTCTTCTCCTTACAGTTTAATCCCGGAGGGGCGGTGGCGTCAGCAGAGGGGGGGCGGACGTGGAAGCTCTTGACTTCGCAGGGTTAAAGGGATTCAATAAGGCGCATTCTTACTGCACGGCAACTGAGTTACATTGGCCGGGATGTTTTCCGGGAGGGGGGGGCGCATGCTCGGGGAAATGAAAGCCTATGCCCATCTGCAGCCGGGGCAGGACGGCACCAAGCGGCTGGTGGACCAGTACGGGGACAGGCTGCTCTGCGTTCGCTACCGGTTCGACGAGACCCGCGGGGTGAAAATCAAGACCGTCGAGATCATTGTCGACGAAAAGCCGCTTACCAAGCCGCGCTTCCGGGACAGCGATCTGGTGCCGGTCCGGGTCGACTACGGCGAGAAGGAGTTGCGGGAGCAACTGCGCGCCCTGCGTGCGCGGTGGGACGGTGAGCAGAAGCTCTGGTACGTCCGCTTTGGGTCGATCAAGGGGACTCCGTTGGTGGAGCGACTGGCGGAACTGAACCGTTGATCAAAAAGTTACTCATATAGGTAACTCGGCGACTTGCTTATATAGGCAATAAATTACCTATATAGGAAATAAATTACTTATATACGGAAACTGGTCAATAACGAGTTAGCTGAAATAAGAGGATGGAAATGAACGATCCAAGCACTGAACCTAACGCGCTAGAAGAGTTACGTGAGCTATCTTCACAATTGGGTGTTGATTATGGCGGTGGTGAAGTAAAGGTCTCAAAGGATGGGAAAGAATATTTGATGTTTCTTTACCTCCCTGTACGAGGAGGTATCCAAGCGAACCTTGTTGGAACTCCATCATTTTTCGAACTTAAGACAAAAATACCTTATTCGCATCCATATTTCGGCATCAGGAAATCAAATGCTTTGGACTGGATCCAAGAGCACATCCTATTTATGCCTGATTATCAGGTAGGCGATAAAGATTTCGATTCAAAGTTCTTTGTAAAGGTGAAAAACAAAGCTTGGGGGAGTCGACTCTTTTCAAAAAGCAATATTAGGCAAGCTATCAATGATTTGCTGCAATATTTTGACGTTGTTTGCTCCGAAGAAGATGACCTAAAAGTCATTAAATATATGGGGCTTGGTGATCAATGCCCGACTGGTGAACTGATTAACACTGCAATTGAACAAATGGGGATCATCATTTCAGATTTTCCACCGTACTAGAAATATGACTAGAAATATGATTCATGAGCAGCTAACAAGGAGGCGGCACACAGTCGGCGCGATAAATCTGCGCCGCTGGTGCGCCCCCACACCGTTATACGACGAAAGAAATTAAGAATCTATCTCAGCAAGAGACGGATGTTGTTTGATATTGGCGACAATCCCGCGTTTTGAGGTGTCGCGGAAAAATAACCCGCAATGAACACATTCCGCCCAGAAATACCGCTTTGAGTCTGTAGCGTGGACATTCACATTATTCCCACACTCACAAGTAACTTCACAGATAAACATAGGAGACCTCATGGAAAAGAAAGTTGTAAAAATACCAATAAATTCAATGACAAGACTAAAAAACAAACTCGGTAAAGGTGCCGTTCCTTGTCAGGTTTCGGAGCGTTGGCTCAAATTCCCCGCTGAGTCTGCCGGACACTACGGAGGCGGAGAGTTTATCTTTCTGGAGGTCATGACATTCGACAAAAACGAGAAACAGAGAAAACTATGTGAACTCGTTGTCACCAGAGAAGACTTGTTAAGCGCGATCAATGGAGTAAAGGACAAGGAAAACGTATAACCACGTAAATACACCGGCCTAAAAACCGCCGGTGATTTCCGGCCCCGTTGAGTGAGTAAAGAATGATAGACAGAAAAGCAAGAGACATACTCGCTGAGAACTTCCGGCACCTGATATGCGGGCAAATTTCGAACGACCAATTTGAAGACAGGCTGAAAAAAAGCAAAGATGCTGGTGTATGCGAGGTGTTCTACAACGGAGCTTGGCCGCTTTACGACGATCTCCACGAACATAAACTGACAGGCAAGTGGGCAATTCCAGAGGAAGGAAAACCGATTGCTGCTCGGTATATCCTCTTCCTGGGTGCAGTTCCGGGGACAGTATATCTAACTGAAACTTGCGTGGCCTAGTTGCATATACTGTCCCCGGAACTCGGAACTCGGAACTCTGTCTGTCCCCGGAACTCTGTCGGAACTCTGTCCCCGGAACTCCCGCCTGCGTTGGCGTTTTCCGGCGCTCTTCCACCGTTTCAAATAAAGAAAGCCCGCTCTCCGCGGGCTTTTCACATCCAACCGCAACTCCTGCCATTCTCCCGCCTGCGCCATCGTTCCCGCCAGCGGAATCCGCCCAATCGCGACCCGGCACGGAACGCCGTGTCCGGTTAAGGTCTACAGCCTCTTTTCGCTTCCCCTCACCCTCTCCAACAACTTCTGCTCAGGGCTCGAGGGCGTCGTCGGAGGTTAATGGCAAAGCCTTATTGCTGGAGGTGGGGGAGGTATTCGACGAGCAGTTCTTCGACCATATTTGCTTGAAGGATGTCTCTTCGGCGCTTCATGGGATCCCGGTCAGGCTGTTCAGCCATCCATCTCTTGAACCTGACGAAGGCGGCCGGAGAAATAGTGTTCATCCTTGCCATGTGGCCGGTCGTGGAGACGATCATCGCCGAAAAACGAGGCCCATCGAGAAGCAGACCCGCATTACGTGCCGGTATTGCATAAAAATCATCATCCTCATCGGTCAGCCGCAGAGGGTGGGGATCTCCGTCTTTCGGCTCCCTTCTGATGATATCGACTTCAAAGCCCTTGCTGTTGACGGCAGTGCATTTCTGGTCGTCGCGAATTCTGAAGGTGGAATCCACCTTTTGGATCAGCTTCAACATGGACGTACCCAAGCTGGTCATCTGTGAGACAAAGCTCAGGCGCCTCCGGGTATCCAGAAGAAGGTCGATGTCCTGAGTTGCCAATGCCGCCGTTTCTCCAAATCCAACGCCTGCCGCAGCTTCATAAGCGTAGAGTGCGTGAGTGCCAATGACGGTGAAATACTCCGAAAGGCCCTCTTTGGCGAGCCTGTTGAGAATGTCGATGAGGATGCGAGGTGCCCGGCCTACAAAAAGCGCTCGGTTCATTCGCTGTTGTCGCTCAAGAGCGCTGGTGAGCTCTGCGAGCCTTTGCTCTGCCCCGGCTTTTCTTGCAGTGAAATCTTGGTAGATCTGTTCCATCTTCTCGGAGCGAGGACCTATGCTTTTTTGAGCGTTGCTGGGCGAAGTCCGAATCAGGTATTCCGTTTCTCCTTGTCGCTTCCAATACATGCCGCCACGCACTTCGGAGGCAGCTTTTCGAGCATCTTCCCAGGCCGTGAACGTTGCCTGAGCGTCGACATATTGGCGCCTGGCATCTTCACCGATATCGATCCAATGGTATTTTTTCCGTATTTTTTTCATGTTTGCAACTTTATACGGAAAACAGTTTAAATTCAACTAGATAAATTTATAAAAAGTGTTTGTCCAATCGATCCTGACGGCGGAATTCGCCCCGTCGCGACCCGGCAAGGAAAAGCCGTGCCTGCTTGAGGTCTGAGGCTGCTCTGTGCTCAGGGCTCTGCGGCGTCGCCTGCGCCGGTCGGCTCGGGGAGCTGGTGCAGCCGGCGCAGGACGCGGTCGGACCTTGCCGCCGATTCCTCGTCGATCTTGTCGTGGGTGATGTTGGAGACGATGACGTTGATCGCCAGCGCCAGGGGGGCGACGATGAGGGAGGAGGAGGTGGCCGGGAGCAGGCCGTTGTCGCCGAAGAAAGGGATTTGGGCGATCCAGCCGACCATGGCGAGGAGCGTCGCCACCAGGCCGAAGACCATCCCCGCCAGCGCCCCGTACCGGTTCGCACGCGAGTACCAGACCGCCAGCAGGCAGGCGGGGAAGATGGTGTTGCCGGCCAGGGCGAAGGCCATGGCGACCATCTGGGCGATGAGGGCGGGAGGCTCGAGGGCGGTGAGGATGACGACGAAGCAGAGGACGGCGGTGAGGACGCGGCCGACGAAGAGCCGCTGCTCGTCGGAGCTCTCCGGGCGCAGGACGGTGGCGTACCAGTCGTGGGCCACCGCCGCCGCCCCGGCCACCAGCAGCCCGGCGACGGTGGAGATGCCGGCGGCGAGCGCCCCGGCGGCGAGGTAGCCGAGGAAGGGCTGGCCAAGACCGGCGCGCTCGGGGGCCGAGAGGATGATGACGTCGGCGACCTCCCGGCCGCCCAGGGGGTTCCAGAACTTGCCGAGGGTGGCGTAGACCGGGGAGGACCAGTAGAGCAGGCCGATGAAGAAGAGCCCCCAGAGGACCGACAGCCGCGCCACCTGCTCGCTCTTCACCGTGTAGAAGCGCATCAGGATGTGGGGCAGGCCGGCGGTGCCGACCATCAGGGTGAAGACCAGGGCGAGGAACTGGTAGATGCCGCCGCCGCTCCCCCAGGGGAGGAGGGCCCGCCGCGCCTCCTCGAGGTCGGCGCCGGAGAGCTGCCCGCCGGCGGCGGCGGAGACCCGCCCCTCCATGACGCCGGAGAGGAGGCCGCCGTACTCGATCTGGGGGAGGAGGCCGGCGCCGCCGGCCTTCTTCATCAGCAGCCAGAGGGGAACGAGGAAGGCGCTGATGAG
>CALMBF010000108.1 GCA_937860145.1 uncultured Geobacter sp.
GTCGAGGAGGGGGTCGAGCTGCGTCGGGCAGGCATCGAGCGGCCGGTGCTGGTCCTCGGCGGCATCTATCCGGGGCAGGAGGAGGAGATCTTCGCGCATCGCCTCGTCCCTTGCCTCTTCGACCTGGAGGCGGCGCGCCGTCTCGACGCCGGCGCCCGGGCCGCCGGCCGCATCCAGCCCTACCATCTCAAGCTCGACACCGGGATGGGACGGGTCGGCTTCCGCCCCGAAGAGCTCGGCGCCGTCCTCGGCGAACTGGCCGCGCTCAAGGGGCTGGCCATGGAGGGGGTGATCACCCACCTTGCCCTCGCCGACGAGATCGAGCATCCCTTCACCGGCGAGCAGTTGCAGCGCTACCGCGACTGCCTGGCGCAGGTGCGCGGCGCCGGCTTCGCCCCGGCCCTCACCCATCTGGCCAACAGCGCCGCCCTCTTCTCCCGCGACGTCCCCGAGTGCAACATGGTGCGGCCCGGGATCTTCCTCTACGGCGGCCTACCATCCGGGGAGTTCGCCGGCCGCCTCGACCTGCGGCCGGTGATGAGCTTCCGCACCAGCGTCGTTCAGGTCAAGACCGTTCCGGCCGGGACCGGCGTCTCCTATGCCCACCGCTTCCGCGCCGGGCGGCCGACGGTCCTGGCCGCCATCCCCGTCGGCTATGCCGACGGCTACAGCCGGCACCTCACCTGCAAGGGGGAGGTGCTGATCCGCGGCCGGCGGGCGCCCGTGGCGGGGACGGTCTGCATGGACTGGACCCTGCTCGACGTCACCGACATCCCCGGCGTCGCCGTCGGCGACCCGGTCACCCTCCTCGGTCGCGACAACGGCAACTGCATTACCGCCGACGAGTGGGCGGCCCGCATTGGCACCATCTCCTACGAGGTCTTCTGCCAGGTCAGCAAGCGGGTGCCGCGGGTGTACTGCGGAACTTGATGCTTTTCCCGAGATAAGGTCGGTTTCAGGTTGCCTGAAGTCAAAGGTGGACTTTTTCAGGGACGACTATCTATTCTGGTTCTTGTGAGGTCGCATGAGCAGCGGATACGTTAGAACTATAAACATTGCAGGCGTTGCTGTGTTTATTGTGATCCTTGTTCTGGGTCTGTATCATTTGGTTTATATGTATGATTATGGGTATGTTCATGGTGATGAGGGGCTGGCTCTGTCAACAGCTTGGAGGATTTATGAAGGTCAGATTCCTGTAAAAGATTATTTTCTGAGTCTCCCCCCGTTTTCATATTTCCCAACTGTTTTGATGTTCCATGTTTTAGGTGTAAATTTTTTTGCTGAACGAATTTTGACAGCAATATATGCAATATTATTGGTATTTGCATCAGAAAGATTGCTGAATCAATACACAAATAGCACGATTGCAAAGTGTGTACTTGTTTCGTTTCTGGTACCTTATGGCGTTTTGTATTGGCCTTTTCCTAGTCACCATTGGCTCATTTCGATACTTCAATTAATTTCACTCTTGTTTATGGCGAAAGGGTTGACTAAAAAATCTTTATTGACAGGTTTCTTTTCTGGTATTTGTGCTTCACTTGCTGCATTTACGATGCAGGATCAGGGCGCATATTTGATAATTGCACTTTTGTTTATTTTTTTTCCATTTATAAAAGACAATATTTTCAGAAAAAAACTTTTAATTAGCTGGATGTCCGGAATAGCGGTTGTGGTCTTTGCGTTTTGTTTTTATATGCTGCCACATGTAAGCTTATCTGACTTATTTTATGAATTTGTGATATTCCCAATTACGCGGTATAAATCTGCCTATTGGAATGAGGCAAGCTTCACTGATTTTGGTGTAAACTTAATTGGCACGTCTGCATGGGCAAAAATTTTTACGACTGACCCATTGTACGGTATTGCGTTCGCAATTTTTGCAATCATTATTGCTGTAATCCCATTCGTTGCAACTATTGTTTTATTTATGGCTTATCTGAAAAGGTGGGATTCAAGCGAAAAGTTGGGATTGTTGTGCGCTGGAGTAATTGCTTTCATCGGGGGTTGTTTGCATCGATTTTCTCAAACATATATCATTCTCGCGGCTCCCATGCTGATTGTGGCTATTTCTTGGGCATTGGGGCGGATGCTTGAACATAGATTAATGTTCAATCGTATGCTTTCGCTTGCAATCATCATGTTAGTCGTTTTTTCTGGGATCGTTTTCCCAGCGAGGGTTCTTGGGAGAATTAACGAAGATGGTAAGGTTTTGATCCATGGAAGTGGCGGAACTATTTATGTGTCAGCGAAGGGAAAAGATAAATTGATTCAGGCTACAATTGACCTGATAGAGAATAAAGTTGGGGCGAATGACTATCTTTTCTGCACAGGATATAACTCGATATACAACTTTTGGACGCAGCGAAAGAATCCAACTAAATTCGATGGTTTTGCTTATCCGGAGTGGAACACCAAGGAACAGTTAGACGAATTGATAGTTGCCTTGGAAAAGAACAAAAATACATTTATTCTCCTCTCTCCGCCTATTGATGAAAATAGCGATTTTTACAGATATCTAACTGTAAATTATCGAGTGGTAGGGGAATTGCCGTGGGCTTTCCTCCTGGCTCCTAAAATATGATTTTTCGCCGGATGATATTTGTCTGATATCATGCCGATGTTTGAGTCCTTAGTTGCCCTCGACCTCGGTACGACCACCTTGGCCGGGCGTCTCCTCGGCCGGCAGGGGCAGATACTGGCCGAGGCGAAGCGCTCCAACCCCCAAGGCGTGCAGGGGAGCGACATCATCCGCCGGCTGGAGGCGGCGCTGCATGGGGAGGGGGCGCGGCTGCAGCGGCTGCTGGCCGAGGGGGTCGAGGAACTCATCGCCGAACTCCTCGCCACCGCCGGTCTTTCGCGTAGCGCCGTCTCCGCCGCCGCCGCCGCCGGCAATCCCGGCATCTGTCACCTGCTGCGGCGGCTGCCCGCGGAGCCGATCCTCTTCCCGCCGCACCGCCCGCCCGACCGTGAGGGTGCCTTCCTCGAAGCGGCCGATCTCGGCCTCGACCTCCCCGTCCCCCTCTAC
>CALMBF010000109.1 GCA_937860145.1 uncultured Geobacter sp.
CCGCACCTCCTGGGCGACGATGGCGAAGCGTTTCCCCGCCTGGCCGGCGCCGGCCGCCTCGATGGCCGCGTTCAGGGCCAGGAGGTTGGTCTGGTCGCTGATCTCGTCGATGATCTCCACGATGCCGCCGATCTTCTGGCTATTGTCCCCCAGGGTGAGCATGCTCTCGGCGATGCTCCGGACCTGGTTCTTGAGGACCGCCATCCCCTCGATGGCGTTGCTCACCTCGCCGGTGCCGACATGGCAGCTGGTGCTGGTGGAGTCGGCGATGGCCGCCACGGACCGGGCGTTGCCGGTGATCTGCTTGGCGGTGATGGCGATCTCCTCCGCGGTGGTGGTCACCTCCTGGACCGCCACCGCCTGCTCGCCGGCGCTGGACGACTGCTGCACGCTGATGGCCATCATCTCGTTGGCGGAGCTGGAAAGGTGGACGATGGCCTCCTTGATGGAGGCCATGAGGCGGGCGCTCTTGTCGATCTCCGACTTCAGGTTCCTGACGATGACCGTGGTCATGGTGTTGAAGGCCTCGGCCAGGGTGCCGATCTCGTCCCGGCTCTCCACCCTCACCTCTTCGTCCAGGTTCCCCGCGGCGATGCGCCGCGCGACCCGGGTCAGGTTCTCCAGGGGGCGCATCGTCCTGCGGGTGATGACGGCCGTCGCCAGGGCGAACATGACGACGAGGAGGGCGGCAATGGCGACGACCTTGCCCGTGAGGCTGTCGTAGGTGGCGAAGAACTCGCTCTTCTTCACCCCGACGTAGAGCACGCCGATGGTCTCGCCCCGTGCGTTCAGGATCGGATCGTAGGCGGTGAAATAGGGGACATCCAGGATGACCGTCTCCCCCCGGTAGGGCCGGTGCTCCTTGAAGATGGCGTCGTGGGCCGGCCCCTGGAGCCTGGTCCCCACGGCCCGGCTCCCATCCTCCTTGATGACGTTGGTGGAGACGCGGGTGTCGCCCATGAAGATGGTCGCGGTGCCGCCGAAGATCTCCTTGATCGTGTCGGGCAGCTCGTAGTTGCCGTTGGTGACATAGTCGCCGGCATAGAGGCGCCCCCCCTCCACGCGGAAATCCTCCCCCTTGTTCTTCAGGAGCTGCCAGAAGGTCTTGAGCCGCCCCTCCTGGGCGAGGTTTGCCTGGCGCGTCGCCTCCAGGCGGACTTCATACAGGATAAAGATCGTGGTGATGGCGATGGCGGCTGCCACGGAGGCGACAGAGAGGAACGTCAGCTTCGAACTAATTTTCATTATAACTTACCCCTGAGGAAATCCGTTAATTTCACAGGCGTTAGTTACAATGTATACGGTTGTCCCGCAATGGATATAAGAGGAAAAGTTGCTCAGGAGTGGATTTTAATGAATCGAGGTTTCCGAACGGCCCGGGCAAAAAACAGGGGGTCGACCTTTCGGCTGACCCCCTGTTTTCATATGGCGGAGAGGGAGGGAGTCGAACCCCCGGTGGGTTGCCCCACACCTGATTTCGAGTCAGGCACCTTCAGCCACTCGGACACCTCTCCGTATTCGATTGTCGGTTCCGCGCACTCCGCAACCGGAGTCCTGCCTTTGTACCCCATTTCGCCGCAAAACTCAACAGCTAGCTTCGGGTTTTCTGCACCGTGTCCCCTCAGGGGAGCCGGGCGAGGAAGACCGCCATCTTCAGCCCCCCCTTGCCGGGGCGCTTGACGACCACGTCGAAACCGGCCTTTTCCAGCCGACCCACGTACCCCTCGTCGTACTGCTCCCCCCAGACCGCCAGGGTGCCGCCGGGGAGGAGGGCGTCCCGCATGGCCGCGATGGCCCGGCTGCCGTAGAAGGGGTCGCCCGTCTTGTCGGTGCGGGGGTGGGGTCCCCGGTAGAGGTCGAGGACGATGGCCCCGTAGCGGGAGGCGCCGCCCCGGGTGGCGGCGCTCCTGATCTTGACCGTGACGTCGCAGAGCTCCAGCCGCACCCGGGGGTCGGACACCGCCCCGCCGGTGAGGGGGGCCAGGGGTCCCCGACACCAGTCGGCCACGACCGGGTTCAGCTCGGCCACCTCCACGACCGCGTCGGGGGGGAGGGTGTCCAGGGCCCCCCGGAGGGTGATCCCCATCCCCAGCCCGGCCAGGAGGACCCGGGG
>CALMBF010000110.1 GCA_937860145.1 uncultured Geobacter sp.
CTCTATTCGTCGGCAGCGTCAGATGTGTATAAGAGACAGCTCCGCTCCAGGGCAACCTCCACCCTGTCGCCGTGAAGATTGCCGCGCAGGTAGCGGGCCGGGATGAAGACATCGTCCCCTCCCGATTCGGGGGTGACGAAACCGTAACCGTCACGGTGAACCGTCAGGCGGCCCGTGAGCGTCTCCCCCTGGTGGGGGCCCTTCTTTCTGCCATGTTTCTGTAATTTTCCCATCTGTTCCGGATTCCTCCGGCTCCTTGTCGTCCGCTCTCCCCCCGAAGGTATCGGGGCGCAGGGACTGAAAATATCTTTGCCATAACGCGACGGCTCGCGTTAGTATACCATGTTGTAACGATCTCGCTAAGGAGTCCCGATGTACCTGCGTATCATCCCCCCCGTCGCCGCTGCCGTCCTCTTCGCCCTCCCCCTCCATGCCGCCGAAACGGCACAGCGCCATGACCAGGCACTGACGGTGGCCGCGGTGCAGATGAAGCAGAAGAACTACAGCAGTGCCGCACGGGCCGCGGCCGAATCCGTGGAGAACGGCAAGAGGGAACTGCTCCAGGGGGTGGCCGAGCTGAAGAGCGGCAATGCCGCCACTGCCGCCACCCTCCTGGGGAAGGCGGCCAAGGGGTACCCCCTGCTGGCTGACTACGCACTGTACTACCAGATGCAGGCACTGGTGAAACTGGGAAAACCGGAAGAGGCCCTGGTCGTGAACCGGCTCCTGGTCAGGGAGTACCCCGATTCATCCCTGGCCCGCAGGAGCCTGCTGCAGCAGGGTGACCTGCTCCTTGCCTGCGGGGAGTACCCGGGGGCCGAAGCTGCATACCTCAAGTTCGTGGAAAAATACGCCTCGGGGAGTGACGCCCTGCAGGCATCCTCCCAGATCGCCCTCTGCCGTGAACGCCGGGGCGACCTCACCGGTGCGGCTGCCATGCTCCGCACCATCTGGCTGAACAACCCCGCCTCCCCCCAGGCGACACGGGCAGAAGAGGAGCTCAAGCGGCTCGCCCCCCTCGGCGGCGTCATCCCCCCCTACACCACCCAGGAACTGTTCAAGCGGGGCGTGGCGCTCTACGACCAGCGCCGCTACGACCAGGCACTGAAGGCGTTCCGCGCCATCGACACCCGGGACGAGAAGAAGGAGTTCAACGACAGGCTCGCCCTGAAGATCGGCCAGTGCCTCATCAAGAGCCGGCGCTACGGGGAGGCGGAACAGCTCCTGGCAGAGCTGGTCGCCAGGGAGCCCAAGCGGGAGATCAAGGCGGAAGCGTCCCATCTCCTGGCCAGGACACTGGAGAAGAAGGGGCAGGATGAGGAGGCGTATGCCGCCTACACGCGGGTCAGCGAACTCTTCCCCGAGAGCAGCGAGGCTGACGATGCCCTGCTGGATGCCGCCTTTGTGCGCAAGTTCCAGCGCAAGCCGGGCGAAGCGGCGACGGTGCTGACCAAGCTGCTGGCGGATTACCCCGCCACCCGCCTGAAACAGCGGGCCACCTGGGAACTGGGCTGGAACAGCTACCTGTCGGGCAACTACCCCCTGGCCGGCGAACAGTTCAGCAAGCTGACCGCCAGCGAGGACTACCGCGAGCGGGCCCTCTACTGGCTGGGGCGGACCCAGGTCGCCACCGGCGACCTGGCCGGGGCGAAAGAGAGTCACGCCATGCTGGCAAGGGAGTATCCCTTCGGGTTTTACGCCCTGCGCCTCAGGCAGGGGAACACTCCCCCCGCAGAAGAAAGCCTCCCCAGGCTGTCGGGTGAGCCGATCGACCTCCTCCCGACAGCGGAGGGGTACGAACGGGTCAAGGCGCTCATCGCCCTCGGCCTGATCGACGATGCCTCCCGGGAGCTTGCCGTGGCGAAGAAGAAAAACAACCGGTCCAGGGGGGACTCGGCCCTCGCCCGCCTCTACCTGGAAACCGGCAACTACACCGGCGCCATGGGGCTCTTCACCCCGGCGCAGCTCAAAAAGAACGGCCAGGAGGGGAAAATCGCCTGGTCGGTCCTCTACCCCAGGGCATTCGGCGACCTGGTGACCACCCATGCCTCCACAGCCGGGGTCTCCCCCAGCCTCGCCTATGCGGTGATGCGCTCGGAGAGCAGCTTCAACCCGGGCGCGACCTCCCCGGTGGGGGCCCGGGGGCTGATGCAGCTCATGCCGGATACCGCGGCGAAGATGCTCAAGAACAAGGAGTTCACCGCCGAGAGGCTCTACGATCCGGACCTGAACATCCGCCTCGGCACCAGGCACCTCAAGGACCTGCTCGTCCAGTACCAGGGGAACCTGGTGGCGGTCATCGCCTCCTACAACGCCGGCGGCCACAATGTCAACCGCTGGCTGAAGAGCTACGCCGGCCTTGCCGAGGACGAATTCGTCGAGAGCATCCCCTTCGGTGAAACCCGGGACTACGTGAAAAAGGTCCTGGCAACGGCCGAGCTGTACAAGAAACTCTACGGCATGGAATGAGCCGCCGGGGGCGACCCGGGCAGCTCCAGCCGACGCTCGTCAGGGCTGCTGCCACTCCCCCTTCTCCCAGCGCTCCAGGGCATACCGGGCCCGGAAACCGAGCAACCCCTCCCCTGCCGCCAGCCGGCGCAGCACCACGAGGGCGCGCTCCGTGGCACTCTGGAGCGTGAAGACCGCCGCCATCCCCGCCACCACGTCATTGTCGCTCTCAAGCAGCAGCAAAAACGCCTCTTCCCCCCTCTCACCCTCGCGGACGATGGCCGCGTACAGGCCGTGGAGCACCCGGACATGGGCCGCCGCCCCCGCCTCGTCCATCACGTCCAGCGAACGCTGGTGCGCCTGGGCCGCAACAGCAAAGCGGCTGACCATCCTGGCCAGCCGCTCGGCAACGGGTGTGCTTTCAGGGGGGGAGGTCATGGCCTAGTCCCGGCGACCGCCGAACAGCTGCAGGATGAAGAGGAACATGTTGACGAAGTCCAGGTAGAGGGCCAGCGCCCCGGCCACCGCGGCGCCGCCGCTTGCCCCCTTGAGCTTCTGGGTATCGTAGGCGGTCAGCCCGATGAAGACGATCAGCCCGATGCCGCTGACCACGAACTGGACCAGGGGAGAGTGGAGGAAGATATTGACGACCGAGGCGATGACGATCCCCACCAGCCCCATGAAGCAGAAGGAACCGAGGGAGGAGAGATCCTTCTTGGTCGTCAGGCCGTAGACGCTCATCACCGCGAAGGTGCCGGCGGTGGAGATAAAGGCCGACGCGATGGACTGGCCGGTGTAGACGAGGAAGATCCCCGAAATGGTGACCCCGTTGAGTGCGGAGTAGAGCAGGAAGAGCGGTGCCGCAACCGCGGCCCCCATCCTGATGGCGAACCCGCTGATGGCAAAGACCAGGCCGAACTCGGCCAGGATCATCCCGAAGAACAGCGCCCGGTTCCCGAACAGCGCCCGGAACAGCTCCGGCGAACCGACGACGGTCGTGGAGACCAGGGCGGTGAGCGCCAGGCCGACCGCCATCCAGCCATACACGGCAGCCATGGAACTGCTCCGCTCGACGGTAATGGTGCGTGAAAACGATGGCGTACCCATACGACCTCCTGATTACGTGATATCTGGCGGCAGCTACCGAAACCCCGCCGGATGCAGACCTGCCCTAGAGCCCCGTCTCCGCCTGAACCTCGCGGCAGACGTCGACAGCCTCACCGTCCTGGGAGCCCAGCCCCTTGCGCAGCCAGCGGAGCGCCTTCTGGCGGCTGGCCTGGACACCGCTTCCCCGGGCATAGAGCCGTGCCAGGGCACAGAACGCCCGGGGCTCCCCCTGCCCGGCAGCGGCGGCCAGCAGCTGGTATGCCCTGGCCGCATCCGGCTCCACCCCCCGGCCGGTGCGATAGAGTTCGCCAAGGCGGTACCGGGCCCCGGCATGCCCCTTGTCCGCCGCCTGGCGGTAGAACTCCACGGCGCTGTCCGCCTGGGCGATGCCGCAGCGCCCCTCGTCATCCATGGTGCCCAGGACGTAGAAGGCCTCGATTTCACCCTCCTCGGCAGCCCGTTTCAGCCAGCGCCGCCCCTCGTAGCAGTCCTGTTCGACCCCCTCGCCCCGATAGTATGCCAGCCCCGTGGCCAGCATGGCGGCCCGCCCGCCCCCCTCGGCATCCGCCAGCAGCTCGCCGAACGGCCTCTCGGCCGCGGCAAGGGACGGCAGGACCAGAATAAAGACGAAAACCAGTAACTTGTGCATCAGTAAAACCCTCTTCATGGCAGTATCGGCCGGCAGTCCCTCAGGTGCTGCCGGCTGCAGCATTAAGCCGGAAAACCACCATCAAAGGCAAGGAAAAATTGCAGGTCCCACCAGGGGGCACGCTCATCTTCAACGGCCAGGCACCACATCACCCGGCACGAGGTCCACCCAAACTCTCCCCTTTACTTAATGGGACAACGTGGCACAATAGAACCATGGAGAGAAACGAGTCATGCGATACCGGACACCACGCCGTCCGTCGCCGCTCCGGCCACCACCCCTCGACGCTGCACAAATAGGAAGCTGCCCTCCCCCCCGTTGCCTCATATTTGTTCACCAGCGCCCCGCTTCCCGTCCCGAAACGGCTCCCCTGCCCGGTATCCATCTTGCATTGTTATATGCAGAAGTTTCACCTGCTGGAGGTGCTCCATGGAAACTCATCCTGTTGACGAAGCGATCGATCGATATGTACGGGAACGGATGGTACGGGGTGCAAAAGAGGCCGGCGAGCGGTTCCTCTCCTACGCCCATCTGCGCTACCAGGGGAAGGAACTGGCGGAGTTCATGGAAAAGACCTCCCGGGTGGTCAACTACTACATCGACTTTTTCCGGGTCATGATCAACCCCCTCAAGGGACCGGAGCTCGCCTTCTTCGCCACCGCGGTCTCCATGGCCATCTTCGGCGGGCTGATGACCCTCGAACCGGATGAAGCCTACCTCGGCATCTTCCTCCTCTCCGGCGCCCTTGTCCACGGCTGGAGCATCGTCCGACTCGTCATCAGGAAATGGTGCGACCTGAGCGTCCTGATCGCCATCTACCGCGAGATCCTCACCCTGGCTGAGCATGAACTGCACCCGGATGCACTCCCGGCCGACTAACTGTCCATAACCTCATAACCAGAGATAACCGACAGATTCCTAAAAAATATGGGCCACTCGGTACATAACCGACTGGCCCACCGCTTATAGTGCTCATCTACCGCACACGCCTTAAGGTCTTACTCAATCTTCACGTGGTGCACTTGCAATTCGAATTCACCGAAGAGTATAGTAAGTCAACTGAATCAACAACGTCCCCTTTTGCTCCTAAATGTCTCGTGTTGACGGCCTGTTGCCCAAAACCAATTGAGGCGTAAATAGATTTCTTGGACT
>CALMBF010000111.1 GCA_937860145.1 uncultured Geobacter sp.
CGAGATGGCCAAACCTAACAGATCCAATGGCCCGAAATTCGGGTAGCAGGTCATCACACTTGACGAAGTCGGTGAGGTCATCATTCGACTCCGCGAAGAAGGCGAGAAGGTTACAGCCAGGAATATTCTCATCCGCACGGGCGGTTCAATGTCGACTGTGCACGTTTTGCTGACTGAATGGCTTGAACGCGAAGAGATTGAAGCTGCGTCACCGGAAATTAGCGCAGATCTTCTCAGGTCACTCAAGGTAGGGATCGCCAAGGCAATCAGAAACGCAAACGAGGAGGGTAAGCAGGCTCTAGATCGCGCGCGTTCACAACGTGATGAAGCTGTTATTATGCTCAACGAAATTGAGGACGAAAAGTCAAAAATCGAAAAAAAGGTTACTGATCTCGATGAGCAGTTAAGTGCGCTTCATAAAAACGTCGGCGAGCAATCAGTAAAGTTGACCGAGATGTCAGCCGCGAACGCCACTCTAATTGATGAGAAATGCCGGCTTGAGCAAGAACTCTATCGCGTTTCCGAAGAACGCGCGGCGTCTATTGCGAAAGAAGGAGCATTGCAGCAAATGTGTGACAAACTTCTTGTGGCTCTGTCTCAAATAACTGGCAACGTTGAAGCCATCGAAGCGCCCTGAACAAAGCCTACCATGTTCTCATGTCGAAACACCTGCCAACTTTTTAGTCAGAAGTTGGCGGGTGTCCGCATGTTTAAAAAATCAAAGGAAGCCAGTGCCTTTCTGAGAGCATCACACGCTTTCAGTATGATGCACTACTTTAGCCGCAATCTTATATTTAGCCAGGCTGTTTTTGTCTCCACCATGTTTATGTGTTAGCAATCTTCTTCATAAAGACATAATCTGAACATCGTCATTATGTCGTTGTGCTTGGGATCGTTTCGTTTCTGCCCATCAGCTACAGCTTTTACGCTGCTAGTGATTAGATTAGCCCACGCGACAGGGTCAAGTTCATTCAGGTTAATCTCAGCAACAAAAGCGGTTTCCTTCTCATAAATTCTCAAGTAATCAAAACTTCTCAAATTTGTTTCACTCAAAGACGTTATGATTTTAATATTCTTTAACGCCCTTTTATTGTCAGAACACTCTGCGGCGACATGTTGTGAATGCATTCTCTTCGATTTTCTGTTTCGTCTAACTCTTTTCTGGGCCGTGGCAATAAAATCCTTACATGTAATTTCTCCTCGCTCTTCAAAAATAAACGCTACATTTTTTAATAGTTTTCCAAAAATCAATCCCCAGATTGCAGCTTCCAATTCATGGACAGTGTAACTTGTAACAGTCGCATTACCAATGTGATGGACACGGAAAAATTCTGAGATGAATTGTTCCTGCGCGTTCATTTTCAGCATGCCAAATCTCCTTATCCAGATTGATATGACATCATCGGCATGTGCTGGTTTAAGTTTTAGGGGGGCTTCTCAGGATAGAGGCCAACTTTTAAACCAAAATTTTTCATGCATCACGTAAGTGCCATAAATCTTCAAGTGTGCATACCGATGAGTTGTTTAAATGCAACATAAGGAGGTCTGATCATGCACACACGTGGAGAGTGGGTTGTCGGTGAAGAAAGCGGCAACGATGGCGAATCGTTTATTATTGTTGGGGGGCTCTGTGATCGGAGGCGCTATATTGCATATGTTGGTGATGTTTTAATCGGTTACGAAGGACATATTTTTAAAAGGGGTCTAAATAATCACGCATGTCTACCGAAATGAGGTGAACACACACCACCTCAAGGAGGCAAATATGCCAAAGTTTAGCTACTTGTTTAATGTTGCAGATAGTGACGAAGGACCGATGGGGCTTTGTGCGCGCGTCGATGCGAACACCCCAGAAGCAGCACTAGCGATCCTTCGCTGGCGAATTGGCTCAGACATCCAGCGATTCAAGGTGATCGGCGGGCTAGAATACATTTATGTCTATTTAAACGCTTCAGAAATTACACTCGATGATATTTCAGAATGGGAGACCGAGGAATATGACGAAAACGATCCAGAATTTTATGAAGATGAGGATTACTATGAAAAATAGGGCATGTGAATAAACCCCATGAAATTCCGTGTGAGATGAGATTATTAGGTGCTAGAATTAAACGGCGACCGCTAAATAGCAGCCGCCGTTATTTAAATTGATGAATGATCAATTTCCTCAATGTCTCTTCAAAAATTCTTTCTTGCGCGGCGACGTTCTCGATGGTCTCGGTGGGGGAGCGGGAGTCAACTTTGGCGACGGCGTTGGGGTTCATCGAATTCGACAGTGTAGCGTTGACTGCTACTCGGTTCGTCCGCTTCTCCTTGACCGAACCCCTATAAATCATTAGTCTTGAGCGATTGGCGTCCTGTTTTCGGCTGGTTCGGCCTGTGATTCATCTTGGTTCGAGGGGCGCTTCGTCAATCGGCGCGTGCCGTGTTGCTTTCCAGGGGGTCTTTTTGCCACCAACACCGGAAGCCGAAGCCCGACGGAACATCGACGCGATGCTCGCCGCCTGCAGCCGGCACATATGATCACCAATTCCCCTCCCGCCAAGATAATGCGCCCGTCTGTCACCGGGGTCGTGCAGCGAGACCGGCTTTTTGCAAGGATTGATGACCGGATCGGCAAGCCTGCGGTCTGGGTTATGGCGCCAGGAGGTTCCGGCAAATCCACGTTGGTTGCCAGCTACCTTGACGACCGACGACTCGCTGGCATCTGGTATCGGTGTGATGCCGGCGATGCTGAACTTGCGACGTTTTTCTATTACCTGGGGCTGGCCGCAGCGCAGGCCCTGCCGGCCGGCAACGGGCCACTCCCCCTGCTGACCCATGAATTCCTTGGCGATATCCCTACGTTTACCCGGCGTTTTTTTGAGGCATTTTACGCTGGGATAAACCACTCTTCCCAAGAGCATCCCTTCACGATCATCCTCGATGATTATCATGAGGTGCCGGTCGCAGCTCCTCTCCATGAAACGCTGGCCGCCGGGCTCGACCAGATCCCTCCAGGGGTGTGTTTCGTGGTGATGAGTCGCGAGGCTCCGCCGAAAGCTCTGGCCCGGCAGCATGTCAACGGCAAGATGGAAATTCTAGATTTCAACGAGGTCAGATTTACTCTCGAGGAGAGCCGTTCGCTGATCCATGCCCGCCTGCCGCAAATGGAACCGGCGGGGATCGCCGCAATACATGGCCGGATGCGCGGATGGGCGGCAGGGATCGTGCTGGCCCTGGAGCACAGCCGGCTTACGGATGAGGGCCTTGAGGCCGGGCCGGGGCTCTCATACGCGGTGCTTTTCGATTACTTTGCTTTGGAGACCTTTCCCCGGGTTGATGCCAAAGTACAAGAGTTTTTGCTCAAGACGTCCTTTTTGCCGACCATGACGGTGAAGTCGGCTGGACTGCTGAGCGGCACCGATGATGCGGACCGCATTCTTTCGGTTCTGAACATGCGTCATTTCTTTACCGACAGGCTTCAAGGCGCCGGGCAGGAGTACCAGTATCACCCGTTGTTCCGGGAGTTTCTGTTAAGCAAAACGCGGGAGATTTATCGCCCTGACGAACTGATCTCTCTTCGACTAATGGCGGCGGAGTTGCTGGAGCAGGAAGGGAAGATCGAGGATTCCGCCGAGATGTATTGTAGTGCCGGGGATGTCGCTGGCTTAGCCCGCATCGTGAAGGCTCATGCCCGGGAACTCTTGCTGCAAGGAAGAAACGCGACGCTGGCCAAGTGGCTGTCATGCTTCCCGGATGAACACCTGCAGCAGGACCCATGGTTGCTCTACTGGAGCGGACTCAGCTCATTTCCTCTAGATCTCCCGCGGACCAGGGCGCTTCTCGGACAGGCTCTTTCCACGTTCAGGGTGAATGGCGACCGCTCCGGTATCTATCTTTCCTGGGCGGGAGTCGTCGATACCCACGTCTTCAGTGATGGCTGGTGCTTTCTGGATGACTGTCTTGCCGACGTGGAGGTTCTGCGGGCCGATTATCCTACGTTCGCGTCCTTTGAAGATGAATTGGTCGCGTCATCCAGAATCCTCCTCTGCCTCACCCTGCGGAAAACGGACCAGGCCTTTCTGATCGAGTCGTGGTTGCAAAAGGTGCTGGCGCTTCTGCAGGAGCGTCCTTCTTTCGAAATCCGGATGGACACAGTATTTTGCATGAGCGTCTACTACCTGTGGACAGGGGATTATGATCGGAATGCCGTCCTGCTCGAGCGTGCTGCGGAAGAGGTTCTTCAGTACCGCGCATCGCCCTTCGCGGCCATCCGCATCAAGCTGATGACGGGGATTCAGAAGTGGGTGGTCGCGGAGTATGCCGTGGCCATGCAGGTGCTTGCCGAGGGGTTGGAACTGGCGGAACGGTACGGAATTCATCTGTATGACTCACTGATGTGGAGCTTCCTGGCGGCCATAGAGATGGTAAACGGCAGACAGGGGGACGCGGCGGCGGCGCTTAAGCGGCAGGGCCAGGCTCTTATGGGAGCCGAAAGTCCTCTCACCGTCTTCTTTTATCAGGTGAACTCCGCCTGGTACTCCTTGTTGGACAATCGACTGTCCCGCGCGGAGGAACACTTGAGAACCGCATATCCCGCGATGGAGCAGATGGGAACCCCGTATTATCGCGTACTCTGGCATCTCGGCGCGGCTCAGGTCGATTTCCTGCAGGGGAGGGGCGAAGAGGCACACGGTCACCTGTCCACCGCGCGCCACGTCAGTCTCTCCATGAAGAGCCAGGTCATGGAGTGGTACTGCCATCTGCTGGGAGCGTGGTTTTCGCTTGAGGAGGGGAAAGAGGCGGAGGGGCTGCTTGCTCTGCACCGGTGGCTTTCCCTGGGGCGGGCGAAAGGGTATGTGCACTTGGAGTTTTACCAGCCAGCGGTGGTGCGGCGCCTGTTCGCGCGGGCCCTGGAGGAAAATATCGAGACCGGCTATGTGCAGCGGTTGATCAGAGCGCTCAGACTCACCCCTCCGGAGACAGAAGCCGATGAAGAATTTCTGGCGGCCACTCGCGAGGGGTGGCCCTATCCCGTGAAAATTTATACTCACGGAAGATTCGAGGTCCTGCTCGACGAGGTGCCGCTGACTTTTTCGGGCAAGGAGCAGGCCAAGCCGCTGGAGCTGCTTAAAGTTCTGATAGCTTATGGCAGCCGGAGGGTGCCGCGGGACCTGGTCAGCGACGTGCTCTGGCCCGCTGCCGACGGTGATCAGGCCAACAAATCATTCGAGACCACACTCGGTCGCCTGCGCAAACTAATCGGCGGCGAAGATCGCATCATATACCAGGCGCGGCAATTGACCCTGAACCCCCTTTACTGCTGGGTGGATACCCTGGCGCTTGATTCGCTCTTTAAGGTGAGTCAGAAAGCCTCGCCCGAACAGTTGAGAAGGCTGTGCGACAAGGCTATCGACCTGCACAAGGGTCCCTTCCTCTCCGTATCGCAGAATGCTGTCTGGGTTATGGAACGGAGAGAAAATCAGGTGAAAAGGCTCTGCAGGGTTATTGAAGCGGTCGGCCGCCATTATGAAAGGGCTGGAGAATGGGAACTGGCCGCCGACTATTATTCCAGGGGGATCGATGCCGACGACCTTGCTGAGCCATTCTATCGCGGGTTGATGACCTGCCAGCGCAGGCTTGGCAACGATGCTGCCGCCGTCAGAACATACAGTCGCTGCAGTGACAAGCTTCGCGACGATCTTGGAGTCGCCCCATCATCGGAGACCACCGCCCTGTATAAAGCCATTATCCACAAATCCGGTTAGCGTTCCCCTCTCCCGTCGGGGGCAAAGCGTCCCCCCGCCTCCTCACCTGAAAAAACATAAAAATATTGAAGATTCTCCAAATCTGTGGGTGATCTGTGGGGTGGCCATGAGCTATAGTCGCAGGCTGGAATTCTATGACCAGCGAGTTGTGCGCACGGTCGCTGGTCGGATCAGACATGCCGGCAAAAAGTCACGGGATCGGTGCATGGCTGCGGTAAAGGATGATGGCAGGTATACCCAGGTCGCAATGTAAGTGGAGGTAATGTATGTGCAGATTGTCTGGGAGGTGTATCGCACTCACCCTGGTTATTTTCACCTGGTGCGTGCTGCCAGGGACGGTGCGGGCGGAAGTTCAGGACCTGATGTTTTATTACAAGGCTGCCTTGGCAAATGACCCCACGTTGCGCTCGGCGCAATTCGAAAATCAGGCGAACAAGGAGAGTTTGCAACAGGCATATGCCGGGCTCCTCCCCCAGGTAAATGCATTCCTCAGCTACAACAAGAACTATCAGGACGTCATTAGCTCGGAAAATACGGTTTACGAAGAAGGTACGGCCGATTACGAAACCGAGTCATACGGCGCCGCGCTCACGCAACCAATTTTCAGGTATTCCTCCTTTCTTGCCGTCAGTCAGTCAAAATCGGTGCTGAAGCAGGCGGACTCTGAACTGGAGAAGGCCAGGCAGGACCTGATGCTGAGAGTCGTCGAGGCCTATGTGGAAGTGCTGGCGATGCAGGAAAAGCTTGCCGAAGTCATGGCTGAGGAGGCCGCCCTGACCTCCCATTACGAGAGGGCGCGGGAGCGAACTGACAGAGGTCTGGCGCCAATCATGGACCGGTATGACAGTGAGGCTCGCCTGGCGGTGGTCACGGCCCAGAGGGGCGAGGTTGAATTTGCCCTCAACGATGCAAAAGAGGCTTTAACAGAGATATGCGCTGTACCGGTGGGGGAGATCAAGGTGTTGCAGGAGGAAATTCCGCTGGAGCCCCCTCTGCCGGATAATGCTGCCAACTGGGTTGATGCGGCAGTGGAGGGGAATCTCGATGTCTCTATTCAGAAGTATAAATCCGAAGTTTCCGAGGTTGAGACCAGACGCCAGCAGGCGGCTCATTATCCAACGGTTGATTTGGTGGCGGATTATGCCTGGCAGGATGCGACCGATTCATTCTACGGCGGAGGCAGCAATACGGCTGTCTACAACGTTGGTGTGAAGCTGTTGCTGCCGTTGTACGAAGGCGGACTCACGGTCTCGAAAACGCGTGAGGCCGCGAGCCTCGAAGCCGCAGACCGGGAAGGCGTTGTTAAGGTTACGCGTGAGGCGGAGCGCAAGGCACGTTCGCTGCAGAATTCCGTGTTGAGTGCCATCAACCGCTTTATGGCGATGAAAAAATCGGTGGAGGCCCAGCAACTGGTTCTTTCAGCCAAGGAGGAAGGTGTCCGGTCAGGCATGATGATCGGCCTGGCTATTCTTGATGCGACCCAGGATCTCTACAAATACAAAAGGGAATATAGCCAGGCACGGCATGATTTTATTCTCGGGACCATGCGGTTGCGGCACGTGGCTGGGATGTTGGGCGAGGGCGATATCGCGCGGGTCAACGAGTTGCTTCGGTAAATTGCTGGCGGGGAGGCGCGTGTCATGAGCATGCGGCGCAAGTTTTTGCGGGCGATCAGCAGGAAGGCGGGCGGACAGAAAACTCCTCCCGCCAGGGTGAATGAGCACCGGCAGGTGCATTTCGAAACGCTGGAGAGCAGGCTGCTGCTCTCCGGAGACACGCTTGTCCCTCCTCAGCAGATTTTCACTCCCGCGTCAAGCAATACAGATCTTCTCCCGCCGATGGTCGCCGGCGCGGACGCCCTGCCGGCCATTGCTGCCGGGGGGTCCGCGATCTCAGCAAATACCCTGCCCGCAGATATCCTTTATGCTCGGAACGTATCCTGCCAGCCTGGAAAACAGCTCGTTATCATCGATCCGGCGGTTGCCGACTACCAGAAACTTGTCGATGCCATTACCAAAGATGCCTCATCGGTCAACGTGTTCGGACCCGGTTCGGGGCCGGATACGGCGCGGTCGTTCGCTGAAGCCGGGAGCGATCTCACGAAGCCCGCGTTTGACGTTTACATCCTTGACAGCCAAAAGGACGGTATAGACCAGATCACCGACATCCTGTCGAAAGAGCAGGAGATCGGCGCAGTTCACATCATTTCCCACGGCAGCACCGGCTTCATGCGGGTTGGCGGAAATCTCATCGGGGCGGATGATCTCGACCAGAAGAGTGCGCAACTTGCCTCCTGGAAGCAGCATCTTGTTGTCGGCGGTGATGTGCTTCTGTACGGCTGCGACATCGCCAACGGTGAGACGGGAGTTGCGTTTGTCCGGAAAATGGCCGACGCCACCAGCCTCGATGTGGCTGCCTCCGGCGACAGCACCGGCGGCACCGCCATGGGTGGTGACTGGGAACTGGAAGCGGTTGACGGGCTGATCGAGACCAGAGCCCTGAACTCGACCGGCTATTCGCATTTGCTGAGCGGCCTCTTTGCGACAAACGGCAACGACCAATTGTGGGTGGATGACGACAGCACGGCCGCCGACGGCCTGATGCGCTACAGCCTCGACGCCGGCTTCAACTGGACCACCTTCAGCGTTGCCGACGGGCTGACCGTCGACCTTGGCGCCGGCGACGACGTCATCACCATCCTCGGCTTTGATCAGGGGTTTGCCGGCAACTTCAGCCTGCTTGACGGCGCCGGCTATGACCGCCTGGTCATCAACAGCGGTGTCTCCATCATTGCTGGTGAAATCTCCCTGTTTGCGGAAAACATTGCCATCAACAGCGGGGTCTCGCTGACCGCCACAGGTGGCCTCGTCTTGACCGCCGTCTCCGTTGATAACAGCACCACTGGCGATGCCCAGTCGCATATAACGATCTCCGATGCCCACCTGACAGCCGATAGCATCACCCTGACTGCCAGCGCGAGTGTCTCCGCAATGGCGCTGCCGCTCCCCGTGGCCGTAATTGCCGTCAACGCCGACGCAGACATCATGATCTCGGGAGGCTCCATCCTCACCGCCGCCGGCGATGTGAAACTGACGGCAACATCGACGGTTACCACCAATGCAACGGCAAAAGCCCTGTCGTCGGTCATCGATACCGCAGTAGACGGTGCCGTGGCCACTTCGGTTGTCGATAGCACCGCCGTGGTCCATGTCGGCGGCAGCACCGTTCTCGATGTGGGCGGAAACCTTCTCATTGGTGCCGGGAATACACGGAATGTCACCACGGTTGCCGACGTTGAGCCTGGAAGCGGCGGGGCAACGTCGGCCGTGGCCGTGGTCACGGGCGATACCAGGGCCTGTCTCGACGGCAACGCCCGGATTGTGGCGGCCGGTAACGTGGCGGTGACCGCCGCCAAGCTCGACAATATCAAGACCGAAGCGAAAGCCTCCTCCGGCGGCGCCTCGTCCACAGGCGGGGCCACCAAGGCTGAGCAGACCCTGTCAGACTACCAGGCTGAGACCAGTGAGGGGAGTGTCACCTTTGCCGCAGCCGTAGCCGTCACGGACCTGCATGGCAGCAGCACCGGTGCCTATATCGACACTAGCGGCACGGTCACTGCGGCGGGGTTCCTGTCGATAGCCTCCCTGGACAAAACCGACGCTTCCGCCCTGGCCGACGGCAGCACCGTTGGCAGCGGCGCCGTCGGTACCGGCGCGGCGGTGGCGATCAACCTCGCCAAGGTGAGCAACCGCGCCTACCTCGGGGGAAGCGGCGCCGTCACCGCAGGAGGGGTCAGCGTTTCGGCGGGGCTTGCCGCCGAAACGGGAGGAGCCTCTCCTTCCCATAATTCCTCCGCAACGGCGACATCCGGAGCCAGCGCCGCCAATACGGCGGTCGCCGGAGCTCTGGCTCTGAATGTCACAGAAGTGAAGACAACGGCCGAAATCGAGAGCGGAACTCAGGTCACGCTCACGGGCGGCGGAGATGTGACGCTTTCGGCGGAGAACCTCACGGCGAACACGGTGAAGGC
>CALMBF010000112.1 GCA_937860145.1 uncultured Geobacter sp.
GTGGGACGTGGCGGCCGGCCAGCTCCTGGTGCGGGAAGCGGGGGGGATGGTGACGAGCTTCGACGGGGGGGAGTACTCGGTCTACGATCACCGGATCCTGGCGAGCAACGGCCTGATCCACGGGGAGATGGTGGAGATGCTGGCCCGGCCGGCACCGCTCCACGCCCTGTGAGCAAGGCCGTCCCCCTGCTACCCTCTCCCCCGGGGGATGCCGCCCTCGCACGGCACCCGCGTCTGGCAGAGGCCGCAGCCGGTGTAGGGGACGCCGTACGCTTTCCCCACCGCCTCCGGCACCGTACCGTAGACATAGGCGCAGCAGCGGGCCTTGTCGTGCCCGGCAAAGGAGATCGCCCCCACCGGGCAGCGGCCGATGCAGGCGCCGCAGCTCCCCTCGCGGAGGTAGAGGCAGTTGTCGCCGTGGCCGCAGCCGTCCCGTGGGGTCGGCTCCAGCACCAGGTCCGTGATGACGCTGCCGCAGCGGTGGGCGATCCCCTTGGCCGTGATCAGGGCGTCGTTCAGGCTGAAGGTGCCGAGCCCGGCGGCGTAGGCGGCGTGGCGCTCGGACCAGGTGGAGGCCCTCCCCACGGGGGTGTCGGCCAGCTCCTTCCAGAGGGGGGAGTACTGGGGGGCGAGGGCCTGGTACCCCTCCTGCGCCAGCAGGGAGACGAGGTACCGGCGCACCTCGCCGTTGAGCGCCTCCCCGTGGGTGCGGGTGAGGGACCACTGCCGCGACGGGAACTCGTTTTCCAGTCTGTTGCTCCGCCGCACCTCCCCGGTGATGGGGAGGATCCAGCTGATGACCGTGCCGGCGCGGGGAGGGGCACCGAACGCCGCGGCACACAGCTCGGCAGGGGTGAGGTGGAAGTCGCCGATGATCCGCTTGTAGTCGGCAAAGAGGGGGTCATCCATGGCGGCGAACCCGACGAGGGGCTCGTCGAAGTACGGCCCGGTGGGGTAACGGGCAACATCAGCCTGGGCGCTTGCCACGAACTCCCTGATCTCCGTGATGATCCTCTCTTTCATCGCGTTACCCTCCGCTTTTGACACAGGTGACGAACTTGAGATAGCGACCTTCGGGAAAGGTCACGGGGTAGGGGAAATCCTCCGGCTGACCGGCGAGGGAGACCACCTGCAGCCCGCACCCCGCCTGGAGGGCGCCGCGGCGCAGTTCCTTGAGATAGTCGGCGATGTCCACCTTCTGGTGGTTGGAGGAGCAAAGCAGCAGCCCCCCCTCGTCCAAGAGCGGCAGGGCGGCGGCCACCAGGTCGGAGGTTCCCCCCCGGGTGGTGAAACGGCTCTTCGCCGTGGTGGAGAAGGAGGGGGGGTCCATGATGATGATGTCGAAGCGCCCCTTGGAGCGCTTCAGGTCGGCCAGGGTGTCGAGGCAGTCGCCGACGATGAAGTCGTGGCGGGCCGGATTGAGCCGGTTCGCGGCAAAGTTTTCTTTCGCCCAGTCGGTGTAGGCGGGGGAGACGTCCACGCTGGTCACCCGGGCCGCACCGGCAACAGCGGCGGCAACGGAGAAGGCCCCGGTGTAGGAGAAGAGGTTCAGCACCCGCTTCCCCGCCGCCCGCGCCATCAGGTCGCGGCGGTTCCGGCGCTGGTCGGGGAACAGGCCGGTATCCAGCCCCTTCTCCAGGCTGACGAGGAACGCGAGACCGTTCTCCCGTACCCGGAGCCGCCCCTGCACCGGCGTGCCGTGGAGCAGCCTGCCGTAGCTCTTCCCCTCACCCTTCGCCTCCAGTTCCCGCGTCTTCTGGGGCCGGCTCTTTTCGTAGATCCCCGTGGGGGAGAGGAGCTCAGCCAGCCCCCGGGTCACCAGGGGGAGGTGGGGCCGCCAGGCGCTCCCGTAGAGCTGCACCATGAGGTACTCGCCGTAGCGGTCCACGGTGAGTCCCGGCATCCCGTCCCCCTCGCCGTTGACCAGGCGGTACGCGTCCGTATCCCCCAGGGTGCCGTGGTCCCTGCGCAGGGCGACGGCCGCTGCCAGGCGCCCCTTCACCCACCCCAGGTCCAGGCGCATCGTGTGCCGGGAGAGTATCCGGGCCACGATCCGCTCGGAAGGGTCGAGCAGCGCCGTGGCGAGGAACCGCCCCCCCGGGTCCTCAAGCTCCACCAGGTCGCCGGCAGTGCCGGCCGACCACTTTTTCGTGTAGGCGTCGGCAATGATCCATGGGTGGCCCAGTTCCACCATCCGCGCCGACTCCGGGCCGACTTTCCGCCGTGCAGTGCCCATGCAGGCTCCTTGTTCCGGTCGTTTTCCGCCATCTTCCACGTTTTCCGCCGGTTAGTCAACCGCGGCGGAAAGATTCTTGCCGTAGCCGGTCAAACACGCTATCCTCTGCCATCCTGCTGTCATCCCACCTACCACGAAGAGGTCTAGCGATGCTGAACACCTGCCGCATCATGACGTTAGCAGCCGCCCTGCTGCTCTGCACCATGCCGGTACCTGCCCCGGCGGAAACCGCGCCGGCCCCCGCCACCCCTGCCGTTGCCGCACCGGCAGGTCCCGGCGAGAAGAAGAGCGAGGCACCGCCGGCCCCCTCCCTGAAGGTGGGGTATGCGGACATGGCGAAGATCGCCGAGAAATCGGACCTGGGCAAGGCCGCCAAGGCCCGCTTCGAGGCCAAGGCGGACAAGCTCAAGGCGCAGATAGACACCAAGCAGAAACTGCTGGAAAAGCAGAAGGCGACCCTCGAAGCCAAGCTCCCCGGCTACACCCCGGAGCAGCGGGCGGCCAAGATCAGGGAGTACGAGAAAAAAGTCGACGAACTCCGCAAGCTGCTGGCCAAGGCCGACAAGGAGCTGAAGCCGCTGCAGGAGGAGCTGCTGAAGGAGATCTCAGGGAAGATAGAAAAGGCGGCCGCCGAATACGGGGCCGCCAACGGGTTCTCGGTTATCGTGACGAAAAACGAACTGCTCTACCTGGGGAACAACGTCGATGTGCAGGATGTTACCGAGGCGCTGATAGCGCACCTGGCAAAGTGACCACGCTCCCCCGGTGGAGTTCGGCCGCCTCCTCGGCGGCGATGTTGTCGGCGATGAACTCCTCTATCTCCCGGCGGTACTCCGGGGCGAGGTCGATAAAACTGACGCCGATGTGATGTTTCCCCTCGGGCTGGCGGACGACGCGGGCCACTTCACCGTCGGCGACGATGTGGGACCCCCCGGGGAGATAGAACGAGCAGCTGAGCCCATCCCCCTGCTTGAGCTCCCGCTCCGTTTCGATGAGGATGCCGGAAACGCTCAGGTTCTGGGAGGTGCAGAAAAACACCCCGTCCTCCATCGCCCCCTTGACCTTGGCCCGGAGGAGCACCCGGTAGCCGCGCCTGATGCAGATCGCCAGAAGCTTCTCCACCTGGTCCAGGAGGGTCTTGGGGGCGAACGGCTTTTTCAGGCAGACATTGGCCCCGCTCCGGGCGGCCCGGTCCAGGTCGTCCGGCACGTCGTGGCAGATGAGGATGATGGAGACCCCTCTCACGTCGGTCTCCTGGCGGACACGGCTGCAGAGAACGTCGCCCCCCATCTCGGGGAGGTGCAGGTCGGTGACGATCAGGTTGACCCGCTCCTGGCGGTGAATCTGCAGGGCCTGCATGACCGACGACGCCATGAAGACCTGGAAATCCTTCCTGTCGAGAAGGCTCTTCCCTTCGGCAATGAAGTAGCGGGACGCATTAACAAGAAGTATTTTTTTCATAACCCTCCCGGAACATTTTACAATCCATGTCGGATATCTTGAAGGAGTGATGCATGCTGAACAGTATCGGCGCTGACGTCTACAAGACCTGGAGCGAAGAACAGAAACGGATCGAAATCGATCGCCTGGTGCAGGCCTACCGGAGCGGCCTGCCGATCTCCATCGTCTGCATGACGGCCGAAGCCATCGCCGGCAGCCGCGGGGACGCCAAAAGACACCTCACGTCGCTAATGAGCTTGGCCGACCGGCTCGACGCCATCTCGTCGGCCGAGGGGGAACACAAGGATATTCGCCGGCTTGTCCGCGCCGTCCTCGCCTGACCCGTACCGCTCTCCTCCCCGCTTCCGTTCGCAGTGCAAAAAAAGTTCCACTGCTGTCGGGAACGGCCGGGAGGACCCGTTGCCTGAGGGCCATCGAGCTCAGGGGACGACCACCCCGCCGGAGACCACGAACTTGACCGCCTCTTCCACGCTCATCCCGCACTCCGACACCTCCTCCTCCCGGAAGAAGAGGGCAAACCCGGAGGTGGGGTTGGGCATGGTGGGGACATAGACGACCACGAACCGCTCCCCGTCACGCTCCACTTCTGCGGCGACGAAACCGACCGCCTTCACCCCCGGCCGGGGCCACTCGACGAACACGGCCCGCCGGTACGAGCTCTTCCCCTCCTGGAACACCTTGGTCAGCTGCTTGCTCGAGGTGTAGATGGACTTCACCAGGGGGATCCGCGCCAGGAGCCCGTCCCCCCACTGCAGGAAACGGTTCCCCAGGACATTGGTGGCCAGCACCCCGGCCAGGTAGATGATGATCGCGCCGGTGAGCATCCCCAGACCGGGGAGATGGCTCTCCCGGCCCGTGACCGCGGTCAGGAGGCCGTCGAGCCAGGAGCCAAGGATGCCGTCGGCGAAGTTGAAGAGAAACTTGAGAATGAAGATGGTGATCCCGAAGGGGACCACCACGAAGAGGCCGGCGATGAACCGCCGGCGCAGATGACTGAACACCCCTCCCATCACTCCCTACCCGCCGTTACCGGCTTGACCGGGATCCGATCCAGCTTCCAGATGTCGGCGTTGTACTCCCCGATGGTCCTGTCGGTGGAAAAGCGGCCGCTCCGCGCGCTGTTGACGATGCTCATCCGGGTCCAACGCTCCTGGTCCCGGTAGGCCTCGGCCACCCTCTGCTGGGTTGCGACGTAGGAGGGGAAATCGGCTGCGGTCAGCCAGGGGTCGTGGGGACTGAGGATGGACGCGATGATGGGATCGAACAGCCCGGGCTCGAAGAGGTTGAAGTGGCCGCTCCGGAGCAGGTTCATCACCCGCCCGAGGTTTTCATCGCGGGCGACGATCCCCGAGGGGTCATAGCGATGCCGGGTCGCCTCGACCTCCTCCGCGGTCAGGCCGAACATGAAGAAGTTGTCGTCCCCGACCTCCTCGCGAATCTCGATGTTCGCCCCGTCCAGGGTGCCGATGGTAATGGCGCCGTTCATCATGAACTTCATGTTCCCCGTGCCCGAGGCCTCCTTGCCGGCAGTGGAGATCTGCTCGGACAGATCGGTGCCGGGGCAGATGATCTCCATGGCCGTTACCCGGTAGTTGGGGAGGAAGACCACCTTGAGGCGCTCCCCGACCGAGGGGTCCCCATTGACCACCTGGGCCACGTTGTTGACCAGCTTGATGATCAGCTTGGCCATCTGGTAGCCGGGGGCGGCCTTGCCGCCGATCAGGACGCAGCGGTCCGTCCACCCCTCCGTATCACCCCGCTTGATCCGGTCGTAGAGATGAATGACATGGAGGATGTTGAGCAGCTGGCGCTTGTACTCGTGGATCCGCTTTACCTGCACGTCGAAAAGGGCCGCGGGATTGAAGACGACGCCGCACTCCTCGTGGACCAGCTCCGCGACCCGCTCCTTGTTCTCCAGCTTCACCTGCCGCCACCGCTCGCGGAACGCCGGGTCGTCGGCACGGGGGATGATGGCGGCAATCTGCTGGAGGTCCGACACCCACCCCTCCCCGACAGCCTCGTTCAGCAGGTTGCGCAGCCCCGGATTGCACCAGGAGAGCCAGCGCCGGGGGGTGACCCCATTGGTCTTGTTGTTGAACTTGCGGGGCCAGAGTTCATAAAAGTCGCGGAAGAGCCCCTCCACCAGGAGCCGCGAGTGGAGCGCGGCCACGCCGTTGACGGAGAAGCTCGCCACGATGGCCAGGTAGGCCATCCGCACCTGCTGGACCTCCCCCTCCTCGATGATGGACATCCGCCGCTGCCGCTCCATGTCGCCGGGCCAGTGGGCCGCCACTTCCGCGAGGAAGCGGGCGTTGATCTCCATGATGATGTCGAGGATGCGGGGGAGGAGACGGCGAAAGAGGTGCACCGGCCACTTTTCCAGCGCCTCCGGCAGGAGGGTATGGTTGGTGTACGCCATGGTGCGGCAGGTGATATCCCATGCCTCCTCCCAGGTCATCTTCTCCTCGTCCAGCAGGATCCGCATCAGTTCGGGGACGGCGCAGCTCGGGTGGGTATCGTTCAGCTGGAAGCAGTTTTTCTCCGCAAAATCCGAGAAATCCCCCTTGCGCACGATCCGCCAGCGGGCGGCCACGTCCTGGAGGCTGGCGGAGGCGAGGAAGTACTGCTGGCGCAGGCGGAGCTCCTTGCCGTTTTCGCTGGCGTCGTTGGGGTAGAGCACCATGGTGATGTTTTCCGCGGCGGTCTTGGCCGCCACGGACTCCGGGTAACTCCCGGAGTTGAACTCCCTCAGGTCGAACTCGTCGGTTGCCGCCGCCTTCCAGAGCCGGAGAGTGTTGACCGTGCCGTTCCGGTACCCCGGCACCGGGATGTCGTAGGGGATTGCCATCACATCCTGGGTATCCACCAGCCGGCAGCGCAGGGTACCGTAATCGTCCCGGAAGTACTCGCTCCGGCCGCCGTACTTGATCCGATGGGCCTGCTCGTTCCGGAAGAACTCGCTCCGGCCGCCGTACATCATCCGCTGGGCGTACTCGGGGCGCTCGATCTCCCACGGATTCCCCCCCCGCAACCAGCGGTCGGGCTCCTCCACCTGGTACCCCCCCTCGATTTTCTGGCGGAACATGCCGTATTCGTAGCGGATGCCGTACCCCATGACCGGCAGCTGCAGGGTGGCGCAACTGTCGAGGAAACAGGCCGCCAGCCGCCCCAGGCCGCCGTTCCCCAGCCCCGCGTCATGCTCGGCCTCGGCCAGGTCTTCCAGTTCCAGGCCGAGCTCATGCAGCGCCTCGGTGGCCTTGTCCGTCACCCCCAGGCTCAGCATGGCGTTCCCCAGGGTACGCCCCATGAGGAACTCCAGGGAGAGGTAGTACCCCCTCTTGCAGTCTGACTCCTCGTAGGCGTAGCGGGTATTCTTCCAGCGCTCCATGAGCCGGTCGCGGACCGTCAGCGCCAGCGCCGTGTACTGGTAGTGCACCGAGCGGCAATAGCGGTCCCGCCCCAGGTTGTGGGTGTAGTAACGGCGAAAATCCTCCGTCAGCGCGGGGGCATCCATGGAGAGGGGAGGAAGCTCGGTGATCGCCGGGTTGTAGACTTTCTTGCGTTGTTTTCTGGTCGTTGACATTGGCGTGTACCCTCGAACCCTGATTTCACCCGGCAGGCGCCCGGTGAACGGCAGGGATGATCATACATGGTTTCCCCCTCGAAGCGGAAGGGGGTTCGGTTTTAATTTTACATTTTATGATCCCATCGACTCCTGCTACAATATCACGTTGCGTCTGAACGACAATCCGGGACAAGGAAAAAATGATGACGAACCTGATCACGGCCGACGGGTTGAAACGTCTGCAGGACGAATACGACCACCTCTGGCGGGTGGAGCGCCCCAAGGTGGTGCAGGGGGTTGCCGACGCCGCGGCGGAGGGGGACCGCTCGGAGAATGCCGAGTACATCTACGGCAAGAAGCGGCTCCGGGAGATCGACCGCAAGCTGAAACACCTGGGGGGACGGCTCAAGGTCCTCAAGGTCGCGACCCCGCCGGCGAACCCCGGCGCCGTCTCCTTCGGCTGCTGGGTGACCTACGAGGACGAGGATGGCAACGAGCGCTGCTACCAGCTGGTGGGGGCCGACGAGTTCGACGTCAACCAGGGACGGATCAGCATCGACTCCCCCGTCGGACAGGCGCTGCTCCAGAAGAGGATCGACGACGAAGTGACCATCCGCCGCCCCTCGGGGGAGCTGACCGTGTACATCACCGGCATCAGCAGTGCCAGACCCTGAGACCTGCAGCGTCGTTCCCGTTCCGGCATCCTTGGCACCGGGAATTTCTCCCTGCCGGATCGCTGCCAACTGGTATACTTCCCTGAAGGTTCGAAGGAAGGAGATCGCATGACCGACGTGGGGGACACGGACAGCAGACGGGTGGAAACGGACAGCATGGGAGGGGTGGAGGTACCTGCCACTGCCTACTGGGGAGCCCAGACCCAGCGGGCACTGGTCCACTTCCCCATAGGCGGGGAGAGGATGCCGCCGGAGGTGATCCGGGGGTTGGGGG
>CALMBF010000113.1 GCA_937860145.1 uncultured Geobacter sp.
AACCGTACGCACGGTGGTGTGGGAGGACGGCGGGGGTGACCCCGCCTCCTACCCGTTTGGCGCGGGGGGTCAGGCTGGCGGCTGCTCCCGCAGGATGACGGTGAAGAGCACCTGCTGCTCGTTTTCCGAAACGGCGATGGCCATCTCCACCCGGATCATTCTGCCCCGGAAACCCCGTACCGTCCGGAGGGAGGTCTCCACGTCGGGCCGGAGCTTGCCGTCCACCATGCTGGTGGCGAAGAGCTCCTTCCCGGAAACGCCGCCACTGATGAAGTCCAGCAGGTTTCTGCCGAGGAGCTCCTTGCGGGGGAGGCCGAAGAGGTCGACGGCCTTCTGGTTGGCGATGATGATCCTGCCGTCCGGCAGGCAGGTGACCACCGCCGAGTGGGCGATCTCGATGAAGGAGCGGTAGCGGGCATCGGCTTCCGCGCTCTGCTGGTTTCTCTGGGCCAGCTCCTCCATCATCTCGTTGAAGCGGGCGATGAGGGTGCCGATTTCGTCGTTGGAGGTGCGGGTGAGCCGTTCGTTGAAGGAGCCGGTCCGGGTCACCCGGGTGATGGAGTCGGCAAGCTGCTTGACCGGGTCGATGATGCTCCGGCGCAGGATCGTCCCCATGACGACGATGATGATGAAGAAGATGATGCCGCGCTGCAGCAGGTCCTGCTTCAGGTTGGTGCCGATCTGCCGGTAGAGCTCGGCCATGGGGATGGAGACCGACACGGCGCCGATGATCTCGCCGGTCCTGTAGCCGTAGGAGTAGTGCCCGCGGGGGAAGCGCGCCCGGACGAAGGCCGGGGCCTTGTCGTACTCCCCGTGGCACGCGAGGCACGATTCCACGGCGACCATCGGCTGGAGGTAGCGGAAGGTCAGCCTGCCGTCGACCGTCTCCAGGCTCGATGTCTCCCGGCCCCCCTTCCGGTCGAACTCCTGCAGTCGGGCGGTTTCGTAGCCGTCGGGGCGGTTCTCCGGGTTGCGGTAACGGAGGGAGACCTGGCGGACATAGTAGGGGCTGCCGGAGGTAATCCGCTTGGCGACCCGGGTGGCAACGACCTGGGGGACCAGGCTGTAGTTCGTCTCCGGCTCGTCCTTGACGACGCTCGACATGTAGTCCCGGGTCTCGATGATCTGGCGGGCGAAGTTGCGCGCATTGTCCCGGGCGAAGCTGAGGATCAGCGCCTGCTGCTTGCGGTAGGTAAGGTAGGCGGCGCTCAGGAAAAGACAGATCAGCAGCAGCGACATGATCAGGTCGAACTTGGTGCGCAGGCTCATGTTGGCGAACCGGGACATGGGGACTCCGGAAACGTGTATTCAGCATGATAGTATAGCCGCTGGGGGCGGAAGCGCAACCTGCGGTGTTCTGGTGATCGCGGCTCCCATTGACACCGGCTGGCAATGCATTAAATTTTACTAGTGAACAAGACCCCGGGAGCAAGCGGAGAACGGCAATGCCCGAACTGTTCATCGGCTGCAGCGGGTTCAGCTACCCCCACTGGCGCGGAAGCTTTTATCCGGACACGCTCCCGCAGAAGCGCTGGTTCGAGCACTACTGCTCGCTGTTTACCAGCGTCGAGCTGAATGTCACCTTCTATCGCCTGGTGAAACCGGAGGTCTTTGCCCGCTGGCAACTGGAATCTCCCCCCGGTTTTGCCTTCAGCGCCAAGGGGAGCCGGTTCATCACCCATGTCAAGAGTCTTGCCGATCCCGAGGGGCCGCTTGCGCGCTTCTTCGAGGGGGTTTTGCATCTCGGCGGCAAGCTCCGGGTGGTCATCTGGCAGTTCCCCCCCGGCTTTGTCTGCAACATTCGCCGTCTGCAGCGGTTCCTTGAGCTGCTGTCCACCTATCCCGTCCGCAATGCCCTGGAATTCAGGCACGAAAGCTGGCGCTGCGAAGAGGTCGTCGCGCTCTGCCGTGAGGCCGGCGTAGCTCTCTGCATGGCCGACTGGCCCGATTTTAGCGCGGAACTGCCGCTGACGACCGGGTTCGTCTACCTCCGTCGGCACGGCCGGGACGGCAGCTACGCAGGGTGCTATTCCCGCGCCGAGTTGTTGGCCGATGCCGGCAGGATAAGGGGATATCTGGCGGGGGGGAGGGACGTGCACATCTACTTCAACAACGATGCCCAGGGCTTTGCCCCGGAAAACGCCGGGGAACTTGCACGGATTCTCGGTCCCGTCGGGGACGAGGGGGGACGGCTTGGATCTCCGGGGAGAGAACATCGATAACGGAGGCAGACAATGAAGCTACGGACGATGCTGCTGGTCCTGCCGGCATGTGTGCTCATGCCGGTGACCATCGTGGCAAAGGAGGCGAGGAAAATGGCCGACCTGAGGATCACCAGTTCCGCATTTGCCCAGAAGGGGGCGATCCCCGGGCGCTACACCTGCGACGGACAGGATATCAACCCGCCGCTGCAGATCGGCAACGTACCGCAAGGTGCTCAGTCACTTGCCCTCATCGTGGACGATCCGGACGCACCGGTTGGGAACTGGGTCCACTGGGTGGTCTGGAATATCCCGCCGCACACCCGGGAGATCCGGGAGAACGGCCTCCCCGCCGGGGCAGTGCAGGGACTGAATGACTGGAAACGAAATCGGTATGGTGGCCCCTGTCCACCCTCCGGGGTCCACCGGTACTTTTTCAGGATCTATGCCCTCGACACCACCCTGAACCTGGCCGCGACGACCGGCAAGGCGGCTCTCCTAGCCGCCATGGAGGGGCACGTCGTCGCGCAGGGTGAGCTGATGGGGACCTACCGGAGGAGATGAGCAAACCCTCGGGGGACCTGCCTCTGCTCTGGGACTCCGTCGAGCAGTAAGCCAGAGGTCTCAAGAAATCCCTTCCATCGTCCGTAGTCTTCGTTTGCTGACGGCTAATCTTTCGAAGCAGTGCCTCGCAACCTGCCGACCGGCAGGATGGAAAGTGGCTCTTCTTCGAGGTGCATGCTCATGACCCTTTTAATAGCGGCATCGTTAAAAGCGCCGATGACCACCGTTCCCAGATGAAGAGAAACCGCCTGCAGGTAAACATTTTCCGCCGCATGTCCGTGGTCCATGTGGACATAACGGACACCTCGCTTCCCATACTTCCCGGTCGTCCGTGCGAAGACGGCGGAGAAGACGAGGGCCGCAGGTGCTTTCCGTATCGCCTCCTGGTGCAGCGCAGCAGAGCAGAGTTCACCGCGCCTGTCACCCGGAAGCAGTTGTATCAAGGTATGGCTATGGGGGCGGTAACGGTAAATGCCGGGTGCAAGGTCCCGAACATTTCCGGCAGCCAGATAGAGCTCCAGCGGATAGAGTGCACCTGCCGACGGAGCCGTCCGGAACCCTCCAGGAGCAGTCACACCCTGGGCTGCCCAGAGGAGCTGGCCGATCTCGGCCAGGGTGAGCGGCTCGTCCCGGTAGTCGCGAATCGATCGTCTGCCGTGGAGCGCCTTTTCAACGGATGTGCCGCTGTCAAGGCGGGGCTGGGGCAATTGAACGATAATCGGCGCAGATCCAGGTGTCGTCGTCATTGCCATGGCGCCCCCCCGTGCCGTCCAGACTACTGAAATTGCCGCGATGGCCATGGCCATCGTCAGTGTCCGTATGAGCATCCGTTTCATCGTCTTCGGCCACGGTTCGTTGTCATGGGTACCCTCTCTCCGTCGTCTCACCACGCTCCCGTCCATCAACCTAAATTGTAGCGCGTAAAACCGGCAAATAAAGAGCAGTAGGAAAACTTAATAAACAGGCTATAATTCTAGTGCCGTGGAACATTGAGGTCTGCTTGGAAAATGACGGTGCAAAGGGATTCTGGAGACAGGGACGGGAGGTGGCACCATGACGGAGGGGAGTGACAGAAAGCTGGGCGAGAAGACCTCGCTGTACTGTACGGTCTGCGAAGAGGAGCGGACGTTCGAATGGGTCGCCTGGAGCGGCACGGAATTCTTCGGGTACCCTCCGGACCGGGAATACGGCTGGGAATGTACCGAATGCGGCGGCAGGGTCCTGGAGCCGGGGAGCTAGCAGGGCCGGACCATCTCCTCGATGAGCTTTTTCACCCTCGTGCTGTTGGCCCGCTCCATGGGCCTCCCCGTGATGCTGCTCTTCGGGATGCGGTGCATGTCCTCGACGGGGTAGACGGTGCACTCGACGACGACCCCCCCTTCGTCAAGGTAGAGATGGGGGTAGTCGAAAAACTTCCCGCCGTGGCGGATGGTGACGACGTCCGTTTCGCAGGGGATCCCCTGTGCGCGCAGGAACTCCTCCACCTCTTCCAGCGACCCGGCGAAGAGGTGGAGGTCGATGTCGCTCCGCTCCGTCACCGTGCCGCTGAGGACCGAACCGACCAGGTAGGGGTGGTACGGGGCCAGCAGCTCCATGGTCACGAGGGCCTTGAGCCGCAGCTGCAGCAGCCGCTCCGGCAGCACCTCCTCCTCGTAGATGCCGATGAGCCTCCCCAGCTCGGCATGGATCTCGGCGTTGGTGGGGAGGTGGGACCCGAGGGAAAGCGCCTTCTCGGGACCGAACCGCCGCGCCGCCTTCCGCTTGGCGTCCCGGTACTCGCTGACCCCCTCCTCGTACATGAGGCGCGCCGCTTCCCGGGCAATGAGCCGTCGGATCCGGTCTTCTCTTCCCATGGCAGGTGGCTCCTACCCCTCTCCCCCTCCCGAAGGCCTCTCCCGCGGCCATCCGATGGCAAACAGGGGCTCCAGGAGCGATTCGTGGCGGCAGACCGGGCACCGCGAGGGAGGGGTCAGACGGTCGCGCTTGGTGAATACGAAGCCGCACGCGCGGCACTCTGCCGGCGTCAGCTGCAGCACGGCCCCCGAGACGTGGATGCTGTGGCGGATATGTTCCAGGTGACCGTAGACATCCTTGACCGGGATGCGGACTTCGGCGGATATCTGCAGTGCCGACAGGGTCCGGTCGCTGAGGAGGTCGACGATCGCGTGGCGGATCGTCTCCCGGTCGGTCCGGGGGATGGGCGGTTTTTGGGGGGGCCGTTTCTTCATGGCGGATGCACCGCTACACGTCCAGCACGACCGTTGCCTTCCAGAGGTCCTCCCCGCGGGTGAGGCTGAGGCGGTGGAGGGTGGCCGCCTTCACGTCCACCAGCAGCCGGTGCCGGCCCGGGTCGATCACCTCGCCCCGGAGGAGCGCCTCCAGGGTGAAGGCTCCGCCCCGCTCGGCAATCGAGACGGTGTCGGCATGGAGCAGGAGCCTGCGGGCGTCCTTGAGGAAGATCAGCTCCTGCAGGAATGTCCAGAGGAGCAGGTCCGGCTCCTCGTGTTCGAGGGTGATGGTGAGCTCCTCTGCCCGCGCCACCTCGCCGGGGGAGTGGACCATGGTCGCCAGCAGTGCGTCCGCCGCGGCGACGAACAGCTCCTCCCCCGTCCCTCCCCACGCCTCGAAGGCCACGTCCGCCGTGGCTATCTCCTCCAGGTACCGGTACCCCATCCCTACCCCTTGATGTTGCCGATGGGGACGAGCTTGACGACCCTCCTGCTCAGCCCGGCCTCCTCGGTCGACCGTGTCACGACGTCGATGTCCTTGTAGGCCAGCCCGGCCTCCTCGGCCAGGCCGCCGTAGGAGGCGGTGCGGACGTGGATGCCGCGCTGTTCCATGTCGTCCAGGAGCTTTCGCCCCTGGACCATCTTCTTGGCATGGTGGCGGCTCATGGTGCGGCCGCTGCCGTGGGCGGTGGTGAAGAAGGTCGATGCCGCGCCGCTCTCCCCGGCGAGGAGGTAGGAGCCGGTCTCCATGCTCCCGCCGATGATGACCGGCTGGCCCGTTTCCCGGTACCGTTCGGGGAGTCCCGGCGCCCCCGGCCCGAGGGAGCGGGTCGCCCCCTTGCGGTGCACCAGCAGCTGCCTCATCCTGCCGTCGACCAGGTGATTCTCCAGCTTGGCGGTGTTGTGGGCCACGTCGTAGACCATCTCCATCCCCAGCTCCTCGGGGGAGCGGTGGAAGACACGGGAAAAGACCTCCCGGATCCGGTGGAGGATCACCTGGCGGTTGGCGAACCCCATGTTGGCCGCGCACTTCATGGCGCTGAAGTAGGCCTGCCCCTCGGGGGAGGAGAAGGGGGCGCAGGCCAGTTCCCGGTCGTAGAGCTTGATGCCGTACTTCGAGGTCATGACCCTGAGGAAGGTCTGGAGATAGTCGGTGGCCACCTGGTGGCCGAACCCCCGGCTGCCGCAGTGGAACATGACCACCACCTGGTTGGGGATCGTGATGCCGAAGGCCCGGGCGGTCCGCTCGTCGAAGATGTTCTCAGGCCGGGCCACCTGGATCTCGCAGTAGTGGTTTCCCGAGCCGAGGGTGCCGATCTGGTCGTACCCCCGCTCGATCGCCTTGTCGCTGCAGTGGTCGGCGTCGGCGCCGGCGAAGCACCCCCCCTCCTCCGTGAGCTCCAGGTCCTGGGGGAGGGCGTAACCGTTCTGCAGGCACCAGCGGGAGCCGTTCTCGATCACCTGGCGGAATTTGGGCTTCGAGCAGCGGACGAAACCGGTACAGCCGACCCCCGTGGGGATGGCGCTGAACAGCTGGTCCACCAGGTCGCGGATACGGGGCCGGACCTCTTCCTCGGTCAGGGTGGTCAGCACCAGGCGCATGCCGCAGTTGATGTCGAAGCCGATGCCCCCGGGGGAGATGACGCCGGTTGCCGGGTCCATGGCGGCCACGCCGCCGATGGGGAACCCGTATCCCCAGTGGCCGTCGGGCATGCACCAGGAGTAGCCGGTTATGCCGGGGAGGCAGGCCACGTTGGCGGCCTGGTCGAAGACGCCGGCCTCCATGCCGCCGATGAGGGACTCGGAGGCGATGATGCGGGCCGGGACCAGCATCCCCTCCTTGTAGGTGACCGGGAGTTCCCAGATGTTTGCCGATATCCTGCGGAGCTGCGGGGGGAGTGTCATGGCTCTTCCTTCGTGGGGTTGCCGGGCAACCGTGGGGGCTGAAGATGTCTTCTCTGGACGGTGGAGCAGGCCGTCGTCCACCGTCGTCTGCGGGTCAGGGCGGGCGGCCTGCGGGGGCTAGCCCGGCCTTCCGCCGCCGGTCATCTTATCATACCACCCCCAGGGGTTTTTGCGCCTGATCCAGACCGGGATCACGAGCAGCAGCACCACGAGGGCAAGGCCGAGGGCTATCTGCAGCATGATGCCGCCGGTGAAGAAACTCTTGCCGTAGTAGTTGAGGATGATCGTTCCCGGGGTCATGCCGACCAGCGTGCCGAGGGCGAAGGCGCGGAGCGTCATGCCGGTCAGCCCCGCACCGTAGCTGACGAGGGCAAAGGAGAAGACCGGTTCGAGGCGGGCGAACAGGACGATGTAGGTGAGGTGGCGCCGGGCGATCCGGTCGCTGAAGAAGACGTCGCGGTGCAGGAAATGGGCGATCGCCTCCCTCCCCAGGTACCTGGCGAGGAGGAAGCAGGCAACCGCCCCCGCCTCGGAGCCGAGGAGGGAATAGACCGTCCCCCAGAACGGCCCGAAGAGCATCCCCCCGGCAATATCCAGTGGGGCGTTGGGGACCACCGTCACGACGATGGCGACGACCCGGAGAAACATGAAGATCAGGGGGGCCAGCCAGCCGGCATTCTTCAGAAACCCTTCGATCCAGGCCGGATCGAACAGCTCCGGCGGCGCCTTGCGCCAGACGATGATGCCGAGGGTCACCAGGAGCAGGACAAGCAGAGCTGCCCGTGCCCAGTAGCAGAAATTTTTCCAGCCGGCTCCCTCCATGATGTCC
>CALMBF010000114.1 GCA_937860145.1 uncultured Geobacter sp.
GATCTAGTACGGTCTCGTGGGCTCGGAGATGTGTATAAGAGACAGCCCAGGGGCTCAGCTTCCCGGTCAGCTTCACCCCCCAGATCTTCGGGCAGGGGAGATAGAAGGGGTGCCCCGCCATGGCCAGGGAGACATCCAGGCCGCCGGCACCGATGGCGATCATCCCCAGGCCGGCGGCGGATGTGGTGTGGGAGTCGGCCCCCAGCATGGTCTTGCCCGGCACGCCGAACCGCTCCAGGTGCACCTGGTGGGAGACGCCGTTGCCCGGCTTGGAGACATGGAGGCCGAACCGCTCCCCGGCTGTCATGAGGAAGATATGGTCGTCGGCGTTGCGGTTGTCGGTCTGGAGCAGGTTGTGGTCGATGTACTGGGCCGCCAGCTCCACCTTGACCCGGTCCACCCCCATGGCCATGAACTCCAGCATCGCCATGGTGCCGGTGGCATCCTGCAGCAGGCAGTGATCGATCTTCAGGGCGATCTCCGTGCCGGGGACCAGCTCCCCCTCCACCAGGTGGGCTTCCAGAATCTTCGTCGCCAGATTTTTTGCCATATAAAACCTCCATGCCGTATTAACCGCAAAGACGCAAGGGTCGCAAAGAAAACCTCTAAAGATTATTAACGATACGTCGAATACCTTTTGTCAAAACGGGAACATTCCAGTTAAAGAGGAAACCGAGCTTGCACTCTTTCATTTTCAGATAGGTAAGCACTTGTGCTTCGTGAATTGGTTGCACCGTATCAACGGTCTTGTTCTCGATGATGATCCGATCTTCAACCAGCATATCGATGCGATATCCCGCGTCAATTCTGACTTCGTGGTAAATTACCGGAAGGACAACCTCACAAGCGACTTTGAGGCCACTTTTACCCAGTTCATACGCAAGACATCTCTGATAAACCGATTCCAGCAGACCAGGGCCAAGTGCACTATGAACCTTTATTCCTGCACCGATTATCCTGCTGCCAACTTCTTAAATATCCATCGGCTGCCTTTCTTTGCGTCCTTTGCGTCTTTGCGGTTCAGAGTTGTCATTTTCATGAGTGAATCGCTCGGTCCATAACATCCAGCGCCGCCTCCTTGAGCGCCTCGGAGAGGGTCGGGTGGGCGTGGAACGTCATGGCCATATCCTCGGCCGTCCCGCCGTAGGTCATGGCGGTCACCGCCTCGGCGATCAGGTCCGAGGCCCGGGGGCCGACGATGTGGATCCCGAGGATCCGGCCGCTGGATTTGTCCGCCAGCACCTTGACAAAGCCGTCGGTCTCGTCCATGCAGCGGGCCCGGCCGTTGGCCAGGAAGCTGAAGCGGCCGGCGCCATACTCGACCCCGGCCTCCTTGAGCTGCTCCTCCGTCCGCCCCACCGAGGCCGCCTCGGGCCAGGTGTAGCAGACCCCGGGGAGATACTCGTACTCCACCACGGAAGCCTGGCCGGCAAGCCGCTCGGCGACCACGGTCCCCTCCTCCATGGCCTTATGGGCCAGCATGGGGCCGGCGACCAGGTCGCCGATGGCGTAGATGTTCTCCGCGGACGTCCGGTAGTCGGCATCGACCGCGATCCTAGCGCAGTCGTCCAGGCGGACGCCAGCCTCTTCCAGGCCGAGCCCCTCCAGGAGAGGCTTTCGCCCCACGGCCACCAGCACCCGGTCACAGGCGAGCTCGCTACTCCCCGCCGGGCCGTCGACGGTGAGGACCATCCCCTCACCCTCCCGCCGCCCCCCGGTCGCCTTAGTCTCCATGAGGAACTTCATCCCCTGTTTCTTCAGCGCCCGCACCAGAGCGTCGGCCGCCTGGCCGTCCATGGAGGGGAGCGGCCGGGCCAGGGTCTCTACCACCGTCACCTGGGCCCCGAGGCGGCGCCAGACCGACCCCAGCTCCAGGCCGATGTAGCCGGCCCCGATCACCACCAGGTGCTGGGGTACCCGGGCGAAGGAGAGTGCCTCACGGGCTGAGACCACCCTTTCGCCGTCGAAGGGGAGGAAGGGGAGCTCCACGGCCGTGCTCCCCGTGGCCAGGAGCACCCGCTTGCCGGAGAGCAGCCGTTCACCGGCGGACGTGGCGACGGCCACCTGCTGCAGCTCGCCGCTCTTTCCCCCTAGCCGCCCCGTGCCGGTCACCAGGTCGACCTTGTTCTTCTTGAAGAGGAAGGCGATGCCGTCGGTGTTCTTCTTCACCACGTCGTCCTTCCGGGCCAGCATCCGGGAGAGGTCCAGCCTGGGCGGGTCGATGAGGATGCCGTGGGTGGCGAACTTGTCCCGGGCCAGGGCGAACTGCTCGGAGGAGTCCAGGAGCGCCTTGCTGGGGATGCACCCCTCGTTGAGGCAGACCCCCCCCAGGGTCGCCCGCTCCTCCACCACGACGGTCTTGAACCCCAGCTGGGAGGCGCGGATGGCGGCCACGTAGCCGCCCGGGCCACCGCCGATGATGATCAGGTCGTATGTTTGATCGGTCATGTTGAAAATCTCCAAAAGCTTTATTCACCGCAAAGGCGCAAAGGGCGCAAAGAACTGCACGCAAAGGGGACAACGGCTAGGGCCATGACCCACCCGCCCAGCCTTTTCGGTCGGTCGGTGTCCATGGGCCTTGTTGGGCATGTCGTTATTCTCTGTTTCTTTGGTAGTTCTGTAGTTCGTCTTTTTTCAAGACGTTCCAAGTTGCCTTGCTTTCCGCCTGCGATGTCTCCCGCGCAAGACATATGGTGACATCGTAATAGTCAAACTTACTCGATCCTTCATAGGGCTTAAATCCCGCCTTTGTGACTTTTAGCGGAAGATGTCCTCCAGGGAATACTCCGCCGAAATGAAAGACACCCTTCGCGCTTGTAATTTCCTCTACATCTGCAAGGAATCGGACGGTCGCGCCTTGCAATGGGCGGCCTGCTTCGTCAGTGACAGTCCCAGATACGTGGACTTTACGATCCCCCATGAACATGCATCCACTCATTACTGTCAGACAGAGAAGAAGCAAAATTGCTTTGTATGTCGTTTTCAATCCGTCCCAGCCTTTCCTTCGCGTCCTTTGCGTCTTGAGCGACCGCAGGGAGCGAGCGGTCAATGTTTCAGCCTTTAAACCCTACCCCTCCAGCAGAAGCTCTTCCGGCTCCTCCACCAACTCCTTCACCCTCTTCAGAAACTGCACCGCCTCCCGGCCGTCGATGAGCCGGTGGTCGTAGGAGAGGGCCAGGTACATCATGGGGCGGATGGTCACCTCCCCCTCTCGGGCCACGGGGCGCTCCTGGATGGCGTGCATCCCCAGCACCCCGCTCTGGGGCGGGTTGATGATGGGGGTGGAGAGGAGCGAGCCGTAGACCCCGCCGTTGGAGATGGTGAAGGTCCCCCCCTCCAGGTCGGGGATGGTCAGGCGGTTCTCCCTGACCTTGCGGGTGTACTCCTCGATCCGCTCGTCGATCTCCCGGAAGCGGAGGCGGTCCGCATCCCGCAGCACCGGCACCACCAGCCCCTTCTCCCCGCCGATGGCGATGCCGATGTCGTAGAAGTCGTGGTAGACGATGTCGCTCCCGTCGAGGGAGGCGTTCACCGCGGGGAACTCCCGCAGCGCCTCGCAGCAGGCCTTGACGAAGAACGGCATGATCCCGGGCTTGGCGCCGAAGGTCTTCTCGTAGTGCTCACGGTATTTCCTGCGCAGCTCCGTGACCCGCCCCATGTCCGCCTCGTTGAAGGTGGTGAGCATGGCGGTCTGCTGCCGGGCGACCATGAGCCGCTCGGCGATCCGCTTGCGGATCGGGGTCATGGGGACCCGGCGCTCACGAG
>CALMBF010000115.1 GCA_937860145.1 uncultured Geobacter sp.
GGGTGGGTCAAAAAACACGCCTATGGTGGGTCAAAATTCAATGCCGATTGACAAACTGGAGGCCAGGCGGTAGCGGGCATTTGCCCCGCTCTGTCTGGCCTTTTTTTATTTACACCACTACCGGCACACCGGCCGATTTCAACACGGGAGGATACGATGAAAAAAAGCGTTACCGCAGCAGCAATCCTGTCCCTGGCATTCATTGCCTCGGGCGCAGGAGCCACGACACTGGAGGATGTTCTCAGGGAGAAAGGGGTCATCACCGAGGAGGACTACAAGGCCGTGACCAAAAGCAGGCCGCTGGACTACAGGCTCGGCGAGGGGTTCACCCTGACCTCGGCCGATGAAAAATTCAGGTTGTCCCTCGGCTCCAGCCTGCAGGTCCGTTACACCCTTCTCGATCTCGACGATGCCAACGACACGGCCAGCAAGCAGGCCCAGAATTCGAGCAAGTTCGAACTGCGCCGGATCAAGCTCTTTTTCAATGGCTATGCGTATAGCAAGGATCTTACCTACAAGGTGCAGGTCAACTTCGCCAACAACCAGAATCCTGCAACGACGAGCGGGCTTCTGGAGGAAACCTGGCTGAACTACCGCCTTCTCGACGAGGTCCAGTTTCGTTTCGGCCAGGACAAGGTCCAGTTTGGCCGGCAATTCATCACCCCGTCCACTGCCCTGCAGTTTGTTGACCAGTCGCTCGTCACCAGCGCCTTCGTCCCCGGCTATGACACCGGCGTGCTGATCCACGGCAAGGTGGGGGGCGGGCTCGTCAACTACAGCGTCGGCGGTTACGGCGGCCTTGGTCAGAATAGCTACCGTGCCACGAATGACAACGCCTTTGCCGCCCGGTTATCCCTCAACCCCCTTGGCGACCTGAAGTATGGGGAACCCGCGCTGGAGGGGAGCGCGAAGCCGCTCGCCGGGGTGGGGGCCAGCTTTTTCCGTGATACCCTGGGCGGCTCGGAAACGAACAATCTCAATTTCCTGAAGAGCAGCGGGTGGTACGGGTTGGGAAATCCCCTCTTTGATGCTGCGAAGAGGATTGGGGCCACCGAGGCAATAGACTTCAATACGGCGGAATTTGACGCAGCCTTCAAGTGGCGCGGTCTGTCGGCCGCGGGAGAGTATTTCATCGGGCAGGCGGATGGACAGTCAACGGGCCGGACCCTGCGGGCCCAGGGTGGTTATGCCCAGGTCGGTTACTTCGTGATCCCGCAGAAGGTGGAAATTGCCGCGCGCTACGGCTACCTGGACCCGAACCGCGACGTTGCCGGTGACCATGTGATCGAAACGGCCGGTGCGGTCTCCTGGTATATCAACAATAACAATCTGAAGCTTCAGGCGGATTATACCGCTCTCCACAAGCAGAAAGGGCTTGCCTACAATAGCGGCCCGAACGCTACCGATGACCGGCAGGTACGATTCCAGGCACAGCTTATCTTCTAGGGGTGCGGGGGAACATGCCGACGTCCGGCAGGCCAGAGGTCCGCGACGCCATGCAGGCGGTCCCAGGAGCCCAGGCAGTGAAAAGGGGGTACGGATTCCGTACCCCCTTTTCATGTTCACGGTGCGAAGCGTGGACTTTTCGCGTCACCCTCCCTGCTACCCTGTCATCTTCTCCGGCCTGACCAGCTCGTCGAACTCCTCCCCGGTCAATGCCCCCAGCTTCAGGCACGCCTGGCGCAGGGTCAGGCCCTCATGGTGGGCGGTGTGGGCGATCTCCGCCGCCCGGTCATAGCCGAGGCGTGGCGACAGGGCGGTGACCAGCATGAGGGAGTTTTCCAGGTGGGCCCTGATCCGTTCCCGGTTGAGCGCCAGCCCCTCCAGGAGGTGCTCGCTGAAGGAGTGGCAGGCATCCCCCAGCAGGCCGGCTGACTGGAGGACGTTGTGGATGATGACCGGCTTGTAGACGTTCAGCTCGAAGTTCCCCTGGGAGCCCGCAAAGGCGACCGCCGCGTTGTTGCCGTGGACCTGGACGCAGACCATGGTCAGGGCTTCGCACTGGGTCGGGTTGACCTTCCCCGGCATGATGGACGAGCCCGGCTCGTTCTCCGGGATGGTCAGCTCCCCCAGTCCGCAGCGGGGGCCTGAGGCGAGCCAGCGGATATCGTTGGCGATCTTCATCAGCGACCCGGCCAGGGTGGCGAGGGCGCCGTGGGCGAAGACCAGCTCGTCGTGGGCGGAGAGGGCGGCAAACTTGTTGGGGTGGGAGCGGAAGGGGAGGCCGGTGAGGGTGGCGATCTCCGCGGCGGCCAGTTCGGCGAAACCGGGGGGGGCGTTGAGCCCGGTGCCGACAGCGGTGCCGCCGATCGCGAGGTCGTAGAGGCCGTCGAGGGCCTGTTCAAGCCGTCCGATGTCCCGCTCCAGGAGGCTCGCCCAGCCGGACATCTCCTGCCCCACGGTGAGGGGGACGGCGTCCTGCAGGTGGGTGCGGCCGATCTTCACGACCCCGGCGAACTCCCGCGCCTTGGCGGACAGTATCCCGTGGACCCTGGTGACCGCGGGGATGAGGTGGCGCCGCAGCTTGTCGGCAGCCGCGATGTGCATGGCCGTGGGGAAGGTGTCGTTGGAGGACTGGGACAGGTTCACGTCGTCGTTGGGGTGGACCGGCTTCTTGCTCCCCCGCACGCCGCCCCCGAGCTCGATGGCCCGGTTGGCGATCACCTCGTTGACGTTCATGTTGCTCTGGGTGCCGCTGCCGGTCTGCCAGACGGGGAGGGGGAAATGGCTCCCCAGCTCTCCGGAGATCACCTCGTCGGCCGCCCGGACGATGAGCTGTCCCTTCTCCCGGGTCAGAAGCCCCAGGCGCATGTTGACCAGGGCCGCCCCCTTTTTCAGCACCCCCAACC
>CALMBF010000116.1 GCA_937860145.1 uncultured Geobacter sp.
CAGAGCAAAACAATAACCAGCTGTTTTTATTCAACTAAACGTTGGGACACTACTGCTACGAGATAGTTGTAAAGAAATTTTACACTTTGTTGCCAGTATCGGTTAAGTCTTCAAAATAATTGAATAAAATGATGTGTAAAATTTCTTTACACTTGGCACATGAAAGGCAGATATGCTTAATGATATCAACATGTTAGGTCTGGTGTAAAAAATCTTGCACCCCATTACATCAGGGCACTTTCCTTCCGGAGCGTAGTTCCAAATCCTGATGCACTATGTCTCCTAGTGCTGCATCAAGGTATTCTTTTCGACAATCAACACCATCAATGGCTCCAGTACGCAGACGGCGGAGAAATCTACAGCCGCCGAAACATAAGGGGAGATAGGAGCAGTCGAGGCATTCGTCCGTTTTCCATACGTCCATATTGTGGGATTCGCTATAGTCATGAATCCCATCGAGCAGTGTGCCGATGCGCATATCATCCCAACCCATGAACGCCGGGCATTTATAGAGTGAACCGTCCCAGTTGATAACTACATCACTGTCGAACTCCACCATGCATGCTGAGATCTTCGGTCTTGGAGTGTTGAAACCGCGCAGAAGGGTTTCGCGACGGAGGAAGAGACTTGCTTCGATCAGCCATGGTTCGTTGGGAGAGGCACAGCCGATGGAAAAATCTTTCAAACCGGCTTCGCCGGTGTTTGGCATGACCGGTGAAAAGGTAACCATGCCGAGACGCTCCGGCGTGAGATCATGTTCAATAAGAATATCGAGTAATTCGGGGAAACGTCGGTAATTCTCTCTCGTATAGTTCCCCCCTAGCTGAACATTGACCGTGTCGCAAATCAAACCCATGTTTTCCAGGATACGTTCGAAACTCCCTGTGCCCGAGGTAAACGGCCGCTGACTGTTATGCACGTCTGGTGGGCCGTCCAGGGTGAAGCGGGTGCTCTGTAACCCCATTCTCTTCAGTTCTGCTGAGAGTTCGCGTGAGAGCAGGGTGCCGTTGGTAACCAGGTTGAAGGAGAAATTCCGTCCATAGAGTGACGCGTCCTCGCCGATTTTTGTGGCAATGTGCCGCAGTATGGGTAAGGAGAGGAGCGCTTCCCCTCCGTAAAAATCGAGAATAACGTCTCTCCCTTTAGCCAGGCGCTCAGTCCGGATGTGGGCAATCAGGTGGTCAGCAGTATCGAGAGTCATGTAACGTTTGCCGCGGAAATGCTCCTCGTAGCAGTAGACGCATGCAAGATTACAGTCCAGGTTAAGGGTCACCAGCGCGGTAAAGGGGCGGCACTGACTGTTCAATTGATCGAAGAGGGTTCGTAGTTCCTCGCGCTCGGCATCTGTATCGTGCACCAGAATCCCGAGGCGGGTGAGGGCCGCCTCTTCCTCCCGTGTAAGTCTCCCCTCCCGGGCATCGTCTAGTACTTCACGGGGGACCCGTACCGCTGCCCCACGGGATGTGGAATAGAGAAGGAGCGACTCTGGCGATTGTGGAGATGGATATATTTTCAGATAGTTGGAAAGTTCCATAAAATCTCATTTCAATGAAGATGGCGGGGGAGGGAGGTCCCCCGCCATTGTTTTGCTTCTATCGAATCATAACAACAGTTACCCAACAACAACTGTAGGATGGTCCCACGAGTTGCGGCCCAACACCTTCTTCCAGAATTTCCAGCCTGTTCATGCTTTCTCTCCTTTCTGTTGTTATACCTGCCCGAATCATGGACATTAGGGCACGGTTTCTGCTATATGAGTTACTCCGAGTTCAATATGACGAGATCATCTTTCATTCATAGACTTATACTCCAAATAATTTTCATCCTGTTATGTTTTTCTTCCCCACTGATGGGGATGCCGCAGGATGAAGCTTTGCTTCTTTATGCTACGGGAGAGGAGGTGAGCGTTACTGCTAGCCGGGGACCTAAACCTCTGTCCCGAAGCGCAGAAAACATCTCTATCATCTCTTCCGTTGAGATTGACGCCCTCCATGCCCATTCTCTTGCAGATGTTCTGGCGACTGTTCCTGGCGTGCAGATAGAGTCGTTGCGCACCCCAGGAAGTCATGCGTTTCTGCGTCTACAGGGATCTGCCTTCGGTCACGTGCAAGTTTTGGTGGATAACGTCCCCCTTAATACTCTGGGTGACAATTTTGCCGATATCGGCCTGATTCCGGCCCGGATCATCGAGCGGATCGAGATAGTCAAGGGCGCAGCCTCTTCTTCGTGGGGGCAGGCCCTCGGAGGCGTCATCAATGTCATTACCAAGGCTCCGGAAGATTCGGAACGTCTGGCACAGGGGAGTATTACCGCAACAATAGGTGAGAGAGGTACGCGGGATACGGGGGCCGAGCTGGTTGGTACTACCAACAGGTTTGGTTATTATCTTTCCGGCGGCTACCTCACATCGTCAGGATTGTTGTCCAATAACCAGTCTCATATAAGCAACGGCTATGCCAAATTTGTTTACGATCTTCCCTGGCAGGGACAGCTAACGGGCATTTTCGCCAACTTTTGGGGTCAGCGTGGGGACTTTGCTTATTCTGCATTGGATATGCAGGAGAATAGTCTACCTCTCACGACCTTGCGCAGTTTGACACTTCGTCAGCCTCTGAGTGAACGGCTAGAGGTGGAGGTGAACGGCCGCTATTCTGAGAAAAAGTATGACATTTTCATCAGAACCATTCAGGATGCAATTTTTCTTCAACGAGCACTTTCGAATGAATCCACTTTAGGACTTTCCACAAATCTTCTTTGGCGGGGCACAACGAATCTTCTGGCTGCCGGGGTGGAGTACGAGAAGGTTCATCTTAAACAGAGTGATTCTCTCATGAATGTAGACACTCTGGATCGCGACGACGACCGGTGGGGATTTTACCTGAACGACACCCTTTCCTTTGGAACGTTGGCGCTATCACCCGGACTCCGTTATGACCTGACCGGTAATGGAGACAACCAGTTCAGTCCCTCCCTTGGAGTTACCTGGCAGGTGTCGGACAATAATCTGCTGCGTGCCTATACGGCCCGAGGTTACAGCCTGCCATCCCTCCTGCGCAACCTCTCTGCAGAAAAGGTCTGGACTTCCCAGGTCGGTTTCGAAAGCAGTGCGATAACAAACCTCTGGCTTAAGGGGACCCTGTTTCGTAACCAGACCTGGGACATCGTCACGTATGATTCAATTACCCGCGAGCAGAGGCTGGAGCAACAGGTAAAGCAGGGGGGGGAGCTGGAACTGCGCACAACCCCTTGGCATGATCTTTCCTTTACCAGTGGCTATACCTATATGGATGCCCGCAGGAGCGGTGATCATGCGAGAGTCCCTGATGTCCCTGCGCAGACGGTGCAGCTTGGACTCCGTTATGACGATCTGAAGTATCTGCAAAGCGTTCTTACCGGCAGGTATATCTGGTGGAATGCGGCTTCGAACCATTCCGGCCAATACAACTCAATGGTCTGGGACCTGCATCTGACAGCAACCCCTTTCGGACGCAGTGACAACTCTGCTGAATTCTATCTATCCATCCGTAACCTTTTCGACGGTTCCCAGTATCTGGACGAGGCTTTCCGCAATGCCGGTCGTTGGGCTGAGGTTGGCGTGAGGTTGCGGTTTTGATGCGATTGGGACTCCTGCTTGCATTCTGCGGCCTCTTGTTCCCCTCGGGCGGACTGGCGTATGACCTCCTGGTCGTGCAGAGCCAGCGTTCACCGGTGTATGACGAGATCATGAGGGGGGTCCGGTCTGTTGCGCCCTATTCCCACCGGGTGATTGCACTGAACGAGTATAGCGAAGTCGACCTGAAGCGGATCGTCCGGGAAGAGAACCCCCTTGCCATTCTTGCCCTTGGTGACAATGCCCTTGTGGCAGCCAAAAAGGTGAAGCAGGTACCGGTAGTTTCTCTCATGGCGCTCGGCTACAGGGCTGGCATGGGTGGACATCCTGCCCTGACAGGGGTTGAAGTACAGATTCCCCCGGAACGTTATCTGGCCGTCCTCAGAGCCATAAAAGCCCACAGGGTCGGCATCATTGCCAATGTATCCCGTAATGCCGGTTATCTCAAACTGGCACAGAAGATCGCGAACCGCAACGGAATTGAGCTGATACTCAGGGATGTGAAGTCTCCGAAGGATGTTTCCGCCCAGCTTGATTCACTTGCCGGAAACGTGGATGCACTCTGGATGCTTCCCGATACGTCTATTGCGACCGGCGAGGCAGCCGATGCCTTTTTTCTCTTCTCTGCCAGTCGCCGTATCCCGGTACTTTCGTTTTCCTCCAACTATCTGGCTTCGGGTGCAGCCATAATAATAGAAATGGATCGGTTCGACCTTGGCAGGCAGGGGGGGGAAATGGTCGAACAGATCCTGGAAGGAAATGACAGTACCGCCTTTGTTTCAGCGTATCCGCGTAAATCCCACCTTAAAACCAATACCTCAATTCTCCGCAGACTCGGTATTCCTCTCGAGCTGTCGATTTTCAAAAATGGTAATTAGTCCATGGAATTGAGCAGTAGGGCAAGTCGCTTCCAAAGAAGTTTTCGCAGTAGATTATTCCTGATATTTACCTGCTTTACCTTTGCCATATCCATTCTGTTCGTCATGCTTTACATCAAGGCAGAGATCAGAAATTACCATGAGCGATCCAGCGAACGGGCACAACTTCTTGCTTCGCAGCTTGCTGTGGCCATCAGACTGCCACTTTATGCTGAAAATTCAACGGAACTCGTACGTCAGGCCAACAATCTTCTCGCTACACCGAAGGTAAAACGTATTATTATATACGGCAGCAATAACCGGGTACTGGTCGATCAGAAAACAGATGCCGTTGTTAATGATGCTGACCTGGCCATGTCGACCGTCCAGGTTACATCGGCGCCGGCCAGTCCTTCTGTGGAGTCGGCCATCAGCGGCGTCTCCCCATTTGTCGGATTGCCACTCGGAACAGTAACGGTTTATATCGATTCCAGTGATTTGAAAGAATCGATCATATCTGCCATTCTCGGTAGTGCCGCAATAGCTTTTCTCTTCTGGATTGCCGTACTCCTTGCCTGTTATCCTGTCTTAAAAAAAGTCACCAATTCTTTTGGCATTCTCACTAACGGCCTTACACGTATGAAGGACGGTGATTTTTCCATTATTCTTGAAATTGACGAGGACACCGAGGCGGGCAGAGCCGCTCAGGCTGTCAACAGGTTGTCATCGATGTTGAGAGAAAGGGATAGGGAAAATCTCAGGTTGCAGGAAGAGCTTGTCAACTCCATGCGTCTTGAGGTGCAGGAGGAGAAGCGCCGGATCATGGCCAAGCTGATTCAGACCAACAGGATGACCTCTCTTGGTCTCCTCATCTCCAGTATGGCTCACAACATCAATACCCCTAATGGTGCCATCAAACTCGCGGCCCAGCATTTGGACAGGTCCTGGAAGGATGCCTTGCCGATTCTGGAGCAGGTAACGAAAGAAGAGGGTGAGTTCACCTTGGCAGGGTTGCCTTTCGGGGTGGCCCGGGAAGAAATACTGGGGGCAAACGCTTCCGTGCTCAGTAATGCAGACAAAGTTGAACGGGTCATCAAGGATCTGCGGTCTTATAATGTTGGTGAAAAGAATGAATTTTGTCCAGGAGTGTCAGTCAACCATGTTGTCACTGAGGCGTTGACAGTCATACGTGCTCACGGTCGACAGGGTGATGTCAGCATTCAGACTGAATTAGCACCTGACATTCCGAAGATTATGGGGAACAAGTATCAACTGGAGCAGGTTGTGGTCAACCTGTTGATGAACGCCATGCAAGCTACTATAAGTCAAAACGGTGTCGTGAAAGTGCATACTGATTACATAACTACCGATAAAATCGTCAGAATCGTCGTTAAAGACCAGGGTATTGGGATATCTCCCGAGGTACGCAAGCATCTGTTTGAAGCATTTTTCTCCACGAGAATCGCAAGCGGAGGGAGTGGTCTCGGTTTATACATTTCTAAATTCATCGTTGCCGAGCACAACGGCAGTCTTACACTCGAGTCTGATCAGGTTAATGGCACTGTAGCCACCGTCAATCTTCCTCTCAACCCGTCTACGTGACAACAGTTTCTGCTTTTCCACCATCGTTATTTTCGGCGGCAAGCTGCTCCATTCTTTTCTGCAACGTTGGTCGGCTGATGCCAAGCATCTTCGCTGCCATGCTTCTGTTCCCTTCAGCCAGAATCATTGCCTCTTGTACCAGGAGGGTTTCAACTTCATCCACAGTCGGGAACGTATGGAAAATACCGTTGAGTGAAAACTGGCTGTTACCAATTTTCCTGATGATTTGATTGGGGAGGACGGTTCCCGGCATCAAGCCGGGGAAATCGGACAACGTGAGGGTTCCTGTACGGTTATGCATGACCGCATGATGTATCTTGTTAATCATTTCCCGCACATTACCGGGGAAATCGTAAGAAATGAGCGCCTGACGAGCCTCACGGGATAGTTCCGGCTGTTTTATGGTCAGGTTTGCGGCCGTAATTTCTATGAAATGTTCCACAAGGGGCAGGATATCCTCTCGCCGTTCCCGGAGTGGGGGGATAGCAAGTGTCTGGGCGCTGATCCTGTAATAGAGGTCACTCCTGAAGGTTCCCGCACTCATCATGGCATGGAAATTAGCATTCGAGGCCGCTACGATACGGGCGTCGCTTTTGTGGAGGACATCGGAGCCGAGTCGGTAGTATTCACCCTGCTGCAGCAGACGCAACAGCTTAATCTGGGATGCATTACTGAGGTCGCCTATTTCGTCGAGGAAAAGGGTTCCGCCCTTAGCTTGTTCGATCAGGCCTTCACGGCTTTCGTTGGCACCCGTGTATGCGCCTTTTTTGTGACCAAAAAGGGTGTCAGCGAACATGGCGTCATCCAGTCCAGCCACGTTAACGGTTACCATCCTGCCTTTCAATCCACTGCAGCGGTGAAGGGCATTGGCTATAAGTTCCTTGCCGACTCCGGTTTCACCAGTAATCAGGACCGGTTGCTTTGAACATGCTAGAGTTTCAATTACCTTGAAAATGGCCTGCATTTTTTCGCAACACGTAATAATGTCGCAAAAATGTTGTGGATTAGACAGGGGTTCTCCCAGTAAATAATCTGTGAGTTGGCGATTTCTTGCAATGAGCTCGCTGCTATTGCAAGCGTTTTGTACAACCGATACAAGTTTGGTTGTATCCACAGGCTTGGTGATATAATCATATGCCCCTTGCTTGATACAGCTTACCGCGTTTTCCAGGTCGCTCACTCCGGTTATTACGATTACCGGTATGTGGGGATACTGGCGGGTCAATTCCGGCAGGAGGTCTGCACCAGAAATGTTCGGCATGACCCAGTCGAGAATGATTGTTGTGAACGAGTTATCTGCAAGAGCAGGCAGGACTGAGGCGCTATCCTGAAGCGTGGTGATATTTCTGATATTATGAGCGAGAAGTGCTCTTCGGGTGCCGTCAAGAAATGTTGCATCATCATCTACTATCAGGATTGAGTGCTCTCTTTCTAACTTTGGGGTAGTGGGCATGTCTTACTCCATAAGGGGTCTGTAGTTGGTTATCATTGTGCAAGCATGGTAAAAAAAACTCTGTGTTTCAGGCGGAAGGTGATTGTCTAATATATACATACATAAATAATGCCAACTGGTTTTGAGGTTTAGGGAAATTGCACGCCGATTGACCATCAATCAATATCCAGTTACATGTAGAATTACAATAATTAAATGCTTGCGTTTGTGCTTGAAAATGTATATAAGAGTTTTCCACACGTAATTTCGTTAACCAATGCCCGAATAACGTATATAAATGGGGTAGTAGCTCAGTAGGTTAGAGTGCCGGCCTGTCACGCCGGAGGTCGCGGGTTCGAGCCCCGTCTGCCCCGCCAAATTAAAAGGTCATGCTTCAGCATGACCTTTTTTTTATTAAACCAATCACCATTCTTCCCTTTCACTTGCATGATTAAGCAGATTCATTTATTCTACGATGTGGTGTATATCCGAATTATTCAGGACGAATGACTTGAAAATTACTGTTGTCATCCCTACTTACAATGAACGTGAAAATATCGAAAAGTTATGTGATTCGATACTTTTGCAAGATGAAAGAATTCATATTCTGATTGTCGACGATAATTCACCTGATGGAACAGGGGAAATTGCTGACCGGATTGCCGCAACCAATCCTCGGGTTAATGTTCTTCACCGGGAGGGCAAGCTGGGCCTTGGTTCAGCGTATCGTGAAGGTTTCAGAATTGCTCTTGACAATGGCTCGGATTATATCGTCGAGATGGATGCGGATTTCTCTCACGATCCGGCCATGTTGCCCCAGTTCATTGAGAAAATGGGGAATTGTGACTTGGTGATCGGTTCCAGATACATTAATGGGGTAAGTGTCGTCAACTGGCCGATTCGCAGGCTGATTCTGAGCTATTGTGCAAGTGTCTATACCCGTGTCATTACGGGCTTGAAGTTGTCCGATTGCACAGGTGGCTTCAAATGTTTCCGACGCGAAGTCCTTGAGTCGATAGATATCGATTCCATCAGATCCGACGGGTACTCTTTCCAGATTGAAATGAATTATCGATGCAACGAAAAGGGGTATAGAATATGTGAAGTCCCGATTATTTTCGTTGACCGACACGCGGGAACGTCAAAAATGTCTAAGCAGATAGTTAGAGAAGCTGTTTTCATGGTGTGGAAGCTGAAAATGGGTAGTATACGCAGATCAATTTTGGGGGCAGTCCGGGGCAAATGAACGAATATTATGCGCTTTTTTCACAAATAGGATTGTGGGGATGGATTGTCACTGTAATTTTTTTCATTCACTATTCATTCCCTGCTGCTAATTGTTTCGTTAAAAAAGAAGCTTTTTGCTGGGGTTTTCTTTCACTGATTTTTTTCGCCTGTTGGATAACAGGTATGGTCCTCGCTTAATAAAGGGTATCCATTGAAAAAAATTACATTTCTTGTATTGTTATCCACTTTTCTGTTAACGGCATGCACCAAGCCGCATACCAACCCTCTGTTTTTCAATGATCCACATTTAAGTGATGTATGGCCGCCTCCTCCAGAAAAACCAAGAATCAAATTGATCAAGGTATTCAAGGGAGCTGAAGAGTTTCTTGCTCCTAAGGGGCGCATTCAATCCTTTTTCGAAGCTTTCACGGGGGAGCATGGTCAGCCGTTGGAATTTATGGCTCCGGCGGGTATTGCTACTGACGGTGAACGATTCATATATGTTGCTGACCCTTCTTCACGGTTGGTGCATCGTTTTGATCTCCAAGAGAACGAGATTGTCTATCTGACCCACTCGGGTACAGAACCCTTGGCGAGTCCGGTTGGCGTGGCATTGGACAGCGCCGGGAACTGTTACGTCACAGATTCAGTCAAGGCCAAAGTGTACAAATTTAATGTCAATGCCGAATACGTAGGTGCTCTGGGAGAAGGAGTAGTAGATTTCCAGCGGCCTGCCGGAATAGCTGTCGCTAAGAATGACTATAAATATGTCGTTGATGTGTTAGCCAATAAGGTTTTCGTTTTTGACCAAAAAGACCGTTTCGTTTCCGATTTCCCGAATGAAATGAACGCCCAGAATTTAAATAAACCCGTTAATATCGCCGTTGATAAAGTTAACAACATTTACATCACCGATGCCTTCAATTTTTCGGTTAAGGTTTTTGATAGTAAAGGCAATCTGTTGAGAGTTATAGGAAGTGTCGGTGATGCACCAGGCTCATTTTCAAGGCCGAAAGGTGTCGCCGTAGACAGTGAATCGCATATATATATCGTTGACGCAAATTTTGATAACTTCCAGATTTTTGATCAGGCGGGTAGATTGTTATTGTACGTCGGGAGTACCGGTAAGAAGCCCGGTCAGTTTTTCATGCCAAACGGCATTTTTATAGATCGTGAGGACAGGATCTACGTGTCAGACTCCTATAACCAGAGACTTCAGATATTTCAATACCTTAAGGAGCAAACCATAAAGTAACATGAGAGTTGCTGCCCTTAGCATACTGTTAACGATATTGTTCGGAGCACACTTCTCGGAAGGAGCTGGAAAGAAGATATCCGAGAGAGGGAATAAGCATAACTTTTCCTATCAGAATACTTCTGCCAACTACCGTGCACTCCCCACCGTAGAAATTCCCGAATATTCCCGGAGCAATCAGATATGTGTCTTCTGTCATACTCCCCATAAATCAAGCGGGGAGGGGCCACTTTGGAACAGAAAGGCCTCATCGGTGTCGTTCTTTAAGCATTACTCTTCTCCAACCCTGGCGATCGATGATCCGGCAGTAAGAGGTGCAAGTGAGTACGGCCAGCCGAATGGTTCAACACGACTCTGTCTTAGTTGCCATGATGGTGTTACTGCTCTTGGTGCAGTTTTTGCGACACCAATCGACCCGTATAATCAGTACCCTATTCACTTTCTCGACGTGAAAACAGGTATCTCAGGCCCTGACGTTCATCTCCCGTATGAGACCTATTCATCTCATCATCCCGTTTCATTCAAATATAATGCGACTGTCAGGAATATATTGACCAGTCCACCATATAACAAGACCGAGTATTGGTATTCCCCCGCAAATGGTGTCAAATTGGACAGGTACGAACGGATGCAGTGTACAACCTGCCACGACCCACACCAGGACAAGTCCGATAGTCCCAGTTCGTTGACGCCATTCTGGGTATCTAAAACTTATGCAGAAGTCTGTCGATCATGCCACAATCTCGTAACTCCTCCACCACTGCCTTAGGACAGAATATGAGACTGTTTGCTTGTATACTGCTTTACGCAGGTTCATTAATAGTTTTGCCTGCCAACGGGTTTGCTGCATCCCATCTGGATAAATTCAATCTTCCCAGGGAGTGCGCTACATGCCATTACAAGTCCAATCTCAGGGGCGGGGGAGGGACCGAGGGGTGTATTACCTGTCACGGTAATCCTCAACGACGGGTAGATAACAAGAAGATGCCACCGGGCTCAATTGTCAACAAGTCCGGTATGCTCAACATAGAGGCCGAATTCTTCAAAACCTACCGTCATCCCACGTTTGATTCGCCGGGACGCCACCGTTATAGCGAGACTCTTCCTGAGACGGACCCCAAAGCTCTTCGCCATGCAGATTGTGTTGACTGTCATAATCCCCATTATGTCTCGAAGGAAAACAAGTTTGCCGGTATAAGGGCAAAGCGGGTAGTAAACCAACTGACCGACGTAACCAGGGAAACTGATATGTGTTACCGTTGTCATGGTGATTCAGCCAATTTGCCTGGTAAATACACAAATAAACGGATTGAGTTCCTGCTTACTAATCCTTCATTTCATCCTGTCGAGGGAGAGGGCAGAAACTTGTCGGTCATCAGCCTTGTCCGCCCATACCGGGAGAAAAAGATAGACTCTGCAGATATTTCCACGATCCTCTGCTCCGACTGTCATGGCAATGACGATGCCAAGGGACCAAAAGGAGTACATGGTTCCCGGAATCAATACATTCTTGTGGATAATTACAATACAGCTGATAATATTTTCGAAAGCCCGCAGGCATTTGCCCTATGCTACAGGTGTCACAGCCGCGCGAGCATTCTTGGAAACGAGAGTTTTCGGTACCACTCGCTTCACATCCAGGGATCGTCCATTCAGAAACTGGGGACCTCCTGTTTTACCTGCCACAATTCACATGGCAGTACTGAGTATAAATACCTGATCAAGTTTAATCCGTTGGTCGTCTCCCCTAACTCCAAGGGGTTGTTAAAGTACGTTGAAAAGGGGAGTGCCAAATTCAGCGGTGAATGTTACCTGAAGTGTCATGGGGTTGATCATGATCCTAAATCTTATTGATATGATTCTGAACTGATAACTATGGCGATATTTTCATGTAAAATAGGGTCCGCTGACGGCAAAATAATCGAGAAAGAATTTGAGGCGGTCAGTGCGGACATCCTCAGACAAAGCCTGATTTCTCAGGGTTTTTTTGTCTTTTCCATCAAGAAAAAGCCATTTCAATTTGTCTGGAATAAAGGCCTCTCTCGGAAAAAAATTGATATAAAAGGCCTGATTACTTTTAATCAGGAACTTCTTGTGCTCATCAAATCCGGCCTGCCGATTATTCAGTCGCTGGACACGATTCTGGAAAGGATTGATAACGCCAGGTTAGCGGAAATACTTGAGGTTATACGCGACGATATCAAGGGAGGGAGTTCGTTGTCGGATGCGTTTGAACGTCATCCCAGTGCATTTTCCCATCTTTACATAGCTTCTATACGCGCCGGAGAAAGAACCGGTGACCTGCCACAGACCATCAGGCGTTATATTACCTTTCTGAAAAAAACTGAAGGATTCAAAAAGAAGGTTGTAACTGCCATGTTTTATCCGGCAATTCTCCTGGTCGTGGCATTCACTGCCGTGACACTCTTGCTGGTATATGTTGTCCCGACGTTCAGTCAGGTGTATGCTGATGCAGGCTCCAAGCTGCCTGTCCCCACCCTGGTGTTAATCAGCTTTACGTCGGTTTTGAAAAAGTATTTTCTCCTTTTTGTCGCGATGATTTTTCTTGGTGGTTATCTTTTTAACAGGTGGGTCGAGACCTCTAGCGGCCGTTATGCCGTCGATTCCTTCAAGCTTAAAATCCCCGTTGTCGGTGATATTTTCGCTAAGTATTCAATCGTAAGTTTTACCAGAACCCTTGCCACTATTATTGAAAGCGGTATACCTATAGTTGAATCATTGAAAATGTCTGTAGCAACGCTCAACAACAAGGTTCTTGAATCAAGGATGCTTGCTGCGATCAAGAAGGTCGAAGAAGGGGTGAGCTTGAGTGTCGCCATAGACGGTGCCCATCTGATGCCTTCACTTGCCCTGCGCATGCTTGGAGTAGGTGAGTCAACTGGCGCACTTGAGGAGATGCTGGAGAGTATCTCTGATTATTTCGAGGAGGAACTTGACCAGCGTCTGCATTTGCTGAGCACTGCAATTGAGCCGGCAATCATGATTTTGATGGGAGTCGTTATCGGAGCTATCATCGTTACCATGTATCTGCCAGTATTTAAAATTGCGGGAACTGTCGGCTGATAACTATGAGCATATCATTCACGAGACGAAAAATAGGCGAGATACTCCATGATCTGGGTGAACTGACCCTGGGGCAGGTCGCCTATATTGCTGAAAAACAGAAAACGAGCACACTGCGCTTTGGCGAACTATGTCTTCAGGATGGCCTGATTACTGAGGATCAGCTTTATACCGCCCTTGCAGACCAATTCAACCTCGACTTCATAGATCTATCCTCATTTCGTCTTGATGAGGGGGTTTTGAATCTTTTCCCTGCCGATATCATCTATCGTTATTCATTTATCCCCGTGGCAGTGGAAGGGGACTCGCTGGTCATTGCCGTTGCGGATCCCCTCGACGTGCTGAAACTCGACGAGTTGGAGATTCTGCTCGACAGGCCTCTTATTGTCAAACTTGCATCACCATCACGTATTCAGCAGATCCTCAAGAAAGGCGACGGTACAAGCAGGGTATTGAAGGAAGTCTCTGAAGATTTCATGCTACAGCTTGTCACCGAGACGGAAAAAGGGGAGGAAGTACTTTCCGTAGAAGCCATTAGCGCAGACACCAGTCCGATCATCAAACTGCTCAATTCGACCATTATGGATGCCCTTTCCCGGAGGGCCAGCGACATTCATATCGAAACCGCCATGGAAGGGGTAATAATCAAATACCGTATCGATGGCGTCCTTTATAAGGCAACTGACATTATAGACATGCATTTCCAGGGGCCCATCATTTCTCGCCTCAAGGTCATGAGTGAGCTTGACATTTCCGAGCGAAGGATCCCACAGGATGGACGGTTCAAGCTCCGCATCAACAACAAATCCATAGATTTTCGCGTATCCATCATGCCAAGCGCTTTTGGCGAGGATGCGGTTATCAGGATTCTCGACAAGGAGAGTATTGCGAGTGACCTGAAAGGGTTGACGCTCAATGTTCTCGGCATGTCAGACAGGGAGATGAGGCGGTTCAGGAAAATGATCCGCGAGCCCTATGGCATGGTCCTCGTGACCGGACCGACCGGCTCGGGTAAGACCACCACCCTGTATGCGGCCCTGACAGAAATTCATACAGGTGAAGAGAAGATAATTACTATTGAGGACCCCGTGGAATATCTTCTCAAAGGGATTGTACAGATTCCGGTAAATGAAAAGAAGGGGCTTACCTTTGCACGAGGCTTGCGCTCGATTCTTCGTCACGACCCCGACAAAATAATGGTCGGAGAGATTCGTGATCCCGAGACTGCCCAGATTGCCGTGCAATCGGCTTTGACAGGTCACCTTGTGTTTACCACAGTCCATGCCAATAATGTTTTTGATGTTATAGGCAGATTTATACATATGGGAATAGATCCGTACAATTTCGTGTCGTGCCTGAACTGCGTGATGGCTCAGCGTCTGGTACGGAAGGTGTGTCCCAAGTGCAAGCAGCCAGTGCAGTACAGTGATGATTTTCTGCATGAATCTGCCATCAATCCGGATGATTGCAGATCTGTCGTGTTCTACGAAGCTAAAGGATGTGAAGAGTGTAACAACACGGGCTATCGCGGTCGTTCCGCCATAGTTGAACTGCTTGATCTCACCGACGAACTGCGTGAACTGATCGTTTCAAAGGCACCGGCGGCTGTTCTCAAGAAGGCAGCAAAGGAAGCCGGAACGCTTTTTTTACGTGAATCGGCAGTGGAAAAGGTCTTGATGGGTGAAACTACCATCAAGGAAATCAACCGAGTAACTTTTGTGGAATGATGCCATGTTTTTTCCCGGTAAAACCATAGGACTCGAGCTATTCCAGAGTGGCGTATCATTTGTTATGGCCGGAGGGAGTAAATCCATCCCCCATATCGAAAAATATGATGTGGTCCGTTTGCCAAAGGACGTGATCAAGCCTTCCCTCAAAGAACAAAACATAATCGAACCCCTTCTCTTAAAGGAGGCGATTGCATCTAGCTATGACAGATTGTCCACCAGGAACAAGCGGGTTTCCCTGTCCATACCGGATTCGGCCGGCAGGGTAATGCTTGTAGAACTGGAAACGCCCCTGAAAAACAAGGCTGAAGGGATCGATCACGTACGATGGAAGTTGAAGAAGAGTTTCCCGATTGATCTTAACGAAGTACATCTGGACTACCAGGTCGTCCGTCAAGACAGTGCTGGCGCTGCCATGGTGCTTGTAGGGCTTGTTTCAAAATCTGTTATTAATGAATATGAGGACGTTGTCTGTGAGCTAGGTCTGGAACCGGCTTTTATCGATTTCACCTCCTTAAACCTCTATCGACTCTTTTCCTCCCGTCTTGATGTACAGGACCATTTGACATTTATTTCTCTCTACAGAGGTTCACTTTCGCTGCTTATTTTTCAAGATGGATATCTCGATTTTTCTCGCAACAAGTTTCTGGGAACTGTTGTTTCCGACCCGGCACGTCTCTATCGTGAAATCAACAGTTCTCTGGTGGTATATTCCGATGCAAAGGGCGGTTGGAAACCACGTAATGTCAGTTACTATGCTGCTGCCGAGGAGAAAGATATCCTGAGGGAGATGCTTCTAGAAGTGATTGGCAGTGAGCCGGTTCTCATGGATACTGATGCCATTACGAACAGTTCGCATCAGCAGATTGACCGTAAATTTATACCGGATGTACTGAGTGCCCTGGGGGCTGCGTCAAGGAGTCTGAGATGAATTTACAACTCAACCTGGCGACGAGGGTTTATGTTGACTTTCGCAAAGTCAACCTTCTGATAGCACTTTTGTTTCTGCTTGCATGCGGATGGTGTTCGTACGAGATATATGTCGTTGCATCAAATAATGAAGAAAGTCAGAGGCTCTCGGGGTTCATGGCAAAATCCGTTGCCAAGGGCTCGGGAAAGATTTCCGATGCGGAATTCAACAAATTGATGGCAAACATTAAGATTGCTAACACAATTCTCGATAAAAAGGGAGTTGACTGGTTATCACTTCTCGATAACCTGGAACTGGTTGTCCCGGAAGGGATTGCTTTGACTGGCCTCGCACCGGCTGACAAAGGAAACGGCTTTAAAGTGAGCGGTACTGCGAGAACCTTTAGCGCCGTAAAGAAGTTTATCGAAAATCTCGAGAGTTCTGCAAAATTTGCCGATGTGTATTTGACGGATCAGTCACAGGTAAAGGAAGGTTCAGCCGTCAAGGGAATTGGTTTTACCGTGACCTGCAGGGCACTTATCCAATGAACTTAGCAATCGTAAAGCAGATAGCGCTGTTGCGTAAAAGACCGTTGCTCGCTCTAGCTGCGGTCATGATAGTTGCCGCAGCCCTCCAGGTATTCGTCTCCCTGTATCAGCAGCCAATGCTGGAGAAGACCAGATCTGCATGGCTGCAGCAGCGTGCGGCGGAAGGGCGTGGTGCCGCTATGCTCAGCAGGGACCTGGTTTTCAAGAACGGACAAGCCGACTTCATCAAATTCAAGGAAAGCATCTACCCCAAGAACCAGTTTGCCCGCTTTGTTGCTGAAATATACGAAGCGGTCGGCAGAAACAATCTGGAAGTGAGTTCGATTTCCTACAAACCGGATCTCAATAAGGAGAGCAATCTGCTCCAATACTCCCTGGGACTTTCACTGGTAGGTAACTATACCCAGTTGAAGAAATTTATCGGTGATCTGGATAATACAGGAAATCTGCTGCATATCGATTCCCTGTCTCTGACAGTTCAAGCCAGCAAGAGCGATCTGGTACAACTTCAGGTTCAATTGACTGCCTATTTCAGAATGGAGGCGCAATGAACCGGCAGAAGCTGATACTTTCCATACTGCTCAGTCTGTTCCTCTGTTCGCTCGTGATCAGCTATCTGCGTATGCCTCGGCAAAAAAGCGTCGAGAAGCTTACATATGTCAGCGGCATGAAGGTTCCCGTGGTAAAGCCGGCACTGAAAAACACTGCTGGTGATGAAAACAGGATTCATCTGGAAATGCTTGGCCGCAATCGTGGCCGCGTGGTAACCGTCAAGCGAAATCTGTTCCGAAACATGTTCGCCCTAGAGACGAAAAAGGCACTCATACCGCTGCCGCCACCTCCGCCACCGCCTGTCAGAAAAATCGTACCCGAAGAACCTCGGGAGGCGGTCGTCCAACCGACTCCCGTCGTAGCAGAGCCTACGCCCCTGCAAAGGGACATGGCCAGGTTTACTTTTCTGGGTTTCATGAAGAAAGATAATCGCAAGACAATTTTTCTCTCCAATGACAAAGAAATTTTCCTTGTCAAAAAGGGGGATAAAATTGCCGGCAAATATGACGTGACGTCACTCACGGAAGAAGCCTTAACAATTTCAAGCATGCAGGACGGCGGAGAGATCATCATTCCTCTCGTTGAAAACAGGCCGCTTGCCGCACCCAAGAGATGATAACACTGGTTTTTCAGGAGAGCGCACGATGAAAGTCGCCATTAAAATAGGTTGCTTGTTGCTGGTATTCGTATCTTTTGGGTGCGCTCCGGGCCGCACGGCCTTTGACAAGGCTCAGCAACTTGAGCGGAGCGGCATGTATGATGAAGCAGTGATGAAATACGCCGAAGCCGTGAGCAAGAATCCCGATACAAGCGAATACCGTCTGCGATTCCTGAAGGCCAGTGAAATCGCTGCGAAGAACCATCTGCAGGCAGGGGACGCTCTGCTCAATGACTCCCGGTTCGATGAGGCGTATGAAGAGTACCAGAAAGCGATGGCAATGGATGCGTCTCAGGAAAGGGCGAAACAGCAGAGCGAACTGGTACTCAAGTTCCGTAACTCAAAGTCGGCCTATGAAGAGGGTGTCGCCTTTCAGAAGGAAAACAAGTTCAAGGAGGCGGTACGTTCCTACCAGCGGGCCCTTAATCTGAATCCTGCCAACAAGGATGCGGGTGATGCGCTGGAAAAGTTGATGAAGACCAGGCGCCTGAAAAGTGAGTCATTTGAGCTGAACCTCAGATCGACCAAGCCGATCACCTTGAAATTCAAGGATGCGAAGCTCAAGGATGTTTTCAATATAATCACGCAGCTCTCAGGCATTAATTTTGTTTTCGATGATGCGATCAAGGAAGCTAATGTCACTATTTACCTTGAAAATGCCACGTTCCAGCAGGCTCTGGACATAATAACCGGCATGCAGAAACTGAACAAAAAGGTGCTGAACGAATCGACCATTATCATATACCCGAAAACTCCGGACAAGATAAAGCAGTACGAGGATCTGTACGTTCAGACTTTTTTCCTCAACAAGCTTGATGCAAAAAAAGCCGTCAATCTTATCCGCACCATGCTGCAGGTTAAGAAGATATACGTGAATGAAGAGATGAACACGCTTGTTATCAGGGATACCCTTGATGTCATCGAGGTTGCGCAACGGATACTCGAGGCCAATGACGTTCCTGATGCAGAGGTTATCCTTGAGGTCGAGGTCATAGAACTTTCCAAGAAGAATTCGGAAACTTTCGGGATGGCTCTCAGCAAGTACGCCATCGGATACAATACTCTCTCGCCATCCGGTGCATTCTTCACCGATACCATGATGTCAACTACCACGACCGGCACTACGACAACAACGTCCACTGCAGACACGAGCCAACTTCTCAACCTGTTCAGGTGGGGGAGTTACAATGGTTTCATCACCGTTCCGAACGCAACATTCAATTTCGGGAAAAAACTGGGAAATGCTGAAACGCTTTCAAACCCTAAAATAAGGGTGAAGAATCGTGAGAAAGCCAAGTTTAACGTCGGCACAAGGGTGCCGATCACCACGACGTCCAGCAACGGTGTCGGCAACTACAACGTCAACGTACAGTATGTTGATGTCGGCGTTAAAATCAATGCAGAACCGACGATCCAGCTCAACAATGATGTCAATATCAAGCTGGGGCTTGAGGTAAGCTCGATCCTGTCAAAGGAAACAGTTGGTTCAGATAAGAACACCACGGTCGCGACCATAGGCACAAGAAACCTGGATACGGTGCTTTCCCTCAAGGATGGGGAGACCAGCATAATCGGCGGTCTTATCCAGGATACCAAGGGGCAGAACGCGGACAAGATTTTTTTCCTCGGAGATATTCCCGTCATCGGTCAGCTTTTTTCAAATCGTGACAATTCCAATGACAAAACAGAACTTGTCCTGGCTATAACACCACGGATCATCAGGAGCGTTGCGGTTGCAGACCCGGATATTTCCGCCTTCTGGTCGGGTCTGGAGGATGACCCGGCCGTGAGCAAACATTACGGCTCATTTACTCAGGAGCCCGAATTCGCTGCCCAGGAAGGCAAGCAGACCAAGCCTGCTCAGTCTGAAGCAGGGGCCAAGCAGGCACCTGCTGTTCCGGTCCCCGCACCCGCTCTCCCCGTGCAGAAAGAGAGCGCGCAGCAGGCAGCTGAGAAACAGGCTATAAAGCAGATTCCCTCTGGTCCTGAGCCGATTGCATCACCCCAGCCGCCGGTTGTGCCCGGTGCGCCCACCACTGCCGGCGTCCCCTCATTACCACCCGTCGTTCAGCCGGTGCCACTCGTCCCCCAGCCAGCGGGTGCTGCGGGAACTCCTGTTGCAGCGGCCCCACCGGTACCGTCACCGCCCCCGCCTCCACCGGTGCTGAACAAGGTGTCTCTCAGAATTGCAGCACCTGCCAGTGTGAAACAGAACGAACAGTTTACCGTTGACGTCATGGTCGGGGATGCCTCCAACCTCTCCTCCACGCCACTTACCCTGGTGTTTGATGCTGCCGCTCTGGAGGTGATCTCGCTGGCTGAAGGCAACTTCCTTAATCAGGACGCCCGTAAAACGGTGTTCACGAATAAAGTCGATAACCAGGCTGGCCAGCTTTCGGTAAAGATCAGCAGGGAAGGGGAGGGCCCCGGTATTTCCGGAGCAGGCAAACTCTTCTCGGTAACCTTCAAGGCCAAGGCTAAAGGGCCTGCCAGTATCGGATTTATCGGGGTAAAGCTGGCCACCGCAGAAGGGAAGCAACTTGATTCCATTCTGTATAACGCGGTAGTTGAAGTAAAGCAGATTTAATGAACAACCGCGCCGTACATAACGCCGGCATCAGTCTTGTCGAGCTTATAGTTACCCTATCCATCCTGGCAATCTTGGCTTCCGTGATCCTCCCGTCTGCGCAGATGATCTCCAAAAGGAACAGGGAGATCGAGTTGCGGCGGAATCTGCGCACCATCAGGATGGCAATCGACGATTACAAGAAAACCTATGACAAGTGCGTGGACGATAAGAAGATTCCCAATATTGCTAATAAAAATGGTTATCCCGAGACACTCGATCAGCTGGTTGAAGGGAGCAAGTTTTACGACTGTTTGACGGAGACCAAGAAGTTTCTCCGCAGGGTACCTTTGGATCCTTTCAGTGACAAGCAGGCTGCCCAGTCTCCGGATTGGGGGTGGGGGTTGAGGTCCTATACGGACAAGCCGGATTCATCCTCCTGGGGACGGGAGGATGTTTATGATGTCTACTCACTCAGTGATGGCACCGCTATTGACGGCACCAAGTACAAGGATTGGTAACTCGATGAAACTACGCTCAATAATTGACGCTCGCGGATTCACTCTGATCGAGTTGATGATTGTCATGTCAATAGTCGGTATTCTTGCCTCTATCGCGGCTCCGAATTTCAGGTGGGGGCTGATCAAAGCCAGGGAGTCGGTATTGCGTGAAAATCTGTACACTATGAACTCGACCATTGATCAGTTTTACGCCGACCAGGGAAAATTCCCTGACAGTCTGCAGGAACTGGTAACAAAAACCTATTTGCCCAAAATTCCGAAGGACCCCATGACCGGCCAGGACGACTGGGTCGTCATCGGTCCCGCCCCTTCGCCAGACGGGGCCGAGGTGAAGGGGTCTGTGTACAAGGTGCACAGCAACTCCCATCTGATCGGCACCGATGGCAAGCCCTATAACGAGTGGGAATAGGATACGATGATTGAATTGCACAATGTAACGGTAACCTATCAGAAAGATGCTCCGGCACTCAACGGTATCAATCTCAAAATCCCCAAAGGGGATTTTGTTTTTCTGACTGGCGCATCCGGAGCAGGGAAGTCGACACTGCTCCGATTGATTTATGCGGCGGTCACGCCTACGCGCGGACATGTGGTGGTAGACGGGCAGAACGTTACGCGGATGACCAGGCACCAGATCCCCTTTCTGCGCAGGAACATTGGTGTTGTATTTCAGGATTTCAAGCTACTCCAGTCCCGAAGCGTCTATGATAATGTTGCCATCACACTTGAGGTGCTTGGCTGGGAGAAGAAGGATATCGGGAAAAAGGTGTACCATATCCTGAAACAGCTGGGGATTGAACACAAACTCGACGCCAGCCCCCAACGCCTGTCGGGTGGCGAACAGCAACGTGTTGCCCTAGCCAGGGCTCTTGTTAATGAGCCCAGGATACTGCTTGCTGATGAGCCGACCGGAAATCTGGATGACCACAACAAGGACCAGATCCTGAGAATTTTCAAAGAAGCCAATATTCGCGGAACGACGGTTGTTATCGCATCCCATGACAAACGGGTGGTACATTACAGCCACAATCGCATTGTTCACCTGGATAAGGGAAGCATAAAGGAGGCCCATGATGTCACGCCCCAGGCATAACCTCAGGCCACATGCATCCACCATGGGGCACTGGAGCAGGTTCTGCTATTTCGCCGGTAAAGCCTGGGCAAATCTGATTGGTAACAAACTTGTGACCATTTTGACGGTGTTTACCATAACACTTGCCCTGTTGATAATTTCCCTGTTTCTCCTTTTTTACGTGAATCTTGAAGGAACTGTTGAACAATGGAGCCGGAAGGTTGTGGTTACTGCATATTTTGACAACGAACTGTCTCCCCAGGAACTGGGAGCGCTCAAAAACAGGATAGCGGCTTTGCCGGGGACCGAGTCCGTAAAATACATTGCCAAAGATGAAGCGCTGAAACGGTTTCGCTCAAGGCTCAAAGGTCAAGAGGCTCTGCTTGAAGGGGTTGCTCCCGACGTTCTTCCCGCTTCCATAGAGATATCGCTGAAAAAACAGTTCCGCTCCGTGGATTCGGTAACCGGTTTCGTTGTGGGGCTCAAAAGAATTCAGGGAATTGGCGAGGTACAGTACGGAGAAGAATGGGTACGCAAATTCTTTACATTTTTCCAGTTTCTCCGCGTGCTTGGCATCCTTATCGGCAGTTTCCTGATTCTGGCGGTTCTTTTTATAGTTTCCAACACCATAAAACTTACGATACTGGCCAGAAAAGAGGAGTTGGAGATTTTAAGTCTGGTGGGAGCAACTCCTTTTTTCATAAAAGCTCCTTTTCTCATCGAGGGGATGCTCCAGGGGGCTGTCGGGTCGTTGCTTGCGGTGATTTTGCTTGTCGGAGGGTACTACACTTTTCTGGCACAGGCGGTAAATTTCCTTTCTTTCAATCCTGCTGAATCCGGCCTCATCTTTCTGCCGACAGAGTATATCGTCGCCTTGTTGCTCGGCGGAATCATGCTAGGACTGATCGGTAGCCTCGCCTCATTGAAGAAGTTTGCCACGACCTGATGCCGATGACCGGGAAATTCCTACTGCAGATACTGTTGCTTCTTGTTCTTGAGGGGATCTCTTATGCCGATGTGAAGGATGACCTTAAAGGGATCAACAGCCAGATACGTGAAAAACAGAACCTGTTAAAGCAGACCAAAAAGGCTGAATCCAAGGTTTCGTCCGAACTGGTCAAGATTGACAGGACACTCAAGGAGAAAGAATCCAGCCTGCTCCAACTTAACGGTGAGTTGAAGGTAGTCGAGTCGGGTCTTTCCAATACGCAGCGCCAGATACAGGCGCTTGTCTCCGAACTGGATAAGCGCAAGCAACAGATAGCCAAGCGGGTCTCGTCCGTCTACAAGGCGGGAGAGATGGGCAACCTGCGCATGTTCTTCGCTTCCGAGTCAATTCCCGAAGTACTGGAAAACAGCCGTTACATGCAATCGGTTCTCGATTATGACCGTAAGCTGTTTCAGGAGTACCAGGTAAAACTTGCCCAACTGCAGTCCCTCAAGGTATCCCTGGAAAAAGAAATGAATAAAAAAGAGAAGTTAGGTGAAAAGATCAAGGCGAAGAAACAAGAAATAGAAGATGAAAAGTTAAAGAAGGCAGCCAATCTTACCAAGATACGGCAGGAGAAGATGTCATATCAGGTATCGCTGAAGGAACTTCAGGCAAATGCGCGTAGGCTGCAGTCGATGGTTGAAAGGCTTGAAGCACGGAGCAGAAAAAGCTATACTCAAAAAAGTGACAAAAAACCCGTGATTTCTGGAAATTATGCCCAGCCTCCCGTTGCTGACAAAGGTTTCGGCTCCCAGCGTGGCAGACTATCCGTTCCAGTTTCAGGGGACATCGTCAGCCGATTCGGCAAACAGAAACACCCTGAATTCAATTCATTTACCTTCAATAATGGTATATCCATTGCTGCTCAAATGAATGCCGACATCCATGCAGTGTATGATGGGGAAGTTATATTTGCCGACAAGTTTAAGGGGTATGGCAACATGCTCATTATCGACCACGGAGGAGGGTATTTCACTCTCTATGCCCATACCTCGCACATTAACAAGCGGGTAGGCGCTTCGGTTCGCAAAAACGAGACTGTTGCCCAGGTAGGTGATACGGATTCAGCCAGGGGGGCACAACTCTATTTTGAAATCCGTTACCAGGGGAAACCTATTGACCCTGGACCCTGGTTGCGGTAGCCCAGTTTATATCAAACAAGGTGGAGGAGTAATGTTGCACTCAAAACATAAAGGCAAATTTATTCTCGCACTGCTGGTAGTGGTACTTGTTACGATAGTCACGACGACCACCAGGCATAGTTCGGCGGCATCCGGAAATGATTACGAGTCGATCGAACTGTTCACCGACGTTCTTGCCATCGTGAAAAAGAGTTACGTGGAAGAAGTCGATACGAAAAAACTCATCTATGGCGCAATCAACGGCATGCTTGCGTCACTCGACCCCCATAGTTCCTTCATGCCTCCCGAAACCTACAAGGAGATGAAGATTGAGACCAAGGGGACTTTTGGCGGTCTGGGCATCGAGATATCCATCAAAGACGGCATACTTACGGTCATTTCCCCCATAGAAGATACGCCAGCCTACCGTGCCGGCATAAAGGCAGGTGACCAGATCCTCAAGATCGACGACAAGTACACCAAGGATCTATCGATCATGGAAGCTGTCAAGCGGATGCGCGGGACCAAAGGGACGAAAGTAACCCTGTCGATCATGCGCGAAGGATTTGACAAACCCAAGGAATTTCCCCTCGTAAGGGATATTATCCAGGTCAAAAGCGTCAAGTTCAAAACCCTCGACGAAGGTTACGGATACGTAAGGATTGCCCAGTTCCAGGAAAAGACCGCGGATGATCTGCACAAGGCGCTGGAATCCTTGCAGGAAGCGAACAAGGGAAAACTTAACGGTCTTGTGCTTGACCTCAGGAATGATCCCGGCGGGTTGCTGGACCAGGCTGTCAGGGTTTCGGAGCAGTTTCTCGATGAGGGTAAACTTATCGTGTATACCGAGGGACGGGAGAAGGAGTCCCAGATGCGCTTTGCTTCCCGCAAGGGGAACAAGCAGCCCAACTATCCGATTGTTGTCCTGATAAACAGCGGCAGTGCCAGTGCCTCCGAAATCGTGGCCGGAGCGCTGCAGGATCATAAACGGGCGGTAGTAATGGGAGTACAGAGTTTCGGAAAGGGGTCTGTTCAGACTATTGTCCCCCTTTCAGACAACTCTGGACTGAGGTTGACCACCGCCCGGTACTTTACGCCAAGTGGCCGTTCAATCCAGGCCAAGGGAATCACTCCCGATATCGTTGTTGAAAAACTCGAGCTTGCGTCGTCTGGTGAGAAGAAGGATTCAATGCATCTTCGTGAGAAGGATCTGGAGAACCACTTCGAAAATGAAAAGAAGGAGCCTGCAACCGAGAAGTCCGAAGCCCTGCCGCTCTACAAGACCGATGAGCAGGTCAAGAATGACTATCAGATTCTCCGCGCTCTTGACCTGCTCAAGGGGTGGGAGATCCTGAAAAAAGTCATGGTAACCGCATCCTAACCTCTACGGAGAACCGCGATGAAACGACTAGTTGTCCTTAGTGTATTTGCTGTTTCCGTTCTGTACGCCGCGATCTGCGAGGCAGCTGATGTACAGGTTGTTCCCGGAGCGAACGGGGTCTTTTACATCAAAGCGATTGATTTTGTCGATATCACAGGAGTCGAGCTGGAGCTTTCCTATGATACTGCCGCACTCGCAAATCCTCGGATAACCCAGGGGGATGTCCTTGCATCGACGATGTTCGTCCCTAATCCAACGTACAAGCCGAATGCTGTCAAGATTGCCGCAATGTCCCTTTCACCGTTGAAATCGTCCGGTGATCTCGTCGTTTTGACATTTGACCTCAAGGGTTCTGCACCGGGAACAGTCGGGATTCGACTCAAGCGGTTAGCTTCGTCGAAAGGGACACCAGTAAGTACCGCGAGCAGCAGCACGTCCACTGATACCAGCACAAGCTCACCCACAAGTTCTGCATCGTCAACGAATGCGACCGGTACGACGACTACAGGAACAACATCGGGGACGTCGAGCAGCGGGACGAGTACCAACCTTGCCGGTATCTCCATGGGCACCATCACGTTGCCCCAGGACCAGCTTGCCACCACTGATAAGAAGACCGAGTACCAGCCTCTTGTCACCGATCTGCGCAAGGACATGACCCTGCCGCTGCCGGGATCAGACAGCACCCAGGGGGGGGGTGGGAAGGCAGCCGCCGCTGCTGCAGGAAAGCAGACTGACCAGCCATCTGTTGCCTACAAATCGGTGCTGCAGATGTTCAAGGAGTTCAAAGGGGAGAAGAGTCCCAAATCGCTGGTTGCTCTTTTCGCCTCTGCCGACTACCCTGATTTCAAGCAGGATCCTCCTGTTATTATCGCGGATGGGGTTAAACCGGTCAGACTCACCCTCAGGTTGAAACCGAGCGGTAACGAGTCTCCCAAGTTCATCCTTCAAGGCGCAAACGTGCAGCAGCTTCGCGGAGTGGGCGAGGACTACGTGTGGGTTGTGGACGCTGTGCCTAAAAAAGGGGTCAGTGAGGCGAAACTCACAGCCATCGATGGTCAGCGGATCCTTGAATTCCCTCTGGTGGTGGCTCCGCTTATAGATACTGCCCTCGCTGGAGGTGGCAAGACCACAGAAGCCGATTTCACCAAGTATCTGACCAAGCCGGCCAAGTATGACCTCAACAAGGACAGCAAGTTTGATTATGTCGATGATTATATCTATACGGCTAACTATATCGTCGCCATGAAGATCAAACCTGAGAAGCTGGTTGACAAGGGGACGAAGGAGCCTGCAAAGGTAGAAAAGAAAGAGGAAAAGAGAAAAGGAGAACCCGCAAAGCTTCCTGAAACAAAATCAGGAGCCGCTGATAAAAAAGACAAACTTCCCGGGAAGGGAAGCGACGGCAAGAATGGCGAGCGGGAGAAAGATGTGAAGAAAAAGCCTGCTGCCAAGCAGGATGAAAAAGCTGAAGGTAAAAAAGGAGAGAAAAAGCCTGAAACTCCAGAACCTTCGGTCGTCAAGTAAACGTTATTTACTCTAAACGCAAAAGCCCTGCAGCCAGTTATGCTGCAGGGCTTTTCTCTTTTCTGCCTCCGCGTATACCGTTCAGGTTATCGAGAATGGCATGGGTAAGAAGAAGATTCCCACGCCCGTATCCCATGGTCAAGCCCTCTTCGCTGCCATGAAAATCCGATCCTCCCGTCACGGTCAGACCCAGTTGTTTCGCCAGATTCTGGAGAAATGTTTCGTCGTCATCGAGTCCCATGGTGTTGAGCGCTTCAAGACCGTCAAGTCCTTTTGCCGCCATGTCGGACATGATGGCGGCTAACTCGGTACGGTTGCGGCTGATACTCTGTGGATGGGCCAGAACGGCTAGTCCCCCGATCCGTTTGATTTCAGCGAGAGCGTCATCAAAGTTGAAATACTCCTTGGGCACGTTGCACGGCATGAGGTAATTGGTGAATGCGTCCTGCATCGTCTTTGCATGGCCGTGGTCCATGAGAACCCGGGCAATATGAGGTCTACCCAGGGCACCATCTGCACGTGCGAGAACCTCCGCACTGCTGATAGTTGATTTACCTTCGAACGAGAGTTTCTCATTTATTTTGTCGATTATTCTGAGCCCCCGCGATTCCCTGCGTTGTCGAAACAGGTCCAGCTTCCGGCAAAACTCGGAGTCGTGGTGGTCGATCCAGTAACCGAGAAGGTGGACATCGTGGTAATTCTTGTATTCCACCGACAGCTCTACGGCCGGAATGACCTGGATTCCCAAGGGAGTCCCCGCAGTGACTGCTTCATCGATCCCTTCCGTCGAGTCGTGGTCGGCAATCGCGATGGCGGAAATGCCGGAGCGATACGCGATCTGTATCAGTTCGGACGGTTTGTATATACCGTCCGATGCGGTTGAGTGAACATGCAGGTCTATCGTCGGGTTCATTTTGTTCCTTTACAAATGAAACTGGACATTATTTACTACACCGTCACGCCTAATTTGGCGGGAAAGGATGACGCATGACGAAATTTGCGATCGATGAGATCATGGAACGGCTCGAAAGCGCTGTAGCAGCCTGGCATACTCCGGCAGTCACGATTGTGTCCCAAAGGTACGGCGACCCTTTCAAGGTACTCGTCTCCTGCATACTCTCGCTCCGCACCAAGGATACCACAACAGGGCCGGCAGCGGAGAGGCTTTTTCTGTTGGCGGATACTCCTGCTGCAATGTCGTCGTTGTCCCAGGATATGCTCGAAAAGGCCATATATCCGGTAGGATTTTACCGTACCAAGGCCACACAGATCCGAGCCTTGTGCCGGCAGCTTGTCGCCGAGTACGATGGACGGATACCTGATGCAATTGACGCATTGCTTAAATTCAAGGGGGTAGGTCGTAAAACAGCCAATCTGGTATTGACGCTCGGTCATGGTCTTCCGGGCATCTGCGTTGACACCCACGTTCACCGAATCTGCAATCGATGGGGATATGTTCAGACAAGGAATCCGGAAGAGACCGAGTTCAGGCTTCGTGAGATACTTCCCCTGAAATATTGGTCGAGAATCAACGACCTGTTGGTCTCGTTCGGACAGAACCTCTGCAAGCCTGTTTCGCCGTTCTGTACAAAGTGCCCGATTTATCAATACTGTAGGCGTTGTAATGTCATTAAAAACAGATGAAGCATTCTTGCATTATTTACTTAAATATGTATAGTGTTCCAACAGCTCTTTATCTAATACGATAACGTTTATATTTAATGACCGGAGGTTTGTATGTTGAAGAAAGTTGGTTTTCTCGGTTTGGGGACTGTCGGAAAATACATGGCAATCAACCTGATCAAGGCTGGTTACGACCTGACGGTGTATGATTCGAACACGTCGGTGGCGGCAGAGCTTGTCAATCTGGGGGCCAAATTCGCATCCTCTACGAAGGAGGCAGTAAAAGGGATGGATGTCGTGCTCCATATCCGTCCTGAAAAGGAGCGACTGAGACCCGATATCTATGGGCCTGACGGCATTTTCGCGGGGATTGATCCCGGGACGATACTCGTTGATATGGGTACCCATTCCCTCGAGAGTACGTTGGAAATCGCCGAGGAGGCTACCAAGCATCGGGTACTGTTCCTTGACGCGCCGGTATGGGGGACCAAGGAACATGCCGCAAACGGGCTGCTTACCATTCTCACCGGTGGCGACCCTGCACTTGTGGGACGTTGCCGGGAGCTTTTCTCCTATTTCGGCCTGAATATCATTCATGTTGGAGCAATAGGTGACGCAACCCGGATGAAATTCATAGTAAATCTCGTCCAGGCCGAGCTGATTCAAGCACTATCCGAAGGCTTGGTTTTCGGTGAGAAAATGGGCTTTTCCGTTGACAAGATACTTGAGGTACTCGATTCCGGCGGGGTTGCATCCCCCCTGTTCCATTCCAAGGGGCGTACCATGGCGCGGGGCGACTTTACCCGGAACCTTGCCCTCAAATATGTCCACGAACAGCTTGAACTGGTTCTTGACCAGGCCAAGAAGCTCAACCTCGATCTACCCGGCGCCACATGTGCCTGCAGGCTTTATGAGCAGGCGGACAAGGATGGTCGCGGCGAGGAGGATTTCTCGGCAGTCATCAAGGTGCTGAGACGATAAGTTCTTCTTCCTACCTGTCTGAAAAGGGACGGTCTGTCTGGGCTGTCCCTTTTTTCTTGCTCTTGACAGATGTTCCACTGACCTATAAAAATATTCGTTTACCACATCAATCATGGAGGGGTTGCACGGCATGAGTATAGATCCTAACAAGGTCATCTACTCGATGATGAGAGTATCAAAGTTTTACGACAAAAAACCTGTCATCAAGGATATATCCCTTTCCTATTTTTACGGAGCGAAGATCGGCGTCCTCGGCCTCAACGGTTCGGGTAAGAGTTCTCTCCTCAGAATCATGGCAGGAGTGGATCACGAGTATAATGGCAAGGCGGTTCTTTCAGCCGGTTATACCGTCGGCTATCTCGAACAGGAGCCGAAACTGGATGAAACAAGGACGGTGCGGCAGATTGTCGAAGAGGGGGTGCAGCAGACTGTCGATCTTCTCGCGGAATTTAATGCCATCACCGACAAGTTTTCCGAGCCGGATGCGGATTTTGACAAGCTGTGTGAACGGCAGGCGGAACTGCAGGAAAAACTCGATCATCTCAATGCCTGGGACCTCGACTCCAGGTTGGAGATGGCCATGGATGCCCTTCGCTGTCCAGATGGGGACACCCCGGTCACGGTACTCTCCGGCGGAGAAAAACGACGCGTAGCCCTCTGTCGCCTTCTCCTGCAGAAGCCGGACATCCTGCTGCTGGACGAACCGACCAATCATCTTGACGCAGAGACTGTTGCCTGGCTGGAACAGCATCTGCAGCGCTACGAAGGGACTGTCATCGCCGTGACCCACGACCGGTATTTCCTTGACAACGTTGCCGGCTGGATACTCGAACTCGATCGTGGCGAAGGGATCCCCTGGAAGGGGAACTACTCTTCGTGGCTAGAGCAGAAACAGAACCGCCTTGCTACTGAGGAGAAGCAGGAGAGTGAACGGCAAAAGACGCTGCAGAGGGAATTGGAATGGATCAGGATGTCCCCCAAAGGCCGTCACGCCAAGTCACAGGCGCGTATCAACGCCTATGATCAGCTTCTTGCCCAGGAGACTGAAAAACATGCACGGGAGCTTGAGATTTACATCCCTTCGGGACCGCGACTGGGAGATGTTGTCATCGAGGCGGAAGATTTGTCGAAATCCTTTGGCGACCGCCTGCTTTTCGATTCGCTTAGCTTCAAGCTGCCCAGAGGTGGCATAGTCGGTGTCATCGGACCGAACGGTGCCGGCAAGTCAACGCTTTTTAAAATAATCGCCGGACAGGAGCAGGCCGATGGCGGTTCTTTCAGGGTGGGAGAGACCGTCAAGATCGCGTATGTTGACCAGAGCCGTGATTCACTCGATCCGATGAAAAACATCTGGGAAGAGATTTCCGAAAGGCAGGATGTCCTGCAGCTTGGCAATCTCTCGGTAAATTCGAGAGCCTATGTTTCCCGGTTCAATTTTTCCGGCTCCGATCAACAGAAGAAGGTCGGGGCTCTTTCGGGGGGGGAGCGTAACAGGGTTCATCTCGCCAAGCTACTGAAATCAGGAGCAAACGTCATTCTTCTTGACGAACCTACCAACGATCTGGATGTGAATACGATGCGCGCCCTTGAAGAGGCCCTGGAAAGTTTCACCGGATGTGCGGTTGTGATCAGCCATGACAGATGGTTTCTTGACCGCATCGCCACCCACATCCTCGCATTTGAGGGGGAAAGCTCGGTTGTCTGGTTCGAGGGGAATTTTTCCGAATACGAGGAAGATCGGAAAAAACGCCTGGGTGCGGCTGCCGACCAGCCTCACAGGATCAGGTACCGTTCACTGACTCGTTGATGACATTGTCCCAGCAGAACCGGAGTTGCAGGTGGCGCAGAAAAACAGATCAATGAAGCATCCGCGAAGGGCAGGAACTGACAAGCGCAAACAGATTGCCGTTGTCATCGTCGTCATTCTTGTTTTAGCCGGCGTCTTCAGCCTGCTGGAGATGGTGAAGAGGGGGGGGGAGCTGGAGACGAAAGTACCGGAGGCAACGGTGCAGACGCACAAGATGCCCCGGAAAGAGTCAACAGATTACTCCATGGGAGCATACACGTCCGTTCCGCCGCAACCACCTGCTGCACCAACTGCTGCCAAGCCACCGAAACCGACGATCAGCAGATCAGTGCGTCATGGGAGCATCGCCATCATCATCGATGACATGGGAGCCAGTCCCAAGGATGCGGAACGCTTGCTCGCCATCGACTTGCCGGTTACGTTTTCCATCATACCCGGGCTGTCACATTCCAAAAGAGTCGCTGAAATCGCCCATGCAAAGGGAAGGGGGGTGATGGTTCACATGCCGATGGAGCCCCAGGGGTATCCGCAACAGCGCCTTGAAAAAAACGGCTTGCTCCTTTCCCAGAGTGATGAGGAAATTGCGGGGAAGGTCGCTTCGTACCTGCAGGAGATCCCCTACGCGATCGGTGCAAACAACCACATGGGCTCAGGTTTTACCGAGCACGAAGACAAGATGATTCCTGTCCTTGATGTCTTGAAACAGCGCAACATGTTTTTCATCGACAGCAGGACCAGTAGCAGGTCGGTAGGATACGCTCTGGCTAAGCGTATGGGCATCCCGGCCGGCACACGTAATATCTTTCTGGACAATGACCAGAGTGTTGAAAAGGTCAAGGCACAACTGAACGAGGCCGCAAGTATGGCTGAAAAAAGGGGGAGCGTGATAGCAATATGTCATCCGCACCCCGGCACCATACAGGCCTTGCAGGAAATGATGCCGGAACTGCACCGTAGGGGGATAAGCTTTATCTCCGCGGCCCAGATCGTCAGATAAGCCTTGTTGCGATATTCCCCTTGAGATGGGAGAAGCTGCGATAGGAATCCTTCTGCAGGATCTTATCGGGGCTGTGTGGGTCAACAGGATGGATTATGAGGAATGCCTCTCTGAAGGTGTTTCCGTAGCCGGCGAGTGCTGCCCCCATGAGGTCATACAGTGGGCACCTGTCATCATGAAACATCCCGCCTGCATGTTCACGGTAGTTGATGCGACGGCTGGTCAGGAGCTGTCCGCTGGTATCGAACCGCCTGAACTCCATTGCACCGCTGCTGTTTCCCGGGTCAGGTCTGAACACAAAAACTGATTCCCGCGTTGACTCTTTCAGGAGCATGAGTGTGGGGTCATCCTCGGACTCGGTAACCTTGAATTTGTAGACCGAGGTTGTCAGTACCTTGAGAAAGCACTCTTCATCCATGAATCCGCTTGAGATGCCGTCTGAGGTTTCATAATAATAGCCTGCCGTTTGGGTTGTTGCCTGAAGGATATGCTTGTTGCAAATCAGGCACTCCTTTTTAACCCCGCCAAGTCGAGCTTCGAAGGTACTTCTTTCCTTCTCGCTTTCGGCTACAAGCCATTGATGAAACAGATACGATCTCGGCTCACTGGTCTCGCGGTATTCGTAGAGGATGTCTCTGGCCAGCGATGTAAACTGTCCATGTACGTCGGTACCTCGACCGTGGGTGAGTACGGGGTAGATTCTCCCGTCCGGATTTGTATTCAAGCTTTCCACTTTTGGACTCTTCGAGATATAGGTCTCGTGGCATTTATACCCGCGATTGATGGCAAATGCGCGCAGGAGGGTTTTCTGGTCGGTAAAGAGGCCGTCAAACTTGATCCTCTCGTCAATCAGGCAGGGGATCAATACAAGGCTTTTCTTGTCGAGTCCGCGCTTGTCGAAGAGGGTGAAGATGTTTTTACAGTTTTCCAGGCTCGGCATGTCCTTGACTGGAATTAGGACCTTGTCGGCCGCATAGAGGGCATTTTCCGTGAGAATATCGAGGTCAGGCCGAGTATCGATGATGACAATGCCATCGAGCCCGGAGGAGGCGAGCAGTTTTGCCAAGGCCATGGGATCTTTGACCTTCACCTTTTCCTGGGAGAGGGTGCCGGAAGAGGGGATATAGTTGACCCCGTACTGACCCGTTCGGACTAGCTCCCCACCGGGTTTTCCCGTGAGCAGGTCAGACACCGAGCCGCTATGTTCCATCCCTTTGAAAGAAAACATCTTGTCAATGGTGAAGTGATTGTCAAAGGAGAAGATTGATACTGGCAGTTCTTCGTCAAGAGCTTTCAGAAATATGGCGAGATTGGTTGCCAGTGTCGTCTTGCCGACCCCACCTTTTTCCGAAGATACAGTGATAACATAGGGAAATGTAGTCATGATCCGAAGCTTCTCTTGTTAGATATTCAGAAAGAAAAAAAGGCGCTCACTGCCCGCTCTTTTATAGCGATTTGTGTAGCGCCTGATAAGCTGAATCTTTTGTTCAGCTGATTATTGGTGCCGAAGACTGGACTCGAACCAGCACACCCTTGCGAGCACAAGAACCTGAATCTTGCGTGTCTACCAATTCCACCACTTCGGCAAGTGATTTTATTTATATAACATTCTTTTTACGGCTATGCAAGAACTTTTGGTGGCCCCGGCCCTTTTCTTGTTTCTGGGGAGTGTTCGTCACAAGCGACGTGATTTCGGCCGGGGTCAGATGGCGATACTCGCCAGGTTTAAGAGAGTCGATCTGGAGGTTTCCGTATCTGAACCTTGTGAGCCTGGCAACCAGAAGGCCTACTGCTTCACACATCCGACGCACCTGGCGATAGCGCCCTTCATGGATAGCAATCGAGAGCCAGCTGTTTTTTCCTACGGCCCTAATCACGGTAACCGCTGCCGGGGCAGTCCAGCCGTCGTCCAGTTTTACCCCATGGGCAAGTTTGTCAAGGGTCTGGGTATTGATATCTCCGCGTACCTTTACGTGGTACTCTTTGATGACTTCGTGGCTCGGGTGCGCCAGTTTGTTTGCCCAATCGCCATCGTTGGTGAGAAGGAGAAGTCCTTCGGTGTTGAAATCGAGGCGTCCCACGGGGAACAGTCTTTCCGGAATGTCTTTGATGATATCCGTTACTATGGGGCGGCCTTCGGGGTCGCTCATGGTGGTCACGTAGCCTGCCGGTTTGTTGAGGAGAATGTAGATTCTGGGCCTCTCTACCGTGATGGGTTTTCCGTCTAGGGTAATCGTATCGTGCTCGGGATCTGCTTTCGAACCGAGGGTGGTTACGGTTGTACCGTTGACGGCAACCCGGCCCGAAGTGATCATGGTTTCGGCGGCGCGTCTTGAGGTGATTCCGGCACGGGATAAAATTTTCTGGAGACGTTCCTGCATAGGTTTAAAAAGTACGGCCCATTCAGAACTCCAGGAAAGCTGGTGGTTCTTAAAATGGGCCGTAGGGTTAACCTCTGTTACAAGGTTGAAGATGGTGGCGGTGCAGGGACTTGAACCCCGGACACTACGGATATGAGCCGTATGCTCTAACCAGCTGAGCTACACCGCCGTATTTTGATTATGAGAGCTCCGACATTGGAGTTTTGAATTGTATGGGGTGGCTAGTGGGATTCGAACCCACGTATGTACGAGTCACAGTCGTAAGTGTTAACCGCTTCACCATAGCCACCATATATTGTGCAGCAACGATCATGGTCGTTGCCAGTGAAGAAAACATTTTATAGTTGATACGGAGAGATTTGTCAACCGTATTTTTGTGGAAGCTCAGTTGCTGGGGATAATTGGTCTTTTGTTCACGGAATTATTATGCTTGCATAATTGCCGCCAATGGTTTAAGAAGTGCGCGGAGTATGCTGGTTGGCGAATGCCTGTCAAGTCGTTTCTGATTGACAAAATTTCTCATATATTTATACTGCACGTTTCTGACAATTCTGTGGAGTAGGCATTGAAGATACGTGTAGCCGACATAACCGAGAAGGAAAAGATACTCGAATCCAGTACGCCTGCATCAACCTACCCAACACTTCTTCAGGTTCAGGAAGCTGGCGAAGGTACTTTTGCGGGACCTGTCGATGCGACTCTCTCAATCGTCAGGGAGTATGATCACCTCAAAGTAAAAGGCCGGGTTGTGACCAGGGTCGTCCTCACCTGTTCCAGGTGCTTGACTGACTTTGACTTTGATATCACATCAAATTTCACGATTTACCTCACCAAGGCGACGGGTACGGTCGAAGAGGATGAGGTTGAGCTGGCTGAAGAAGACCTGCTCTCGGTTACTTATACCGGCGACGAGATAGATCTGACTAATGAAATTGCCGAACAGGTGCTTCTGGAGCTTCCTTACAAGCCGCTTTGCAAGGAAGCCTGTCTGGGCCTCTGTCCGGTGTGTGGTGTGGATAACAACAGTACGGTATGCGGTTGCATGGATAGCCGGCCATCTATGGCATTCAGCTCCCTCGGGAGCTTTAAGGTGAAACCCGATAAAGGAGAATAGTTATGGCAGTACCCAAAAAGAAGACATCCAAATCGAGAAAAAATATGAGAAGGGCCCACGATTTTCTTACTGCCCCGTCAGTGTCCACCTGCCCGCAGTGTAAAGCTGCCAAGCTTCCTCACCGTGCTTGTCCTTCATGTGGCACCTATAAAGGCAAAGAAGTAATCAAGACTGAAGAAGTGTAATCGGTAGTTTCTACCGTACAGTCCCTCATGTCCATGAAGATAGCCGTAGATGCCATGGGTGGCGACAATGCTCCGCAAGTAGAGGTTGCCGGAGCAGTTGCCGCTGCCAGGGAATTTGCTGTATCCATAATCCTGGTCGGTGACAAGGAACGTCTGGTTTCCGAGCTTGCACAGTATGATGTCGCTGGTCTCGATATATCCATACATCATGCAAGTGAAGTGGTCGGTATGCATGATTCCGCCTCTGATGCCATTCGCAAGAAGAAAGACTCTTCCGTAAGGGTGGCTTTTGAACTTGTGAAGGACGGACGTGCCGATGCTGTTGTCAGCGCGGGTAATTCCGGTGCGACGATGGCTGCTGGAATGTTCGTTCTCAAGAGGATGAAAGGGATTGACCGTCCGGCAATCGCTCAGGTTTTTCCTACGCTGACCGGCCACACCGTTGTCCTGGATATTGGTGGCAATGTTGACTGCAAGCCAGTGCATCTGGTCCAGTTTGCCATCATGGGTGAGGTTTATGCTCGTCATATCCTCGGGATCAGGCAGCCCAAGGTCGGCCTCCTTTCCAATGGCGAGGAGGATTCAAAGGGTAATGACCTGACCCGTGAAACCAATTGCATGCTGCGTGAAGTCGCCTTTGATTACGCCGGTTACATAGAGGGTAGGGATATTTTTGCCGGCAAGGTCAATGTGGTAGTATGTGACGGCTTTGTGGGGAATATTGTTCTCAAGCTATCCGAAGGGCTAGCCGAGGCGGTCGGCACCATGCTCAAGGATGAGATTAAAAGAAGCCTGATTTACAAGATAGGGTATCTCCTCTCCCGGCCGGCTTTTGCTCGCTTCAAGAAGAAGGTCGACTATGCCGAGTACGGCGGAGCTCCCCTTCTCGGAATCAACGGCGTGGGTATGATATGTCATGGTGGATCAAACGTCAAAGCGATCAAGAATGCTATCCGCTTTGCTTCCGAGTATGCGGCGAAAGGCGTTAATCAGCGCATGGCGGAAAAGATCCATGACAATTTCACCATATACTCACAGCAACGCGATACATCTAAAGAACCATCTGTTAACTGACAAGAGGTTGATATATGCGTGGCCGAGTGACGGGTACAGGGTCGGCAGTTCCCGATAAGGTGCTGTCAAACCATGACCTTGAGTCGATGGTTGATACAACAGATGAGTGGATCGTAACACGCACCGGTATAAGGGAACGCCGTATTGCTGCTCCCGACGAGTTCACCTCCACATTCGCGACTCGTGCAGCATTGAATGCCCTGGAAATGGCAGGGGTGCTGCCGGAAGAACTGGATATGATCATCGTTGCAACCGTGACCCCTGACTATCCGTTCCCGTCCACAGCATGCCTCCTGCAGAACAATATCAAAGCGTACAATGCAGCAGCTTTTGACATGTCAGCTGCCTGTTCCGGTTTTCTTTATGCTCTTACCACTGTGGACAGATATATCAGGTCGGGGGCGGTTAAGAAGGCTCTTGTCGTAGGCGCGGAGGTTTTGTCGCGAATCGTCGATTGGACCGACCGTAACAGCTGTCTTCTCTTTGGCGACGGAGCAGGTGCTGTCGTTGTCGAAGCCATTAGTGGCGAGCATGGTATCAAAGACTCGATGTTGAAGAGTGACGGTTCCTGCTGGGAACTTCTTTATCAGCCTGGCCCGGGATGCCGTAACCCGGCTTCGCAGAAGTTGCTCGATGGACGGCAAAATTACCTGAGAATGCAAGGTAATGAAGTCTTTAAGCTTGCCGTCAGGGCCATGGAAGAGGCCGCGGTCAAGGTATTGTCAGCAGGAGGGTACTGCAGTGACGATATTGACCTTTTCGTCCCTCACCAGGCTAATAAGCGTATAATCGACGCAATTGGCAAAAGGCTGAGGTTGCCGGATGAAAAGGTATTTGTCAATCTGGACCGCTACGGTAACACGTCGGCAGCATCTATTCCGATAGCACTCGACGAAGCCAACCGTGCTCAACGCATGCGTTCCGGTGACCTAGTTCTGCTGGACTCGTTTGGAGGCGGGCTCACCTGGTCGGCCATGTCGATGATCTGGTAATTCGATGCTATCTTCGTAGCATAGATACGCTACCGTGCGTAGTCCGAGAAAGGATCCGCTGATGTCTAAAAGAGCATTCATTTTCCCTGGCCAAGGTTCCCAGTACGCAGGTATGGGGAAGGACCTTGCCGACAATTTCAAGATTGCGGCCGAGACATTCGCAGAGGCTGATGATGCCCTGGGGTTCAAGCTGTCCGAGCTCTGTTTCAATGGGCCGGAAGAAGACCTCAAGCTGACAAAGAACACCCAGCCGGCAATTCTGGCTGCCAGTATCGCTGTGCTGCGGGTCGTACGGTCGGAGACGGGGCTTGTGCCCGATTTCCTCGCCGGCCACTCGTTGGGAGAATTTTCCGCTCTGGTGGCTTCGGGAGCTTTTCCCCTTGCCGATGCACTCCGGACGGTACGGTCCCGGGGCATGTTCATGCAGGAGGCGGTGCCGGTAGGAGTCGGCGCCATGGCGGCAATTCTTTCCGTCGAAGCGAACGTCCTCGCCGAAATATGCCGTGAAGCGGAGCAGGGTGAAGTCGTTGCTCCTGCCAACTTCAATTCCCCCGGTCAGATCGTCATAGCCGGTCATGCAACGGCAGTCAACAGGGCAATAGAAATCGCCAAGGCCCGCGGGTTCAGAAAGGCGATGCTTCTGCCGGTAAGTGCTCCGTTCCATTCAGCACTCATGGTTCCTGCCGGCGAGCGGCTCCGCGAAGTACTCGATAGCATAGAGCTCTCCGATATTGAAATCCCGGTTGTAACCAACGTCGAGGCAGCGCCAAACAGGGACAAATCCCGCATCAGAGAGCTGTTGGTAACCCAGGTGAGTGCTCCGGTACGATGGGATGAGTCGGTCAAGCGCATGATAGACGACGGTGTCTCGTCATTTGTTGAAATCGGGCCGGGCAAGGTGCTTTCCGGCCTCGTTAAAAGGATCAATAAAGAGGTTCTGACCTTGAATGTCGAAGACTCTCAAGGTCTGACTACGTTACGTGATTAACTGGTTGCCTTTAAACTGCACGGAGAGGAGCAAGCATGATGGATGTGAATGAAATTATGAATATTCTGCCTCACCGGTATCCTTTTCTCCTCGTTGACAGGATACTGGAGTTCGAACCGGGCAAGAAAATTGTCGGATTGAAAAATGTGACCATGAATGAACCGTTTTTCCCGGGCCATTTCCCCGGTCATCCTGTCATGCCGGGCGTTCTCATTATTGAAGCTATGGCGCAGGTAGCCGCTCTTCTTGCCTACCGGTCGTCAGACGACGATATCCGCTCCAAGGTTACCTATTTCGTTGGAATCGACAATACCAAGTTCAGGAAACCTGTTGTGCCGGGAGACCAGTTGCGGCTCGAGCTGGAAGCTACCGGCTGTCGCCGGGGCATATGGACATTCGTTGGAAAAGCCTATGTTGATGGCAAACTGGTGACGGAATCCGAGCTGAAGGCTACTTTTGCCGACAAGTAAGAACTAAAAGGAGATAACTAGATGCCGAAAGATAAAATTGCCGTTGTAACAGGAGCATCCCGGGGGATTGGCAGAAGCATTTCCTTGGCGCTTTCCGCCGCTGGAGCAACTATCGTTGCGATGGATATGGACCAGAGTGCTACCGATGCGGTTGTTGCTGAGATCAAGGCGGCAGGGGGAAAGGCGATGGCCGTCGTCGGCAATGTGACAGTTCCCGATGATGCCGAAAGGATGATCGATGCCGCCATGAACGAGTATGGCCGCGTCGATATCCTCGTGAACAATGCCGGCATTACCCGGGATGGCATCTTCCTGAGGATGAAGGACGAGGACTGGGATGCCGTTCTGACGGTTAACCTCAAGGGCGCTTTCCTCTGCAGTCGCGCAGCTTCCAAGGTGATGACGAAGCAGCGCTCCGGCAGAATCATCAATATTGCATCAGTTGTCGGCCAGATGGGGAATGCCGGACAGGCAAACTACTGTGCTAGCAAGGCAGGACTTATCGGGCTGACGAAATCCAATGCCCGGGAGCTGGCCAAGCGCAACATCACGGTGAATGCCGTGGCTCCGGGGTTCATTGCCACAGCCATGACCGATGCGCTCTCAGACAAGGTCAAGGCGGAGTTGACCGCCCAGATCCCCTTGGAGCGTCTCGGTACTGCTGATGATATCGCCAACGCGGTCCTGTTTCTGGCATCCGAAAATTCCGGGTACATCACCGGCCACGTCCTGTCGGTTAACGGCGGCATGTATATGTAAGCAGCCGGAAAAAAATATTGCATTTTCCGGTAATCATGATAAGAACCAATTCGGTTCGAATCAATACCACACATCCTGAAAAAGGAAATTACAAACGGAGGTAATAAGATGTCTGTTGAGAAAAGAATTAAAGAGATCGTAGCCGAGCAGCTTGGAGTTGAAGAGTCACAGGTAACCAACGAAGCATCTTTCATGGATGATCTCGGCGCAGACTCCCTCGATACGGTTGAACTTGTCATGGCTCTTGAAGAGGAGTTCGACATTGAAATCTCCGACGAAAACGCTGAAAAGATCCAGACTGTGCAGGACGCAATCGATTACATCACCGAGCACACCTGATCAGAAGAGCTCCGGATGGTTGGCACTGCATATATGTGGCGCACCGCAACGGAGCTTTTTTTTTGCGCTAGTCGTAGAGTCGTGATTGTTGCTGGTTATAATTAATTTTATCCTTGTTCAGTGCAGGCAGAGGAGAGTTGCAACATGAGAAGAGTTGTTATTACAGGGGTCGGACTTGTTTCTCCATTGGGAATCGGGAACACCCAGAACTGGGAAAATGCAGTTGCCGGCAAATCCGGTCTCGGTCATATCACGCGTTTTGACACTACCGACTTTCCCGTAAAGATCGCCGGTGAAGTGAAAAACTTCAACGCGGAAGATTTCATCGACAAAAAAGAAGTCAAGAAGATGGATCTTTTCATCCAGTATGCCCTCGCTGCATCCCATTTTGCCATGGAAGATTCCGGCCTGGTAATTGACGACAGCAATGCCGAACGTGTCGGGGTTCTGGTCGGTGCCGGTCTTGGCGGACTGCCGACCATCGAAAAGTACCACGATGCTCTCAAGGAGGGTGGATACAAGAAGATATCTCCCTTCTTCATTCCGATGCTCATCATCAACCTGGCACCGGGGCACATTTCCATGAAGTATGGTGCCAAAGGGCCGAATGTCTCGTCTGTATCTGCCTGCGCAACAGGTACCCATTCGATCGGCGACGCCTTCCACATGATCAAGAGAGGTGATGCCGATGCCATGATCGCCGGTGGTACCGAATCTACGGTTACCCCTCTGGCAATCGGTGGATTTGCGGTTATGAAGGCTCTGTCGACCAATAACGACAACCCTACCGAGGCGTCCCGCCCGTTTGAAAAGAACAGGGACGGGTTCATTCTCGCCGAGGGGGCCGGCATTGTCGTCATGGAAGAGTATGAAGCTGCGAAAAAGCGTGGTGCCAAGATTTACGCAGAAGTAGTCGGTTACGGGTTGACCGGGGACGCCTATCACCTCACCGCACCTGCTCCGGGAGGCGAGGGTGCGGCACGCTGCATGAAGATGGCTCTGAACGGTGCTGGGGTAAAACCGGAAGATGTCACCTACATCAATGCACACGGCACTTCTACCCCGTTCAACGATCTTTATGAGACGATGGCGATCAAGTCAGTGTTTGGTGACCATGCCAACAAGCTGATGGTCTCCTCAACCAAGTCCATGACCGGTCATATGCTCGGTGCGGCCGGCGGTCTTGAAGCGGCATTCTGTGCACTCTCCATCGCCAATGGCGTTGTGCCTCCTACCATCAACTACCATGAGCAGGACCCGGAATGTAACCTTGATTACGTTCCCAATGCAGCACGTAACGCTGACGTGAAGTATGCCATGAGCAACTCGTTCGGCTTTGGTGGTACCAATGCCACGCTGCTCTTCAAGAAGGTCTAGGGAGAGATGATGATATTGCTCGGCAGTGATCATGGTGGCCTCGCTCTCAAGGAGAGCATAAAATCCCTTCTTGAGGAGCGTGGCATCGAGTTCGAGGATTGCGGTACCTATTCAACCGATTCGGTTGATTATCCCGATTTCGGGGAAAAGGTGGCTCGCAGGGTGTCAAACGGCGAAGCAGAGAAGGGGATTCTTTTCTGTGGCACCGGGATCGGCATGTCCATCATTGCCAACAAGTTTATCGGTGTACGCGCTGCGCTGGCCACCGACCTGTTTACCGCACAAATGGCCAAAGAGCATAACAACGCCAACATACTGGTACTTGGGGGCCGGGTACTTCCGGAGGAACTGGCCCGGTCAATGGTGGCAATCTGGTTGGACTCCCCGTTCGATGGTGGACGCCATCAGAAGCGTCTTGACAAGATAAGTCAGATAGAGCACGAGCTACGTCGGAACAATTCCTGACAGAGCGATTAGGTACGGGACTGCAAAGTCCCGTTTCCTTTTTCTGGAGTTTGTCCTATTGTTGACGTAGGCGTCGAGAGCATCAGTATTCAGTTTAAACTAGCATAATTTAGATACGTTACCTGGTAAGCAGGCTGTTAATCACACATTCATCAAAGGGGTTGTAACATGTCGATTCTCGAATCTTTCGATCAGGAAGTTGCCACTGCTATTCGTCTTGAGACGGAGCGTCAGGAATACAACCTGGAGCTCATAGCTTCGGAGAATTTCGTATCAGAGGCCGTTCTTGAGGCACAGGGGTCAGTTCTGACCAATAAGTACGCCGAAGGATATCCCGGCAAGAGATACTATGGCGGCTGCCACCAGGTGGATGTCGTTGAGAACCTTGCCATTGAACGGGCTAAGCAGCTTTTCGGGGCAGAGCACGTTAATGTCCAGCCCCATTCCGGTTCCCAGGCCAACATGGCGGTTTACTTTGCCGCCTGCAAACCGGGTGATACCATCCTCGGCATGAACCTTGCTCACGGTGGGCACCTGACCCATGGCAGCCCGGTCAATTTCTCGGGAAAGCTTTTCAATATCGTCCCTTACGGTGTTTCCAAGGAGACAGAAACAATTGACTACGAAGAAGTAGAGCGTCTCGCGCTTGAGCATAAACCGAAGATGATTGTCGTCGGCGCCAGCGCTTATCCCCGCATCATCGACTTTGCCGCATTCCGCGCGATTGCCGACAAGGTCGGGGCAGTGGTAATGGTAGATATGGCCCACTTTGCAGGTCTGGTGGCAGCCGGCTTGCATCCGAATCCTGTCCCCTTTGCAGAATTCGTGACCACCACCACCCATAAAACCCTTCGCGGACCGCGCGGCGGCATGATCCTTTGTCGCGAGGAGTTTGCCAAGACTCTCAACTCCCAAATTTTCCCGGGTATCCAGGGGGGACCGCTCATGCATGTCATTGCTGCCAAGGCAGTGGCGTTCAAAGAAGCTCTTCAACCCGAGTTCAAGCTGTATCAGCAGCAAATTGTCAATAATGCCAAGGCACTTTCCCAAGCTCTTATCAGCAAGGGCTTCAAGCTGACCAGCGGAGGGACCGACAACCATCTGATGCTGGTAAACTTCTCCGGTACCGACATTACCGGCAAGGCTGCTGAAGAGGCTTTGGACAAGGCCGGCATAACTGTCAATAAAAATACTGTTCCTTTCGAGACACGTTCTCCGTTTGTTACGTCCGGAATCCGTATCGGTACCCCGGCAGCAACGTCTCACGGTCTCAAGGAGAAAGAGATGGAAACGGTGGCGACGTTCATTGCCGAGGCCATTGCAAGCATGAACGATGAAGCCGTTCTTGCCCGGATCAAGAACGATGTCAATGCGCTGATGAAGAAGTTCCCTCTCTATGCGCACCGTCTCAAATAATGAGAACTGTTTCCGATTCAAGAGGGCGCCATGCGGCGCCCTTTTTATTTCGAATCCCTTGACAGCATAGATGATTGTCAAGATAATCCGCCTACTGCCTATCTATCTGTACCACGTCGTCCTAGGAGGGAGTATGAACCGATTCACTGCTGCTCTGCTGCTGCAGTGCTTGCTCGTCGGGATTGCTGCGGCTGCTGAAGGACCGATCAACCTGTCTCTCAAGGAGTCGCTGCGGTACGCCATTGAGCGAAATCTTGATCTGAAGGCCGGGTTTTATGCTCCGGCACAGGCCGAATCCGATATCAGGAAAAACCGGGCAATCTATGAAACCCATCTGACACTCGATACGTCCTATCGCGATTCAACGACCTTTTCTCCATCGATACGTGACGAACTGCACCAGAGTTCATTCACTCTGACGCCGGGTGCCTACAGATTGCTCCCCTCTGGCGGTACCCTGGCAGTAAATTTTCAGAACATCCGTCAGGAAAACAGCACTGTTTCACCTGTCGGTTCGTACTGGTCATCTTCCCTGGAGTTGTCACTTACCCAGCCTCTTCTGAAAAATTTCGGGAGGGATGCTACCGAATTGAGCATAAGAGTTGCGGAAACGGCTAAAGACGGATCGTTCAGCCATTTGAAAACACAGATTATGACAACCATTGCCCAGGTTGCCAGTGAATATTACCGGTTGGGGAGTCTGCAGGAGGACCTTGTATCCAAAAAGGTGTCGCTTCAGCTTGCACGGACTATCCTTTCCGAGACGGAAGCACGTGTCAAGGCAGGTGTGATGCCGGCCATGGAAATCCTGAATGCTCAGTTTGGTGTATCGTCCCGGGAAAAGGACCTGATCGATGCTGAAAAGGCCGTCAGCGATCAGGTTGATCTGCTCAGATTGTTGCTCCAGTTGGGTGAGGGGACGGATATAGTGACAACCGATAAACCGGAGCGCACGGTGTATCAGGTAAATGAAGCAGACGCGGTCAGCAGGGCGCTAGCTAACAGGCCGGAACTCGACGAGTTGCAGAGCCAGTTGAAATCCTTCGAACTGCAGACCAGTGTGGCGAGAACTCAGACTCAGCCTGACCTCAACCTTGTAACGTCCGCAGCTTTAACCGGAGCAGACAGCAAATTCGGTCGCAATGTGGAGCGGACAGGATCGATGGATTATCCGGTCTGGAGTGTAGGTTTGCAGTTTGACTATCCACTGGGTAATCAGGCAGCCGAGAACGATTATATAAAAAACAGGCTGAAAACGGATCAGGTGAAGGTACAAATCGACAGTTTGAAAGCTTCCATCGTGAACGAGGTACGGCTGGCACTACGTGCGGTCCAGTCAAATTACAAGCAGCTTGATGTAGCAGACCGTGCCCGGGCCTATGCAGATGAAAGACTCAAGGCTTACATGAAAAAACTCGAAGTCGGTTTGGCCACCAACAAGGATCTGCTCGATGTGGAAAACGACCTGTCAACTGCCAGGTCCAACCAGATCAAGGCTCAGGCCGCCTATGCAATTTCCCTTCAGCAGCTCTGGAAAGCTACCGGAGAAATTCTTGATAAAGATGGGGTTACCATCAGTTCAGACCGCTCAGATAGCCTTTACAGGGGTGCCAGGTGAGAAATGCGGATCAGAATATATAGGCTTGAATAATGGCGTCCAATCCCAATAATACTTCTTCCGAAAAAGAACCTTTGTCCTCTCGATACGAGATTCTTTTATTTATTCTGATTCTTGTTATCGGATTCAGCCTTCGAATGTTTTTTTTGCATGAGCCGTTCGAGAGGGATGAAGGGGTGTATGCGTATATTGGCCAGCAAATTCTCAGGGGAGAGATACCCTATCGAGATGTTATCGATATCAAACCACCGGGAATATATTATCTCTATGCCATTGGAATTTACCTTTTCGGAGATAAAACAGAATCAATCCGACTATTTACGGCATTTTATTCGCTCTTTACCATAGGTGCCGTCTACCTGACAGCACGTTGTTTACGTGGTGTACCCACTGCGCTCTCAGCCGCCCTGATTTACTGCACCTATTCCACCCTGCCTCACCTCCATGGGGGCAGCAGCAATACCGAAGTGTTCCTGGCGCTTCCTCTTGTCCTGAGCATTTATTTTCTCCTCGGAATTAATAATGATCGACGCACGAATCTCGTGCTCAGCGGTTTTTTTGCCGGCACTGCAATGGTTGTGAAAACCGTCGCAATTACCCAGGTCAGTGTGATCATCGTATTCCTCGCGCTCTTCCAAACGGCAGGGAGAGGATACAGGAGGGTACTCAGCGATATTTTCTTTTTCTGTCTGCCGATTCTGATACTTGCTACCGGGGTGCTGGCATACTTTGCTGCTGTCGGTGCTCTAGAGGATTTTGTCTACTGGAATGTGACATTTCCAGGAAAATATGTGAATTCTGACCTGAAAGGCCCGAACTGGTTCCCGGTATTCGTGTATCTCTTTACCGATATTTTTCCACTTGCAGTCCTGGGTGTGCCCGCGGCAATAGGTATGTATGTGAAAAACAGGGAAAAAGGATATCTGCTGCTCTTGTTTTCCGTCATTGCTGCCTGTATTGCTATCCTTCTTCCTGGAAAGCTGTTCCCCCATTATTTTTTACTAGTAATCCCGCCGCTTGCCCTGTGCGCAGGTATTGGTCTTGGAGAGGTGGTGGAGAAACGTGACCGATCATCACAGGGTGTAACTGTTTTGCTCGTGATTCTTTTGCTCTTTCCGGTACAGAAATATTATTCCTATTACCTAGTGGATTCGCCTGATGAGGTTTCGGAGAAAAAATACGGGCCTGTTTTCGTGAGGTCTCGTGAGATTGCGGCATACATCAAGGCCAATTCTCTCTCGACAGATTATATTTATCAGTGGGGGATGGCGATGGAGCTCTATTTCCTTTCTGGACGTCGTTCTCCCAATAAATTCCCGTGTAATTATTTTCTCCAGTGGTCACCTGATTCTCTACAGGCATTGAGGGAGATGTTGACGAGCATCGACGAGAACAGACCTAAATTCATCTATGTTGACCGCAGTTGGGCTCAGATGTTTGGTTACAGTGAATTACAGTCTTTGCTAAAAAAGGATTATCTGTTTGACAGGAAAAATGATTTCGGAACACTTTTCCGCCGTCGAGAGTTGTCTGCAGCCACATCTGCACTCTAGCCTTTTCCTGTCTCACACCATCTTTTCCACATTTCCCGATATGCAGCTTCCAGATTTGCTGTAAAGCGTTTTCCGTCACAAAGCAGAGACGAAGTCATCCGATTCCGTAACCCCCCCCTGATTTCCGCGAGTTCCCCGAGATGATTACTCCATCTCGCAGCCAGATCACAACATTCTTGTTCGTTGCTGGCGATAAAACCTTCCAATCCGATTGTTCTCAGGAAGCCTGCTGACTGTCTGGCAATCGGCCTGGTGCCAAGCATCGTTAAAACGGGTACTCCCATCCAGAGTGCTTCGCAACTGGTAAGCCCTCCGTTGAAGGGGAAGGGGTCGAGAGCTATATCCATGTCACCGTATTCGGCCAGCATTTCCACATGGGGTGACACGCCACGCAGGTCAAGCCGGTCTTGTGAGATCCCCTCGGTGCTAAACTGCTTGCCAATCCTCTCCTTGACGTTGTCATTTCCTAGTGCGAGTGACTTGAGGATTATTCGGGAGTTCGGCACACTGTTGAGGATAGATGCCCAGAGACGTATTACTGCCGGGGTCACTTTTGCCAAGTTGTTGAAAGAGCCGAAGGTTATATATCCGTTCTTCATGGCAGGTAGAGGCGAGACATCGGGGGCGACTCTTAGAGGCTCATAGCAGAAGCGGGTTTCTGGCAGCCGTACGACTTGTTCGGAAAAATACTGTTCTTCGCCCGGGAGTACGGCTGTCTCGTCCATTAAAATGTAATCGATCTCCTTTAGTCCCGTTGTGAAGAAGTAACCTATCCATGAAACCTGTACCGGTGCTGGTTTGCTGGTGAAGACAAAAAGACGGTTCCCTCCCGTATGGCCTGACAGATCCACCAAGATATCTATCCCGTCGCTTACAATCAGATCGTGCAGTTCATTATCCTTGAGTTCAACGACATTTCTCCACCCGTCTGCATAACTTCTGAGCCGCTCTGTGAAGATGTCCGATTCTTTACTGTTTGAATAACAGTGGACTTCGTACCTGTTGGCATTGTGATGATAGAGTGCGGGGAGCAGGAAAAATCCGACCGGGTGCATTCTGAGATCTGCCGATACGTAGCCGATTCTTATTTTCCTCTCCGGATCGCGGCGATTCTGGTGATCCGTTTTCCTGGAAACATCGCCAGCACAGAACTGGGGCCAGAGAATTGCCTCACTGTACAACTCTTCCATGGTTGGAGACGGATGGTACTGTCTGCTCATCAAAATGCAACTTCTGGCTATCTGGTCGTAGGGCTTGATGGCAAGTGCCTGCCTGAACTGTTTAAGCGCTTCGTCAATCTCGCCACGTGCAACCAGTAAATTACCTATGGTGATGTGTATTTCGTAGTTATCCGGTTTCAGTTCTGAGGCGCGGCTATAGCACTCCAGCACCTCTTCCTGAGCCCAATCCTTGCCGAACTTCACCTGGTCGCTCAAAAGATTGCCCAATGCCACGTATGCATCGAACATATCGGGTTTGATTGATATCAGTCGCCGGAAATGGTCATATGCCTCTTTGGGTTTGTCCACATCCTTGAGAAGGGTGGCATAACCATAGAGCGCATCGGCGTGATGGGGATTCAGGCTCATGATTTCCTGGTATTCAGCTTCTGCCTCTTCATTTTGTCCGAGTTTTTGATAGGAGAGGGCAAGAGCAAGGCGGGCGTCGAGATATGCAGGATCTATTCGTATTGCTTCCCTATAGCAGGTAATTGCTGAGTTGCTGTCATCCAAGTCTCTCGAGACATTGCCAATATTGTAATGGATGAGGGCGGAATCTGGCCGCAACTGTTCCGCATGTTTGTACAAGGCTAATGCTTCCTGAAAATTACCGATGTCACGCATGATACCGCCAAGATTGTTGTACGCCTCAAAATATTCGGGGTTTATAGCGAGAGCCCGTTTGATGTGGTCTACTGCAACATCGGTTCTCCCCGCACGATGAAGTCCCAGGCCAATGCCATGATGGGCGCGGTAATGGTTTGGTTCAACGGCTACAATCTTCGTACAGATATCGGCAACATCCAGAAAACAGCTTCTTCCCAAGCGTTCCAGCGCAAGCTGGAATGCGTCATCTAGAGAAAATTCTTTACCCTCGAAGCGTATGGTCTTCATGTGACCTCCAGTATTCGCTCTGCTCAGGTATAAAAAAAGTGCGATGGAGTGAGTCGCTCCCGTTACCTGAGGCGAGCAGTGAGTCTAATTGTTCCACAGTAGGTTGGTATGTTGCGAGATGATAGATATATAAAAAAAGGAACATCATTTGCAAGATAAATGCTGCCTGACCCTGGAGGGGAGAAATGTTCAATAATATAAAGACGGTAAAAGGTTTTACTTTGATAGAACTACTTATCGTCGTGGCAATCATCGGTATCCTGGCGGCAATCGGCATCACTCAATATGGCAGTTATCGGATGAAGGGCTTTAATGCGGCAGCAACGGGGGATCTCAGAAATTTCAAATCCGCCATGGAGGCTTTTTTTGCGGACCATCAAATCTACCCCTGAGTGTCAAAAAATGTCACCCAGGTGACGTAAAGGGTTATCGTGATTGCCCGGTAAATCATGATTCATCTCTGATGTCGTGTAAATTCAGTCTAGTAGGTATATGTCGCAGCTGGTATGTCTTGTGCATAAATAATGATGTAGCTCTGATGAACAGATTGCTCTCTCGAGCATATATCCCACGAAAGGAGAACAACATGCTTAACAAAATCAGAAACAGAAAAGGCTTCACCCTGATCGAGCTGCTGATCGTTGTCGCGATCATCGGTATCCTTGCAGCCGTAGCCATCCCGCAGTTCGCGGCCTACCGTATGAGGGGTTACAACTCTGCCGCCACTAGCGACATCAAAAACTTCAAGTCCGCTATGGAAGCTTACTTTGCAGACAACTCTGCATATCCTTGATTGGTTAGTGTCTGATACTCTTTAACAAAAACGATTCATACGGAGGATAGTATATGAAAAAAGTTATCATTACACTGGCTGCAGCGATGCTGTATGCATCTACCGCATTCGCCGGCGTTGGCGCAACCAACACCAATGTCACATCAGTAGCAGGTTCGCTCAAAGGCTTCAACCCTACCAAGAACGTAAGCCTTTATTTCCAGGAAAACGCCGAGTTTACTACTTGGGGCGCAGTATCCGCCCACTCTCAGGGCGACAAGGAGTTTGTCACCAGCAGTGCCTTCGGCGGCATCGCCTCCAAGGTTGTCACCCCGGGATCCACGAATGGGACTTCTTCTCCGACCGCACCCACAACCCCCACCGATTCTACTGTTCCCGGCACGGGCTACACTGCCATGTGATTATTTCACAAGCTTTGTTGAAAAGGGTGTGTTCGCACACCCTTTTTTTTTGCCTTGTCCAAGTATGTGACATGATCATATAATTCTACGAGTTTGTTGCCTTCCGTGTCAGTTTGTCTCCATTGCTTTTTTGAGCATGTATACCTATACTTATCTCCCATATTAAACCTTGGAGCATGTCCTTGAATACCTTGTTAATCCTGAACATCAGATGGATCATCCGTGACCGGATACTACAGGCGCTTGCCGCCGTCTCCCTCTTCCTGATCATGCTGGTGCCCGCAATAAGTGCATTTTCCATGAGGCAGACCCAGGAACTTGCCGTGACTCTCTCCCTTTCCTTTGTCTCCTTCACTCTGCTGATATTTGCCCTGTCTCTCGGCAGTACCATCGTCTGGAGAGATATCGAGCGGCGCTATACATATACCGTACTCTCTCTGCCCCTGGACCGGGGGGGGTACGTTATGGCGAAGTTCCTGGCTGTTGCCCTGTTCCTTGTAGTGGCTGCAGCACTCGTTGGCTCCTGTTCCTTTATTGCCATTTTCATAAGTTCCTTTAAATATCCGTCCCAGATCCCCGTTCAGTGGGGGATGATCATGATTGCTATATTCATGGACACTCTGAAATACATGCTGCTCGCGGCGATCGCCATACTTGTCACAACGGTTTCTACCTCGTTTTTCATGCCCTTTTTTACCTCAATCGCTATTTTCATGGCCGGTTCGGCCTCGCAGGAGGTTTTCGAGTTCGCCACCTCCGAGGCAGGGACCAGGGTCAGCGGGGTTGTCCGTCTCGCGACCAGGGTGATTTATTATATCATTCCCAACTTCAGCGCCTTCAACTTCAAGCTCCAGGCTGTCTATCCGATACCCTTCGACCCCAAGCAGATCAGCTATGTAACACTTTATTTCCTTGTCTATACAGCACTCACGCTTTCAGCTGCGGTCTGGATATTTTCCCGGAGAGAGCTGACGTGAGAGTTGCACGTATTTCCTTCTTTGTAGCCTTAACGGCGTATCTCATCCTGATCCTGCCGTTTACATCGCACCTGAAAAACCGCCCTTTGCAACTGAAGGTCGGTTACGTCCCGGAAGCCAAGGCCCTTAAATTCATAACGGCTGACCAGCGCTACGCCGTAGCAGACTGGGTGATACTGAAGGTGCTTTTTTACTTCGGGACTCTGATCGAGAAGGCGAAAGGGGCGAACGTCTACGCTTCCAACCCAGATTATCCCGGAATGTTCAGGGTGCTGCAGACCGGACTTCGTCTCGAACCGTACAATGCGGATGCCTATTATTTCGCCCAGGCTGCATTTACGTGGGAGGTCGGACGCTATGCAGAGGTCAACAATATGCTCGAGTACGGGATGAAGTATCGTACCTGGGATTCCCAACTCCCCTTTTTCGCCGGATTCAACGCAGCATACTTCATGAAGGACTATAAGAAGGCCGCTGAATATATGAAGAAGGCAGCTGAAATTGCCCAGGAGCAGCAGTTCGCAACCCTTGCTGCCCGCTATTTCTACGAGGCAGGAGATACCGAGTTCGGCATTCTCTTCATCGACATGATGAAGAGCAGTGCAAAGGATGCCAACGAGAAAAAGTTGTATGAATTCAGAAAGCGGGCACTGTTAGCGGTGAAGAGTATCGAAAACGCAGTAAAGATCTACAAACAGCGCTCGGGTATGGCGCCGTTGTCACTAGATGAGCTGGTTTCGGGCGGGTATCTTCTCGCAATTCCCAGGGACCCGTACGGCGGGAAATTTTATCTGGAGCAGGATGGCAAGGTGCGGAGTACCAGCAAGCTTTCCTTCGCGGGTGCCAAGGCAGCTGCCGGTGAAAACCAGAAGCATTGAAAGGCTTTAATCATGACTTTCCCCATTGAAATAGAGTCCCTAGCCAAGACGTACCGTGGCAAGAAACGGATGCAGGTCGAAGCTCTCAGGGAACTGAGTCTGAACATCAACCAAGGTGAAGTTTTCGGCTTTCTTGGCCCCAATGGCGCAGGAAAAAGCACGACGATAAAGATCCTGATGGGACTCATCTCAGCCACTGCCGGGTCTGCACGCCTTTTCGGTACCGAGGTAAGGCAGGCTGCGGCACGGCGGAACGTCGGCTATCTTCCAGAAAATCCGGCACTTTACGACTTTCTGACCGGCCGGGAATATCTCTCCTTTGTCGGTAAAGCCTTTGCAATGACCGACGGTGCCATAGCTGAACGTTCTGGTGTTGTTCTGGAGCAACTGCAGCTGACCGATGCTGCCAACCGTCCTGTGCGCTCCTACAGCAAGGGGATGGTGCAGCGGCTTGGACTTGCTCAGACCCTGTTACACGAACCCGAACTCTACATTCTCGACGAGCCCATGAGCGGGCTTGACCCGATAGGGCGCTCCCTGGTGAAGGATATCATCAGGCAACTGAAGCGACAGGGGAAAACAGTTTTCTTCAGTACGCATATCACCGCAGATGTTGAAGCGGTGTGTGACCGCGTGGGTGTTATCGCCAAGGGTAAGCTTCAGGCTCTGGATTCGGTGGATAATATTCTGCGCAGCGGTGTGGAAGGGTATACCGTCCAGATTAACGGTGGCGGAGACCTCGCTGCTCATGGTTATACGCAGTTGGAGGAGCAGGGGGGGATGCGCGAGTTTCTCGTTCCCAAGGATCAGTTCAATGATTTTATCGCGCAGGTTGCCGTTGAAGATGGGAAAGTTGAGCTTATCGAGACAAAAAGAAAGGATCTAGAGGAGTTTTTCCTTGAGATAGTGAAACAGGGAAATGTTTCAGCTTAGACGAGGCTATGCGGTTCTGTTTATCATCTTGGTCGTCTTATCCGTCTACTATTCGACGCTTTTTGCTGAAGTGCTTTCAATAGATGACCAGGCTATGATTAATAGTCTGCTCAATAATGACAATTTTACCTTTAAGTCGGTCCTCCTGCCTGGAGGAGGATATTATTATCGGCCACTCATTCTCTCCAGCTTCATACTTGACAAGTATCTGTGGGGACTCCACGAGAGTTTCATGCATCTGGAGAACATTGTTCTTCATGCCCTCAATGCCTGTCTTGTTTATATCATTGCAGCAAATGTTTCCGAAAGACGTGGAGAAAAATCTGCCGCCGTACCTCTGTTTGCTGCCTTCCTCTTTGCTGTACACCCTTTGGCGACCGAACCGGTAAACTGGATCTCGGGAAGAACAGATCTGCTCGCAGGGGCTTTTCTCTTGGCATCCTTCCTACTGCTTCTCCTCTCGCTTACTCGCAGGTCAATTGCTCTGCTTCTTGCATCAACATGCTTCTTCTTCGTTTCCGCGCTGGCTAAGGAAACCGCGATATTCTGGTATCCAGCTGCATTGTTCATGGTGTATGTCAACGGCAGGGATAGCGACATGGGCTTTCCTCGTGATCTGATTGCTACATTAAAATCCCACTGGATTTATTTTCTCGCAGTGACGGCCGCCCCGACAGGTTACTTCACCCTCCGATACTTTGCACTGAAAAGCTATGATTCCGGGATAGGTCTCGCTGTCAAGGGCGTAATCGTTGGGCAAAATTTTGATATACTGAACAAACTGCGCGTGACGCTCAAGGTCTTCGGTTTCTACCTCAAAAAACTTGTTGCTCCACTTCCCCTCAACTTCACGATTCTATCCGTCTCCAACTGGTATGTGCCGGTCGGTATAGCCGGGGTCATTCTCTGTGTCTTTCTCGTGTACAAGCGTAATGAGCTTTCTGCATTGTTACTAATGGCGTTGTGTATCATCTCCCCGGCACTACTCGTTCCGTTGGGGAAAATGGCTCTCGCACCGGTAGCTGAACGATACCTTTATATGCCATCAGCGTTCTTCGCTATATGTGCTTCCGTGGGTGGAGCATCCTGTCTACAGCGATACAAAATTTCACAAGGGGTGGTTACCGCAACTGCCACTTTGCTCCTGCTACTAGCGGGGTGCGCCACGTGGCAACGGAATCTTGTCTGGCAGACCAATCTCGGTTTTTTTCAGGAAGCCGTCAGGCAGAATCCTGATTATGTCCCGGTCAAAAACGAGTTAGCGAAAGCTCTGCAAGGAGCCGGGAGGTACGAAGAAGCACGGCGGATTTATCTTTCCATAAAGATGCCTGCAACTGAAGCATACCATATCGTTACTGTCCTCAATAGGGCGACTGCAATGGCTGCACAAGATATCGCAGGTGCTATCATGCTTCTGAAGAATACAGAGTGTCCTGAGTTAAATCCGTTTTACGCCAATTACCTGCAGACAAGGATGTACCTGAATGGACTTATGTTGGACAAGACTATCGACCGGCAGGTAAAGTGCGAAATTCATGCGGAAAATATTGAGCTGATGAAAAAATTGCAATTACGGACCGGGGACCCATACTATTATTATCGGATTGGCCAGCTGTGTCTGACGGTCGGTGACAATCGTGAAGCTATGGAATATTTCAAGCTGGCCGCGGAAAAATCTCCCGAAAACTCTTATTACAAAGCACCTGCACGGAAACTTTACGAGCGTTTAGCTGGTAATATGTAGCTTCTCATGGAAGGCTGCAGTTATATGAAACTTCTCCCCTATATAAAGCTTGTTAGACCGGTTCAGTGGTTGAAGAATCTGATGTTGTTCTTCCCACCCTTTTTAGGTGGCAGCTTTTCCAATCAGGGATTTTTCATCGCGGGTCTGGTTCCTTTGGCAGCTTTCTCCTTTGCCTCAAGTGCTACCTACATTATTAACGATATTTTTGACAAGGATAACGACCGTCATCACCCAAGTAAGTGCGTGAGACCAATTGCTTCAGGTATTGTTCCCGTCAATGCGGCACAGTTTCTTGTCGTCGTACTATTGATTTGTAGCGTTGTCAGCGCGCGAAATGTTTCGAATGCTTTTTTTCTCGACCTGGTAGTGTATGTAGTAGTTTCCCTCAGTTATAGTGCGAAGCTCAAAGATATAGTACTACTCGATATTTTTTGTATATCTTCAGGTTTTCTCCTTCGCCTTCATGCCGGTGGAATTGCATTTAACATAACAATTTCCGAATGGCTGTTTTTGAGTGTTTTTCTGCTTTCTGTATTTTTAAGTACAGGCAAGAGGTTATCGGAGAAACAAAGCCTTGGAGATGTTGCCCGGCACCATCGCAAAGCTTTGGTTGCCTACCCGAAAGGATTTCTTGAAGGTACCATGTATATGACCGGTGGGGCAGTCTTGGTAACGTATACCATGTATGTACTTTCGCGACATTCCCCTTTGTTAGTTTACTCCGTGCCTCTTTGCTGTTTTGGTTTGATGCGATATATGCTCAGGGTGCATCTCGGTTTGTGTGGTGATCCTACAAACTCACTCTTAAAGGACTTACCGCTATTAATCGTTGGTTTGATTTGGGTGATTTTGATAGGGTGCGCAATCTACGGATAGTGATACATGAAAATTTATTTCGTCAGGCATTCACTGCTTAATCGGGGTGGGGACAAGATGATTGTCGCCTACGCCTCTTTTCTTGCCGAAACCGGCCATCACGTTGTCATCAAAGCAAATCTGGTTGATACCGTATTTGAACTTAGCCCACGTGTCATTCTTGAACCACTCAAGTATTCAGGGAAAGTTGGAACAATTCTGTCACTTTTGTTTAATCCTGTGGATTCGGATATTGTTATTGCCGATATCATACCACTTGCTTTTATCCTCTCCGTCAGAAACGTGAAACGTGTACTGTATTTTGCCCAAGACTATAATGAAAACACATACCATAATCTCATACAAAAAATTGTTATCCGTTGTTTATATGCTCTATCATTCAAGCTTTTAAAAATTCCCGTCATAGCCGTATCTGATACTCTGGCACATATTTTTGCCGCTCGGTTCGCGACTGAATCCAAGGTGGTTCATAATGGTGTCGACCTGAATACTTTCTATTTCGATCCTGATGAAAATCTTATTAACCAGAAAGGGACCAGTAAGGTAATTCTCTTCTTCTCGCGAAGGGACTACCGGAAGGGATTCGATCTTGCGCTTGCTACCATAGAAAAGCTGGTCAGCAATCATTTTCCTGAGGTGACGGTGTGGACAGTTGGTGAGCATCTGGTTGATGGCGAACTTTCCTGTACATATCGGGATTTTGGTTATGTCAGTGAGAATAATCTGCGTCGCATCATGAGTAGTGCAGATGTTTTCCTTTATCCTTCAAGAAATGAAGGGTTCGGACTAATGGTGCTGGAAGCTTTTGCCTGTAAATGCGCTGTAGTTACTACTGACGCTATTCCCTTCGCAATTGATGGTGAAAATGCATTGGTAGCACCTATCGAAAACGTCGACGCACTAGTCACGAAGGTTTCTCAGCTTTTGACGAAGGCTGATCTAGCACATGAACTAACTGACAAGGCCAGCAAATTTGTATTAAGCTATTCGCTCGATTCTTCTGCTAAGGAGTTCGAGTCATCTTTGCAATCTCAACTGGAGTTATAATGTTCACAGGAAAATCTGTTCTTGTTACGGGTGGCACCGGATCGTTCGGCAGGAAATTTGTTGAAACAATACTGAATGATCATCCGGACATAGAACGCTTGGTAGTGTTTTCCCGTGACGAACTGAAACAATTCGAGATGTCTCAGGTATTTCCGGACACTCGATATCGTCAGTTACGTTACTTTATTGGGGACGTGCGTGACAAGGAACGTCTACGTCGTGCGTTCGAGGGAGTTGATATCGTTGTTCACGCTGCGGCACTCAAACAGATTCCAGCTTGTGAATACAATCCGTTCGAGGCAATTAAGACAAATATTCTCGGGGCACAAAATGTGATTGAAGCTGCAATCGAGAGCGATGTTCGTCAGGTGGTAGCGCTGAGCACCGATAAGGCCGCCGCTCCCATAAACCTTTATGGTGCTACCAAACTCTGCTCTGACAAACTGTTTGTTGCGGCTAACAATTTTCGAGGGAAACGAGATCTTAAATTTTCAGTTGTCCGCTATGGAAATGTGATGGGGAGCCGCGGCAGCGTTATTCCTCTTTTTATCAAAAAAAGACAAGATGGACTGCTACCCATTACCGACGAAAGGATGACCCGTTTCAATATTACGCTAAAGGATGGTGTAAATCTGGTAATATTTGCCCTGCAGAACATGTGGGGTGGGGAAATATTTGTCCCGAAGATACCAAGCTATCGTATTGTGGATGTAGCTGATGCTATTGCTCCGGGTGTCCGTAGGGAGATTGTCGGCATAAGACCAGGGGAAAAATTGCATGAGGAGATGATCACAGAAACTGACTCCCTGAACACTGTCGAGTTTGCCAACTACTTTGTCATATTACCCTCTCTGCCTCTCTGGGACGTGGGGCGTTTTATAACAAATTTTTCTGGAAAGCTCTGCTCTGAGGGGTTTAAGTATAATAGCGGCAATAATACTGACTGGCTTTCGGTTGAAGATATTTGCAAACTTATAAAGAGCGATGTTGACCCGGGTTTCGCACCCAATATGGAAAGCTGATGGGAAAAATCAATATTCCCTATGGTAAACAGACCATTTCGGAACAGGATATCCAGGCAGTGGTGGATGTGCTCCGTTCGGATTGGCTCACACAAGGTCCTTCTGTCGAGCGTTTTGAGAGAGCTGTTGCCGATTACTGTGGCGTAAACTGTGCTGTGGCGGTCAACAGTGCAACCTCTGCACTGCATATTGCCTGTCTTGCTGCCGGACTGGGGGGCGGTGATATTCTCTGGACCTCCCCCATTTCTTTTGTCGCCTCGGCAAACTGCGCCCGCTATTGTGGCGCCGACGTGGATTTTGTTGACATAGACCCCGACACCTGCACCATGAGTGTTGAGGAGTTGGAGAAAAAACTGGTAGAGGCTGAAAAAACGGGCCGATTGCCAAAGGTTGTGGTGCCCGTCCACTTCGCTGGCCAATCGTGTGACATGGAGCGAATAGCTGCCCTTGGCGAACACTACGGATTTACCGTCATAGAAGACGCAGCGCATGCTATCGGTGGGAGATACCGTGGGCAGCTTATCGGGAACTGCCGCTACTCCGCCATGACGGTGTTCAGTTTTCACCCGGTCAAATTAATAACGACCGGTGAGGGTGGGATGGTAGTCAGCAGGAGCGAGGAGCTCTGTTCCAGGCTCGTGCGACTCCGTTCCCATGGGATTACAAGGGATCCTGCCGAGTTTACTTTCCAATCCCATGGTCCATGGTATTACGAACAGATCGAACTGGGATTCAATTACCGCATGACCGATATCCAGGCAGCTCTGGGATGTAGCCAACTGCTTCGCCTGGATGCCAATGTTGCCCGTCGCCATGAACTGGTGGCCCGGTATCGCCAGGCCTTTGCCGATCTCCCGATCCGTTTTCTGTCCCAGGACTCAGACTGTTATTCTGCGTATCACCTTTTTGTGGTCATGCTTGATTGCGATCTGATCGCGACTCAAAGGGAGGAACTGGCGGCGAAATTGCGGGCTGACGGCATTGCCTCCAATGTTCACTATATACCAATCCATTTGCAGCCCTATTATCGCCAGTACGGCTTTCGGCCCGGCGATTTTCCCAAAGCGGAGGAATATTACCGGCATGCGCTGACCCTGCCTCTTTATCCAGCAATGACCGACGCCCAGCAGCAGCACGTCATCGACGTCTTCCGCAGAGTGATCGGATGAAGCTGGGACTCGGTACAGTCCAGTTCGGCCTGGATTATGGCATAACCAACCGGTCCGGGAGAACCGGTGCCGAGGAAGTTGGATTGATCCTGGAGACTGCGACCAGAAATGGCATTCGCTTCATCGACACTGCTGCTCTCTATGGTGCCAGTGAAGAGGTGTTGGGCAATACTCTCCCGGCAGACCATGACTTCAACCTGATTACCAAGACGATTCGCTTTGACGCTGAGAAAATCTCGGCAGAGGATGTGTCCCGGCTCGAACGTGCATTTGCTTCGTCACTGACAAAACTGCATGCAGCATCCCTTTATGGGCTGCTGATTCACAATGCCAATGATATTCTAGTTGCCGGCGGTGAACAGTTGATGGCAAAGCTGTCCGATCTGAAGAGGCAGCATCTGGTGGAAAAGGTGGGGATATCGGTGTATACGTCGGAACAGATTGATTCTATATTGAATAGATACGAAATAGATCTGATCCAGTTGCCGGTGAACGTTTTGGACCAGAGGTTGCTCGCAGGTGGTAAACTGTCCGATCTAAAGGCAAAAGGAATAGAAATACATGCAAGGTCGGCCTTCTTGCAGGGGGTATTGCTGGCGGATCCCGACTCCCTTCCCGCTCATTTTGACCCGGTCAAACCGCACCTCAAGCGTTATCATGCAGTGCTGAAAGAGCGGGGGGTTAGTCCGGTCCGGGCAGCTCTCGGTTTTCTCTCCTCATGTGCCGATATCGATGTGATCATTTGCGGTGTCGATAATCATGATCAGTTAATGGAACTCTGCCATGAGGCCGGGTCTCCGCCCGACCTCGACTTTTCATCGTTTGCCCTTGACGATGAATCGATATTGAGTCCACCGTTATGGAGGGTTGGGTGACACAGGATAGTCTTTTCATTTCCGGTGAAGGGGACAACTGGTACCGGCGCAATCGGTCTGCACTCGACAATCCTGATAAACTCGATTGGCCGCTGCATCTGTTCGATCTCCTCGGCAACAAGGAAGCAATCACATCGGTGATTGAACTGGGCTGCAGCAACGGTTTCAGACTGGCAAAATTTAAAAGGGAGTACCTGCCCAATGCCCGTTGCGTCGGCGTTGATGCCAGCACGGAGGCCATATCCACCGGGAAGTCACTCTTCCCAGAAGTGGAACTCTATCATGGGACGATTTCCGCACCTCCCGTAGAAGGTCACTTCGATCTGGTAGTTGTCAATTATGTCCTCCACTGGGTCGACCGGTCCCAGTTGTCACGCTCGCTTGCGGCCGTGGACTGTCTGGTAAAGGATGGCGGCTTGCTGCTTCTGGGGGATTTCCTTCCTGACTATCCCCAAAGACGCCGTTATCATCACCGTCCAGAAGAGCAGGTGTTTACCTACAAGCAGAACTATTCTGCAAGTTTTCTCGCACTGGGCCTATACCGCGAGATGGCCCGTCTGACCTATGATCATGATGGCGCCTCCTCCTATGAACTGTTACCCGTAGATTCGCAACGCAGAGGCGTGTGTACACTTCAGGTGAAGTCGCTTAATGGCTACTATCCGGAGGTTTGAGCCGTGATAATCTGCATCCTGCAGGCACGTTGCACTTCGACACGACTGCCAGGGAAAGTGCTGCTTCCGTTGTTGGGAAAGCCAATGATTCTTCGCCAGCTCGAGCGTGTTTCCCGCACCACGGGAATCGACCGGCTGATTGTGGCGACCAGCACAGACCCGTCTGACGACCGGCTTGCGGAAATCTGCACACAGGAGGGGATCGCATGCTTTCGCGGCCAGCTTGACGACGTGCTGGACCGGTTCTATCAGGCGGCACTGCCCTACCGGCCGGACCATGTGATCCGCCTGACAGCTGACTGTCCGCTGGCAGACCCGGCATTAATCGACCGATTGGTTGATTTTTTTCTTGAACGGGGGGATGACTACGCCAGCAACTGCCTCGAACCGACTTACCCGGACGGTCTCGATGCGGAGATCTTTCGCTTTTCCTGTCTGGAACAGGCGTGGCAGGAGGCGAGCCTGACTTCCCATCGCGAGCACGTCACGCCGTTCATGTACCAGAATCCGGGCCGGTTCCGGATCGGCTGTCTGAAAAATGATTCCGATCTGTCGAGCCTGCGCTGGACCGTCGACGAACCGAGTGACTTCGAACTGATCAGGCGGATTTATGAGTGCCTTTATCCGCAGAATCCCTGTTTTACGACACAGGATATTCTTGCCCTGTTGGACCGGGCTCCAGAGCTGACAGCGATCAATGCGGGGATAACCCGCAACGAAGGTTTTCTGAAGTCATTGTCAGGATGATGCATGCTGAACTCAGGGAGAAACAGATGAATGACATAACCAATTTTGACCGTTCACGGGTTTTTTCTGCCGAAATTCATAATCTGATACCTGGCGGTGCTCATACGTATTCCAAGGGAGACGACCAGTTTCCCTGCAATGCCCCGGCAGCGATTACCCATGGCAAAGGTGCCTATGTGTGGGATCTGGACGGTAATGAATATCTCGATTGCAGCATGGGGTTGACATCGGTCAGTATCGGGCATGGCTACGAACCGGTTGCTCAGGCCGTCTGCGACGCCGCATTTCGGGGGACCAATTTCCAGCGGCCCGCTGCCATAGAACGGGAAGCGGCGCAGACGTTTCTGGAAACGGTCCAGTCCGGTGACATGGTGAAGTTCGCCAAGAACGGTTCAACAGTGACCACAGCAGCCATCAAGCTAGCCCGTGCCTTTACCGGGCGCACGAGAGTGGCCATTGCCCGTGAACACCCGTTCTTCAGTTACGACGATTGGTTCATCGTCACCACCCCCTGCAGCCGGGGAATTCCCGCGTCAACATGGAACCTCTCCGTCGGCTTCGGTTATAACGACATCACCTCGGTGGAGAAACTGTTCGCTGACCCGGACCACGATATTGCCTGCCTGATCATGGAACCGGTCAAATTCGATCCGCCGGTCGACGATTTCCTGCAGCAGGTTGCTGCTCTCTGCCGGGACAACGGTGTGGTATTCATCCTCGACGAAATGATAACCGGGTTCAAGTGGGGGGTGCGGGGAGCGCAGCATGTTTTCGGGGTAACGCCTGATCTGTCCACGTGGGGCAAGGGGATTGCCAACGGATTTTCCTGCTGCGCCCTGACGGGAAAGGCAGAGATCATGGAGCTTGGCGGTATCCGCCGGGAAGGGGAGGACAAGCTTTTCCTGATCTCCACAACTCATGGCGCCGAGACCACGGGTCTTGCAGCCCTGCTCGCCACAGTCGAGGCTTTTGGGCAGCACGACATGATAGTCAGCAACCATGAACGGGGAGCTTCACTGAAAAAGATGCTCGAGCAGATTATTTCCGTCCACGGTCTTGACCGTGCCTTGCAGCTCTCTGGTCACCCCTGCCTGTTTGCCCTGACCTGCCGGAACGCTGCCGGTGAGCCCGACGATGCATTCCGTACCCTGATGATGCAGGAGATGATTTCCCGCGGCGTTCTGTTTCAGGGGCTGTTTTACCCCACCTGGTCCCATCAGCGGCCGGAACTGGATACCATTGCGGCGGCCTTTGACGGGTCATGTTCTGTCTATGCCAGGGCGATTGCTGCGACCAGCACGAAGGGGTTGCTGGTCGGCCGGCCTGCAAAGGCGGTTTTCCGTAAAACCATATAATGCCGTAAGGTCTACGACAGGGTGCAACGGTGAAGATCTGCTTTCGTGTTGATTCATCCCAGAGTATCGGTTCCGGGCACCTCATGCGCTGTCTGACCCTTGCCGACGAGTTGAGCCTTCGGGGAGCCGAAATTCTCTTTGTCTGCCGCGAGCACCCGGGCAACCTGAATGCAGTCGCGGTGGAGAGAGGCTACACGATCGTTTCGCTGCCCTATGTCTCACGAGGCTCTTCGGGTGCAGGCCAGATACCGGCTCACGCATCCTGGCTGGGAGCGCCCTGGCAGGAGGATGCCGCAGAGACGTTGACAGCCGTTGCCAGGTTTCATCCGAATTGGCTGGTTGTCGATCATTATGCAATCGATCATCGCTGGGAGCTTCTACTCCGGCCGCACACCGGCAAATTGATGGTTATCGACGACCTGGCAGACCGGCGCCACGACTGTGATCTTTTGCTGGACCAGAACCTCTACTTGAACATGGATAGCCGTTATGACGGGCTTCTTCCCGACCGGTGTGTCCGGTTTCTCGGCCCCAGATACGCTCTGCTCCGCCGAGAATTCGTGGTTGCACGCAGGAACCTCCGCCAGAGGGATGGTAAGGTGCGGCGTATTCTGGTATTTTTTGGCGGCAGCGATCCGACCAACGAAACCGCAAAGGCCCTTGAGGCCGTTCGCCGGTTCGGCAGACCCGACATTCTCGTCGATGCCGTCGTCGGGGGGGGGAATCCCCGGAGGAGAGAGATCGAGGACCTCTGCGCATCGATGTCTGCGGTCCGCTACCATTGCCAGGTGTCCAATATGGCGGAGCTGACGGCTGCTGCCGATCTGGCCATCGGCGCAGGCGGAAGCGCCACTTGGGAACGATGTTTTCTCGGCCTTCCGGCAATTGTTCTCATCATTGCGCAGAATCAGTATGAAGCCACCAAGGCCGTTTCCAGGGAGGGGGCTGTCCTGGAGTTGGGGGATGCGGCCTTAGTCTCCGTCGAACTCCTGGCTGCAACGATCAGCACAGCCATTCAGAATTCCGCCCATCTGAAGGCGATGGGCGAAAAAGCGCTTCTGCTCATGGGCGATGACCTGATCAACGGCCGTTTCCCGTTGGTGGCGGCCATAGAGGAGGGTGTCGGTGCCTGACCGTGAGGACTATCGTCTTCGGCCTATCGAGGAGAGGGATCTTGAGTTGGTCCTGCAGTGGCGCAATTCTGACCGTATCCGCCGCTATATGTATCGTGATACGATAATAGAAATGGACGAACACCGTGAATGGTACAGCCGTCTTGCCGGGAATGCCGATGCAGTTTATCTGCTTTTCGAAGCCAACCATACGCCGCTAGGCGTGGTAAATTTTACCGATATAGATAGAATCAATGGCAGATGTTTCTGGGGGTTTTATCTGGGAGAGGAGCACCTGCCACGGGGGACCGGCACGATCATGGGCGTGTTGGGACTTGAATATGCCTTTGAAACACTGAAAATCAGAAAATTGTGCGGCGAAGTCTTCGGATTTAATTCTTCCAGCCTCAAATTTTTCAAGAGGCTCGGCTTTGCAACCGAAGGGCACTTTGTTGAGCATGTCCTGAAGGGTGATCGTTACGAGGACATAATTACGTTTGCGATGTTTAAGACCGGTTGGCTGGAGAATCGACATTCCCTGGAGGCAGCTGTTTTTCCGGACAGCCGCTTGTGAGGGGCTGACGGGCTGTTTGTCCAGCAGCATGTTTCGTGAGGTCGTTTCGTTAGCACCTGACAGCCATCGCGGATTCAGGTATCAATGAAGTTGACCCGGTATCTCGAGAACATTTTTTAACTGAGAGGAACGATGAACGGAATCGCGATTGCCGGCCGAATGATCGGGACTGCCCACTCACCCCTCATCATTGCCGAAATGTCAGGTAACCATAATCAATCACTCGAACGGGCTATAGCGATCGTCGAGTCGGCGGCGCGTAGCGGTGTGCATGCGGTTAAGCTCCAGACATACACTGCCGACACTATCACCCTCGACAGTGACCAAGAAGAATTTCTCATCTCTGACCTGAACAGCCTCTGGAAGGGGTATTCTCTCCACTCACTTTACCAGAAGGCGTATACTCCATGGGAGTGGCATGAACCAATTTTCAGACGTTGCCGTGAATTGGGACTGATCTGTTTCAGTACGCCATTCGACGAAACTGCCGTTGATTTTCTCGAGACGCTGGAGGTGCCCTGCTATAAGATCGCATCGTTCGAGAATGTGCATCTCCCTCTTATCAGAAAGGTTGCTGCAACCGGAAAGCCACTCATCATGTCGACCGGAATGGCAACGGTTGCCGAACTGGATGAGGCTGTGAACACAGCGCGGCAGGCCGGATGTAGCGATCTAATCCTGCTCAAATGTACCAGTACCTATCCCGCTTCACCCGAGAGCTCCAATATCAAAACGATCCCCCACCTGCGCGAACTCTTTAACGTAGAGGTCGGACTTTCAGATCACACATTGGGAGTGGGTGCCGCTGTTGCAGCTGTCGCTCTCGGGGCAACCGTGATCGAAAAGCACTTTACCCTCAGCAGAGCCGAGGGGGGCGTCGACGCCGCCTTTTCGATGGAACCCGAGGAGATGGCTCTGCTTGTCAGGGAAGCAGGGAGAGCGCACCAGTCCCTCGGAACGGTCAGTTACGGCCCATCATCGGCGGAGAGGCGATCCATGGTATTCCGCCGATCACTGTATGTCAGTGCTGATATGGCTGCCGGAGAGAAATTCACCCCGGAAAATCTTCGCATCGTTCGCCCCGGACTTGGCATCCATCCGCGCTATTACGAGATGTTTCTCGGCAAGAGGGCGGCCAGAGATGTGCGCAAAGGGACTCCGGTGAGTTGGGATCTGCTGGAGTAAGACGGATTATGCCTTCAACCTGTGCCATCATATCCCATGACATAGGAGGTGCAGAACTGGCGCTTTCCTATGGGCAAACTCGGCTCGCCGGAACTTCCGTGGTTTTTATCTGTGATGGACCAGCGCTCGTCTATTACCGGGATAACGGTTTGCCTGTCGAACCTCTTCCTTTGGATGACCAGTTTGAGAGCCGTCTTGACAGCCTTGTCGCCAGCCGCGGAGTCGATTGTATAATCTGTTCCACCGGGATCACGGGCTATGAACTTGCTGCCCTTAAGTGTTTGAAGAAAAAAGGAGTTCCGACCGTAGCCTTGCTTGAACACTGGACCGCGTACCGCGAGAGATTCGGCTATCCTGACGAAGATTGGCGGGCAAACATTCCCGACAAGGTTATTGTTTTCGATAAAAAGGCCTTTTCACTTGCCAAGGAGCTTGGTTTCCCGGAAAAGGCACTGGTGCTTGAGCAGAACCCTAGGCATGAACTTCTTCGCAAACGTTTCCTGACAGTATCTGCAACAATGAAACCGGACCCGGCAAAATTTTCGATCCTTTATCTGTCGGACCCGCTGGAAGAGGCTTCATTGCGAATTTTCGGCGTAAAAGACTATTTCGGTTTCAGCGAACTGACGGTACTCGATGACATTCTCGAAAGTATCGACCGGAATTCCATGCCCTCCGCTGGACTTGTCATTCGCCGACATCCGAAAGAGTCAGCAGGGAAGTATGACAACTACAGCTCCTCATGGGTACGCATTTCCAAATCTGGCGATCTCCTCGATGACCTTGCAGAAGCGGACATCGTCATCGGTTCCTTCAGTACGGCGGTCGTCACCGCCTCTCTGGTCGGGAAGAGGTCGCTGTCGTATATTCCGGCCGATTCCATCCAGCGACTTGCCGACGGGATGACTCTGGCCCATATACCGGAGATCGTTTCCGTGACGAGCAAGGTTCGCTTGGCGAGCGAAATTGAACGCTCCTATTTTCTCAAATTTACCACGCAGGGTGTTCTGTGAAGATCGTGGCAAGCATAGAGGCTCGTTCCGGTTCGACACGATTGCCGAACAAGATTCTGTTGGAAATTCTCGGCAAACCGACCCTGGGACTGATGCTGGAGCGGCTGCAGTCTGCCAGCAGGATCGACGAGATAGTCGTGGCGACTACCGATAACGCCAGGGATGATGCAGTGGAAGCCCTTTGCACAAGGATGCAGATCCCTTGTTTCCGAGGAAGCGAGGACGACGTGCTCGACCGCGTCGTGGGCGCGGTTTCCAGTGTGGGAGGCGACATCGTCGTCGAGTTGACCGGAGACTGCACTCTCATGGATCCTGCCCTGATTGATTTGATGGTAGGTGAGTTCATGGGCGACCGTTCCATCGAATATCTTGCCAATACCAACCCGTACAGTTGGCCGGAAGGTTTCGATATCCAGATATTTCCTTTGGCTAATTTGCAATGGGTGAATGAGCATGTCAGGGACCCTGCCGTCCACGAACACGTGTCGCTGTATTTTTACGATATCGACGGTAGATACCGGACTCGCAACGTAACCTGGGAGAAGATCGGCAAATGGCGGCCGCATTGGCATCTGAGCCTCGATGAACGAGCTGATTTTGCTGTTATCAGGGCAATTTACGAAAACCTTTATACCCGCAACCCGCTTTTTACCGTGGAAGACGTCGTCGATTTCCTCGATGCCAATCCGGAGATCAGGAAAATGAACGAACAAGTGCTGTTGAAAGAAGTGCGAATCAATGACTGAGTATCGTGTGGCGATCATCGGCTGTGGCAATATTGCCGGGAGATGGAACAACGACCCAGCAACCAGCCATGCGCTGACCCATGCGAAGGCCTATGACCTTCATCCGGGCACTAAGCTGGTCGCCTGTTGCGATAGCGAAATGAACCGCGCCCGGGAATTCGCCAGCAGGTGGGGGGCTGGGAACTGTTACCAATCGGTAGACGAGCTGCTGGCCAGGGAGAAGGTCGATATCGTCAGTGTCTGCGTGCCCACACCGTCTCACCGGGATGTCGTCGGCAAGATCGCCCGCGCCGGGAAGGGGAAATCCGGCGGGCCGAAACTGGTTCTACTCGAAAAGCCGGTGGCTGCCTCAGAGGCAGATGCCCTGGCCCTGGCTGCCGACCTGAATTCCGCGGTTATTGCCTGCAGCGTAAACTATATCCGGAGGTTCGACAGCCTGCTTCAATCGGTGCGCGGACGCATTGCAACGGGTGAACTGGGAAAAGTTCAGCAGTTTCGAGGGAGATACACCAAGGGGTTGCTGAACAACGGCAGTCATCTGGTCAATCTACTGCGATTTTACTTCGGAAGGATAGAAAGATGGCACATCCTCGATTATTTTCAGGAGCTGGAGGGTGATCCGACTGTATCTCTTTTCGTTCAGTTTGCAAGCGGTGTTAATGGGACAATCCAGGGGCTCCGCGAGAGCTGCTATTCTGTTTTTGATCTGGATATCATGATGGAACAGGGGGAGATCAGGCTGCTGGATTTCTGCAACCGGCTTGACATCCTGAAGACCGATCCGGATCCAGTCTATCCATCTTACCGGGTGCTGCAGCGTGAACCTCTGTCGATGAAGACCGATCTAGCGAATGCCGTTTATCACTACGTCTCCCAGAGCATCAATGCCCTCGAGGGGAAGGAAGAGTTCCTTTCTCCTCTTGCAGATGCTATATACGATGTTACCTTCTGTGTTCGCGTAAAAGAGGCAATCCGTTCATGAGAAAAACTCTGGCAATTAACGGTGGCACCCCGGTACGCACCGAGATCTTTCCGGGTTACAACACGATCGGTGCCGAAGAGGAGGCGGCCGTAATCCGTGTGCTGCGGAGCGGCGTCCTCTCCAAGTTTCTCGGCTGTTGGGATGAGGACTTTTACGGGGGGCCCGAGGTGAGGGCCCTAGAGGCGGAGTGGGCAACCTATTTCGGGGCAAAGCATGCCGTGGCGGTGAATTCCGCGACATCAGGTCTGTATGCTGCGGTAGGTGCGAGTGGGATTTCTCCCGGCGACGAGATTATCGTTTCACCCTATACGATGTCAGCCTCGGCAACAGCCGCAATCGTCTATGGGGCAGTGCCAGTCTTTGCCGACGTGGAGGAGGATTATTTCTGTCTTGATGCCCGCCGGGTTGAAGAGCTTATCACCGAGCGCACCAAGGCGATAATTGTCGTGGACCTCTTGGGACTGCCGTTCGATGTGGATGGCATAACTGCTCTGGCTAGGAAATATGACCTCAAGGTTATCGAGGATTGTGCACAGGCGCCCGGAGCAAGGTTTGCCGGTAGATTTGCCGGGACCCTGGCCGATTTAGGCGTTTACAGCCTGAATTATCACAAGCACATCCATACGGGTGAGGGCGGCATTGTCGTCACCGATGACGACCTTCTTGCGGAGCGGGTCCGTTTGATCAGAAATCATGCCGAAGCTGTCGTCGACGATATGGGCGTTGAGGATATTACCAACATGGTCGGCTTCAATTTCAGGATGACCGAGATGGAAGCCGCCGTAGGGCGCGAGCAGTTGAAGAAGCTTCCCCACCTCATCGAGATAAGACAGTTGAACGCCGAATATCTCAGCAAGGGGCTTTCCGGCCTCAATGGCATTGAGCCGCCCCGGGTCAGATCCGGAGCTACCCATGCCTATTATGTTATGGGCTTCCGCTTTGACGAGGAGAAACTCGGCATTGACCGCCATTCCTTTATTGCCGCAGTGAAAGCTGAACTTCCGGTTTCGCGGTTGCGCGAGACTGATGGCGTTCTCATTTCGGAAGGCTATGTAAAACCGTTATACCTTTCGGCAATGTACCAGCGGAGGATCGCCTTCGGCAGGCAGGGTTACCCCTTCACCATGTGCGAGCACGCCAGGTCGGTGAGCTACGCCAGAGGTATCTGCCCGGTTGCCGAGAAACTGCACGAGAAAGAGCTCTTCATGACCGAACTGATGCGCCCCGGGATGTCTCGTCCGGATCTCGACGATGTGATCGAAGCATTTAATAAGGTTTACGAATACAGGAGCGAACTGCAATCGTCCGGGAGGTAACGATGTCTTTTCTGATGGGTGAAAAGGTTGTGCTTCGGCCAGTAACAAAGTCCGACTTGGGCGGATCTTATGCAGAGTGGATCAACAGTCAGGATAACGATACCTTTACGGAGCATGCCCAGTTTCCTCACTCCCGTGAAGCGCTGGAAGCATATTACGACTCTAAAAACGCGACCAACGGCATCTGGCTGGCGATCGTTGACAAGTTATCCGGAAAACATGTCGGGAATATCGAACTTTCGGGGATCGACTGGGTGCACCGCAAGGGGCATTACGCTATCATCCTTGGCGATCCTGATGCGCAGGGAAAGGGCTTGGCCAAAGAGGCATCCCTGCTTTTATTGAACCATGCTTTCCGCAAACTGAATCTGAACAGGATAGAACTCGGAGTTCATGAGGACAATGAAGGAGCCATCGCTCTTTACCGGAGGCTCGGCTTCGTGGAAGAGGGGAGGTTGAGAAAGGCTCTCCTCCGGAACGGAGTCTATCGGGACATCGTAGTGATGGGCTTGCTGGCTGATGATTTCATCTCGGCAGGCTAGATCTGCAGCAGAAATCCGGTTTTTCAGCGCGTGGCTCCTCTTATCAATAGAAATCTTCAAAAATATCGGTCAGTTCGAAAGTATTAGCTCGGTCGGACGTGATTATTCTGCCTTATTAGGGGCAATCGGTTTATGAACTCCCGCAAAACTGTTGTCACTCTGCTAAATCAGTTTCTTGTCTTTTTTGTAAACCTCCTGACACTGAAATTGACTATGTCCGCTCTTTCCCCGGGCGACTACGGACTTTACGGCTATGCCCTCTCCCTTACCGGTCTGTTCATGGCCTTCAGCGAACTGAATTTGAGCGGAATATTTTTCAAGCGGATTGCCGAAGGGGAAGACCTCCAAAAGCACTATTCGACCTATATTACAATACGGCTCATCCTTACCGGCATCGCCGCGGCCTTCTACCTCCTCTACAGTTGCATAGACAAAGCTCCAGTGTCCTCTGGCCACTTGGCTGTCTTTCTGACCGTCCTGACCTATTATTTCGTCGATGCGATGATGCTGGCGGTCATGGGAGCCTATCAGTCAAGAAGGGAGGTCCGACGGACCCAGTCCAGCAATACCCTGATGGCGGTTGCCAACCTTCTGTTCATCGCCGTTTTCGTTGCTCCGACGGGAGACGTCAGGCTTCTGGCCTTAGCCCTAGTTTTTCGACCGCTGGTGGGCTTGGCCTGTCTTGTCAGGTTTACCAGGGGGGAACTGAAGGTCTTCAGATTTTCCCTGGATAGGGCTATTGTCAGGGAGTACATCCGATTCATCCTGCCGCTTCTCCCCATGTCGGTGCTGGGAGTGATTTATGACAGGATCGACGGAACGTTGGTCACCAAGTTCCACTCCTATCAAGAGACCGGATATTTTACTGCTGCCTCCATGTTCAATACGGCACTGCTCATTCCATCCACTGCAATCATCACGCTCCTTTACTCGTCCTATTCCGAGGAGGTTAAAGCAGGCAATTATTCCAGGGTGCAAGATATTTCCCGTCGTGCTACCAAGTACCTTTCCCTGTTGGTGAACCCGGTGGCAATCTTCATCTGTTTTCATGCCGAACGGTTCGTGCTTTTGGCAATGAGCAGCGACTACCTGCCAACGGTGCCAATTGTCAGAATATTCATGTTCCAGGTCATCCTGATGAGCGTCAGCAGAACCTTTGACGCCATCTTCATGGCTTCGGAGCGGCTACGGCTGGTGAGTATCATGGGCATAAGCCTTTACCTGCTAGGCATTGCACTGAATTATATTCTCATTCCTGAACAGCTGTTCGGCTTCAGGCTGTTTAATCTCAAAGCAGCTGGTCCTGCTTGCAAGGCACTTCTGGTATATTCGCTTTACATATGCATGACCGGTTACCTGTTGCGCAAAATACATCGGGTAATGATCTACTGGCGCTTTCTCCTTCATATGGTGGCTGCCCTTGCCGCCGGCTTCGCCGCGCTTACGTTCAATCTTCCCGATAACACCCTGTCGTCGCTGACCCTTTGTGCTGCTGTTTATTTTTGTCTCTATCTCCTTTTCCTTACGATTCTCAGGGAACTGCAACGTAAAGATCTGGAATATTTTTCTTCAGTGATCTGTTTCTGGCGGGATCCAGCTCAACCCCGGGTGCTTGAATGAGCAACAAATTGCTACTGTTTACTCCGATCGTGCAATGGCCGGTCCATTTCGAAACTGATTTGGAAATCGCTCGGAAACATCTTGATAAGGGTGGAGAGATTGTCTTTCTTCAGTGTCAGGGAAGTCTGCCGATCTGTGCCCAAAATGTTGACCACCGATGGAGTTCCTGTTGGAGATGCATGTCCCGATTTGCAAAGGGTTTGCGCTGGCTCGGGGATGAGCGGGTTACGGTAAAAAACTTTCATTGGCTAACTGATAGGCAGCAACAGATTGTCGAAAGCCTTTCTAATAGTTGTTTTGCAACAATTGAGGAGTTATCCAACATATCTGTTGAGGGGGCAGATATAGGATTGGCGTCATTTGGTTCTGTTGTAAGTTACCTTAGGGAGCCTGAACCTGACCTGCACCAGCATCGGTCTCTCTTTGTGGCCCATATGAAGACCGCTGCGACGACATATTTTTCTATCCGCAATCACCTAGAAAAGGAACGTCCTCGTACATTTGTACTATTTAATGGGCGGTTTGCCGAATTGCGCGGTGCTTTGCGTGCAGCACAGGAACTGGCTGTGCATACGTTGGTTCATGAGCGGGCCGGAGTGCTGGATCGATACAGTCTGACCAGTAACACATCCCCTCACGACATAGGTGAAATGATCTCGGCTATTGATTCAACCTACTCCGAGTCTCCTCTAAACGCTTCCGAGAAAGGAAAAATTGCTGCCGAATGGTTTATGGAACGTAGGAGCAATAAGGCCCAGAGTTGGTATTCATTTACTGCGAATCAACAGGTAGGGCTTTTGCCAGATTTGGCGATCGATCGACTGAATCTGGTGATATTTAACTCGTCTGAGGAAGAGATGGTGTCAATAGCCGATTGGAAGAATCCTTTCTACATTGACCAGAATGAGGCAATAGGGCTGTTAGCTGAAGAGTTAGCGAGCGATCGACGGTTTAAGCTCTTCCTTCGGGTCCATCCCCATCTTAGAGGGATCTCTAACTCTCAAACTGAGGGTATTAAACGTCTTGCCGAGCAGTTCCCTGATTTAACGGTGATTCCTGCTGATTCTTCGGTGAGTACTTATTCCCTGTTGGAGAAGTGCGATCTCGTGTTGACCTTCGGCTCTACAGTTGGTGTAGAAGCTGCTTATGTAGCCAAACCTTCATTTCTGATGGGTAGAGCAATTTATGAGAATCTTGGCTGTTGCGTCCGTCCTGCTTCCCATTCTGAGCTTTTGGATATGCTTCGCCGTATAGCTGCCGGGGACAGATCCATGCTCCCTGAGCCGACAGTCGTTAAAAGGGCAGTAGAACGTTACGGTTTTTTCTTCAAGTGCTGGGGGAATATCTACCAGCATGTTATGCCCGTTCACGTTGGTAAATCGGTAATGGTTAAGAATGGTTGCAAGACCGTTCTTCGTCCGTCTGTACTGTCTTGGTTGGTAGATCATGTGGTGGTGTCCCTAAAATATACATTAGGGTTGGTACGCGGGTTTCTCCGTAGTCGCTCAAACATGTAAGAAAAAATCACCAACCAAAATGAATGAATCAATTATGTCGCCATTTTTTTCTATTATAATACCTACATACAATCGAGCAGAACTATTGACAAGGGCACTGAATTCTGTTGCAGAACAGACTTACAAGGATTTTGAGGTTATTGTCAGCGATGACGGTTCAACCGATGCGACGGCAGAAATTGTACTGAATTTTTCGTCTTTAATGGATATTACGTATCTACGTCAAGAAAACTGGGGAGGTCCCGCCCGCCCTAGGAACCTAGGTTTGTCAGTAGCAAAGGGACAATGGGTTTGCTTTCTCGATGCTGACGACTGGTGGTATCCTGAAAAATTGGCGACCGTTTTTCCCTTTACTGGCAATGCCGATATTATCCACCACGATTGCGATGTATTTGATATTAATGGAAAGAAGTTCCTGAAAATGCGTGGGCGGCAACTAAATAAACCAGTTTTTGTTGATTTGTTGACTGGATGGAATGCTCTGCATACTTCTACGGTTTGTGTTAGAAAATCAATCTTAGATGTAGTCGGTTTGTTTTCAGAAGAGAAAGCATTGATAGCTGTTGAAGATTTTGATCTTTGGATTCGTATTGCAAGGTTTACCGATAAGTTTGCTCATATATCTAATGCTCTCGGAGCATATTGGTTATCCCAAGGTAATATTTCATCATTTTCTATGGAGAGTATTGAACGTGAGGCAGCAGTTCATATGAGATATGTAGGATATCTTGATCCTGAAGATCGTATAGAAGCAGTCAAAATGTTGTCTTACAGAAAAGGACTTATTAATTGGCATTTAGAAAACTATGCCCAAAGTAGGCAAATGTTCATCGCATCGTTGAGGTCAAGGCGATTAAGAACACGGCTCCTTGCACCTTTGTGGGTAGGCATCAATGTAATGGTTGATAGATTTGATACAGTCAGGTGGACCCTGAAAAAAATATTATATTGATAAAATGAATGTTCTTAAAATAGATGATGCTTTTGGCGTTTAACTGTCCCCTGTTGGTGGAGGATCAGGCCGATCCATTGTTGGTTAAAAACTCACGACTCTATTGTGAAAATCCGATTTAGATGCTAGTATCCACCCCCAACAGTCACACAAGGAGGGAATAGATGGCGATTATCACCATATCCCGGGAAATGGGTACGGGTGCTTACAGCATTGCACAAGAAATTGCGAAAAAGTTGAAGTACACTCTTGTTGACGGAAATAAAATCGCGGAAGTCGCTGACAGATACGGGTTGACCAAGGAAATTCTCGATCGTGTGGATGAAAAGCCACCGATGTACATAACGGCTGAAGACAGGCTCCAGGCAGCGTATCTGAACATGATCGAGCTGATTCTGCTGGATTTTGCAAAGGCCGGCAATGTGATTCTCTACGGGCGTGGCTGCCAGGATCTGCTCAAGGGGGTTGGCAATACGCTCCGGCTCCGTTTCGTCGCCCCCTTTGAGGAGCGGGTGGAAAAGTTTGCCGAGCGTGAATGGATAGACCCGGACCTTGCCCATGATTTCATCAGGAAGAGTGACCATCAGCGGGCCGGTTTCATTCATTTCTATTTTGACCGGGACTGGAACGATCCCCTCGGTTACGATATGGTCTTCAATACCTCGGCACTTTCCGAAACGGCAATCGTCGACTCGGTCGTTGCTGCGGTCAGGGACCCGAAACTGAAGGAAGCCGAGGCCGGTTCCCAGTCTCTCCTTGACGACATCATCCTTGCCAAGAAAATTGAAACCGAGTTGCTCCGTAACGGCAAGATCGAAAGCATGCATCTGAAAATATTTTCCTGCAACGGTAAAGCGCATCTTTCAGGGCATCTCCACTCCGATGCCGAACTGGAAGAGGCACTAGCCATCGCCCAGGCAGTCCCCGGTGTGACCAAGGTCGTCAACGAACTGCAGGTCGTGGCGTTCAAGCGCTACAAGGGGTAACCAGCAGTACCTTGAGGTAAAAAAAGAGCGACCGGTCGTCCGCCGGTCGCTCTTTGCATAATCTTAGTTGAGACTGTCATTCCCCGGAAAGATTACTCCTCCTCGTCATACTCCCCGCCATCAAAGTCGTCGTATTCCATGTCGTCCTCATCTTCAAGCTCATCTTCATCATAGACGAGAGCGCTCCGGTCGTCCTCTTCCCTGATCGCTTCGAATTTGGCAAGAAGTGCCTCATTGGTGCAGTAGCGCTCCCTCCTGTGCCGGCATGTATCCAGGTCACACAGGTCGAAGAGCTGAATTTCGCTGCACAAACGGTCAGCTGGCGCAACTTTTTCTTCCGGTTCCGGGTTGTTCTCGTGCATCAACAGCTCTCCTGCCTGCAGGCAGCCTGGAATTCGACAGCTTTCTGGACATCCTCGGCACAACCGATGTAAACAGGTTCGCGATGGTCAAGGGACTCGGGTTTTATGTCGAGAATGGGGATGCTGCCGTTGCTGGCGGCACCGCCAGCCTGTTCGATGAGAAATGCCATGGGGTTGAGTTCGAACAGAAGCCGCAGCTTGCCCCGGGGCGAACCGTTGAGGGCAGGGTAGAAGAAGATGCCCTTGCCTTTCATCAGCACCTGGTTGATATCCGGTACAAACCCGCCGGAGTAGCGCAGCTTGCTCCCTTTCTCCTCCAGGTAGGTGACGAATTTTTCCGTGCCGGGGGTGTACTTGTTGCGCAGTCCGCCCGGAGAGTAGATATCGCCTTTGGGGGCCATGGAGATGTTTTCCCGGGACAGGGTGTACTCCATCAGGGAGTTCATGGTGAACTCGTGGACACCGTTGCCGACGGAGTAGACCATGGAAACCCGCGGGCCGTAGAGGAGGTAGAGGGCTGCCACCTGTTTGCGGCCTTCCTGAAAGAGATCGCACCCTTTGTATATGGAGACGATCGTGCCGATGGAGAGGTTGACGTCAACAAGGGATGAACCGTCGAGGGGGTCGTAGGCAACCGAGTAGAGACCGGGGCCATCAGTCTGGGCCTGGTAGACTTCGTCCATCTCTTCTGATGCTATGTTGCAGACAACCCCGGAGTGGGTCAGTCTCTTGCGCAGTATCCTGTCGGAAAGTACGTCCAGGGCAAGCTGCTCTTCACCATACAGGTTGGATGTGCCCGCTACGCCAAGGTCGCCGGTCCGCACTGCATTGATGACATACTTGCTTGCTTCGGCGATTTCACAGATCAGATGGATGAGGTTATCGCAGATGTTCTGACTTCTCAGATGTCTGCGCAAATCTAGTTGAAATCTGGTTTTACCTGGTTCGCGGTACATGCCACCTCCCATAAATAAGATTGGATACCTAATACTCTAAATCCTTGAATCTTGGCAAGGAAAATTCAGTCAGACTTACGGCGTTTCAGCACTGCTATCGATTCTACGTGGGGGGTCTGGGGGAACATGTCCACCGGCTGGATCAGCTCGGTCTGATAACCGGCGTTGTTCAGGATGACCAGGTCACGGGACAGGGATGCCGGGGAGCAGGATACGTAGATGATCTTCGGCGCCCCCAGGGTCACGACCTGTTGCAGGACCTTTGCATCGCACCCTTTGCGCGGGGGGTTGAGCAACACGAGATCCGTCCGCTTGCCGCCTTCAACGACCCATTTGAGCTGTTCAACGACATCGCCTGCCTCGAACTCACAATTACGGATACGGTTGATCCTGGCGTTCTGGGCGGCATCTTCAACCGCAGCGTCAACAACCTCGATTCCGAGCAGTTCCCTGGCACCGGAAGCGAGGAAAAGGGAGATGGCGCCAATGCCGCAGTAGAGGTCGAGAACATTCTCCCTGCCGGTGAGCTCTGCGTAGGTGCGCACAAGGTCGTAGATCACCCCGGCGCTGCCGCTGTTGACCTGGAAAAAGGAGCGGGGAGAAATGAGAAATTTGATGCCACCGATCGATGCTTCCAGGCTGGTCTGCTTGGTATGGAAGAAATCCCGGTTCCCGAGGATGACATTCCCGGTGGACGGATTTACGTTCTGGACAACCACCGCAACCTCGGGGACCTCCCTTCTGATGAATTCGGCGAGATGATGCAGCTCGTTATAACTTCTCCTGGCAGTGACCAGTACCACCATGGCGCGGTTTTCATTTTCGGCAACCCTGACTACCAGGTAACGGAGCAGTCCCTGTTCAGACCGGGGACTGTAGATGGGGACTTTCCCCTTGATTATCCCCCGCTTGGTCACAGACACTATCCTGTTTATGAGCGGGTTATGCAGGGTGCAGTCCGAGATGTCCAGAATATCATGGCTTTCGCGACGGTAGATGCCAATAACCGGGTCTGCAAATTTGCCTGCAATGACAAGCTTGGCGCTGTTGCGGTAGTGAATCTGCCGGGGGGAGGGGAGCACGGGGAGGATCTCCGTCCCTGCGAGTGCTGCATGGCGTCGGATGTGGTTCGCGACCAAGCCTCTTTTCCACTCCAGTTGTGCTCCGTACTCCATCTCGATCAGCGGGCAGCTGTCACATTCGGGCACGTGGTTGCATGGTGACTTCCGGCGCACCGGAGAGGGGTTGAGTATCTTCTCCATGCGTGCAACGATCCGGTGCTGCCCCGCGTGCTCCACCCTGGCAACGACCTTCTCACCGGGAAGGGCTCCGTTCACCCTGACCTGGCAGGTATCTGCGATACCGATGCCGTATCCGTCCTCGTCCAGGGCGGAAACCATGAGTTCGAGGGTGCTTCCCCGGGGAACGACCTGTTTTGCCTGTTTCGTAACGGGCTTTTTCACTGTTTTTTTCATGGGGTCAAACTACTCGGACCGTGTCTGTAATGTCAATGCTAATCTTGTCGGGACAGGGGGAAAAGAGCTGTAAAACAGTATGGTTACTGAGGGAACGGCAGGGTTGCCAGGGGGAAGTGTCGGGGCAGGTGTCCACCGTTTCTTGACTTTGTCCCGGCAAACCATCTATTATGCTCAGTTATGCGAAAGAGCACGAAACAGATAACCGTCGGGAACATCAGGATCGGTGGGGGAGCACCCTGCTCGGTGCAGTCGATGTGCAGTACCGATACCCGCGACGAAGCCGCCACGCTGTCACAGATCGGCAGGCTGGCAGAAGCAGGTTGTGAGATCGTCCGCTGCGCCGTACCCGACCAGGATGCTGCCGTGGCCCTTGGGCGCATAAAGGCGGCATCGCCTCTGCCGGTGATCGCCGATATCCATTTCGATTACAAGCTGGCCCTGCAGGTGCTTGCGGCCGGCGTAGACGGCCTGAGGCTCAACCCGGGCAACATAGGAGAGCGCTGGAAGGTAGAAGAGGTGGTGCGTGCCGCCCGGGAGCGTCTCGTACCGATCCGCATCGGTGTCAATGCCGGTTCTCTGGAGAAGGAGCTCCTGGAGCGCTATGGCCATCCAACCGCCGAAGCAATGGTCGAATCGGCCCTCGGTCACGTACGAATACTGGAAGAGCTGGGCTACGACCAGATCAAGGTATCTCTGAAAGCCTCTGACGTCCCCAAGACGGTCGAAGCGTACCGGCTCCTGTCGCGGCACGTCGAGTACCCCCTTCACATCGGTATCACCGAGGCGGGCACGGTCTTTTCCGGTACGGTCAAGTCGGCTGTCGGTCTCGGCATCCTCCTCGCCGACGGCATTGGCGATACCCTGCGCGTCTCCCTCACCGGTGATCCGGTGGATGAGGTACGGGTCGGATACGAGATTCTCAAGTCCCTCGGCCTGCGCAAGAAGGGGATCAACTTCGTCTCCTGTCCCACGTGCGGTCGCTGCCAGATCAACCTTATCCGGGTTGCCGAAGAGGTCGAGCGGCGGCTTCAGAACCTGGACGCCACCTTTACCGTTGCGGTCATGGGGTGTGTGGTGAACGGTCCCGGTGAAGCGCGTGAGGCGGATTTCGGTATTGCCGGGGGGAGGGGGGAAGGGCTCCTCTTCCGCCATGGCGAGATCGTGCGCAAGGTCCCGGAGGATTCGTTGGCAGATGCCCTCGTGGACGAGGTGTTCAAGGCCGCCCAGTCTGGTACACAACACAAAACAGAGGTAAATTAATGCGCTATACACAGTACTTTATTCCAACGGTTAAGGAAACTCCCGCCGATGCCGAGGTCGTCTCCCACAAGCTGATGCTCCGTGCCGGCATGGTGAGAAAGGTGGCGGCAGGCATTTACAACTACCTCCCTCTTGGTCTTCGTTCCATCCGCAAGGTTGAGAGCATCGTCCGGGAGGAGATGAATCGTGCCGGTGCCATCGAGATTCTGATGCCCATGGTCACCCCCGCCGAGCTCTGGCAGGAGTCACGTCGCTGGGAGCAGTACGGCAAGGAACTTCTCCGCCTGAAGGACCGCAAGGATAATGAGTTCTGTCTCGGACCGACCCACGAAGAAGTTGTCACGGACATCGTGCGCCGTGAGGTGCGCAGTTACCGGCAGATGCCCCTCAACCTGTACCAGATCCAGACCAAGTTCCGCGACGAGATTCGCCCCCGTTTCGGCCTGATGCGCGGCCGGGAATTCATCATGAAGGATGCCTACTCCTTCGATGTGGATGAACAGGGTGCCGATATTGCCTATGAGAAGATGTACCAGGCCTATCGCCGCATCTTCGCCCGCTGCGGTCTCAAGTTCCGCGCCGTTGAGGCTGACACCGGCTCGATCGGCGGCAACTGGTCTCACGAGTTCATGGTGTTGGCCGATTCCGGCGAGGATGCCATCGTCTCCTGCAACGGCTGTGACTACGCGGCAAACGTGGAGAAGGCGGAGTCGAAGGTGGTGGAAGCTGCCGAACATGCGGAAGCGCGGCCGATGGAGAAGGTGCACACCCCCGGCAAGAAGAGCATCCAGGAGGTCAGCGAGTTTCTCGGCATCCCGGTGACGCACACGGTGAAGATGCTCGTCTGCATGGCTGACAATGTTCCGGTGGCGGTGCTGCTGCGGGGTGACCATGACCTGAATGAGATCAAGCTGAAAAAGGTCCTCGGCTGTGAGGAGCTGGAAATGGCGACCGACGAGCAGATCGCCAAGGCTACCGGTGCCCCGGTCGGCTACCTCGGTCCCCAGGAGGCCAGGATCCGCCTTGTCGCCGACCTGACGGTCAGGGGGATGCGCAACGTGGTCGTCGGCGCCAACGAAACGGATTATCATCTGAAAAACGCCAACCCCGACCGCGACTACGTCATCGGAGAGTATGCCGACATCCGCAACGTTGCCCACGGGGATCCGTGTCCCCGCTGCTCTGGCGGCATACTGGAAATGTGGCGTGGCATAGAGGTCGGCCACGTTTTCAAGCTCGGCATGAAATACTCCAAGGCTCTCAATGCCACGTTCCTCGACCAGGACGGCAAGGAACAGATCGTCTTCATGGGATGTTACGGCATCGGCATCGGCCGGACCGTTGCGGCCTGCATCGAGCAGAACCACGACGACAATGGCATCATCTTCCCCCTCCCCATCGCCCCGTTCCACTGCATCGTTTCGGCAGTCAATCCCAAGGATGAAACGGTCAGCGCGACAGCCGATGAGATCTATGCCAGGCTCCAGGCCGCAGGCGTGGAAGTGCTCTACGACGACCGGGACGAGCGTCCGGGGGTAAAGTTCAAGGACGCTGACCTGATCGGTATCCCCTTGCGCCTGGTCATAGGTGCCAAGAACCTGGCGGACGGCAAGGTCGAGCTCAAGCAGCGCAGCGGCGGCGAGATGGAGCTGCTTGCCATCGATGATGCCGTGGCCCGGATTACATCACTGGTGAGAGAGGCGCTGGCGCTATGACACGTGACGAAGCACGCAACAAGATCATCTTTGCCATGGACGTGGCAGGCATGGCCGAAATAGACCGCTGGTCAGCGCTTCTTGCCGGGAAGGTCGGCATGTTCAAGATCGGCAAGCAGCTCTTCACTGCAACCGGCCCGGCTGCGGTCAGAAAGGTGCAGGAGAACGGGGGGCGGGTCTTTCTCGATCTCAAGTATCACGATATCCCCAACACCGTTGCCATGGCCACCCTGGAGGCGGCCCGCATGGGAGTCGACCTGGTCAACCTTCATGCCCTGGGCGGCTATGAAATGATGGCCACCACCGTGGAAACCCTGGACAAGGAGTTCAAGGGGGGGAAGAGGGCCAAAGTCCTGGCGGTCACCATCCTCACCTCCTCCACGGAGGAGACCCTGCGCGGCATCGGCATCGAACACGCCGTCCCCGACATGGTCGTCCGCCTGGCGAAACTGGCCAAGAGCGCCGGCATCGACGGGGTGGTCGCCTCTCCCCAGGAGGTCGGCCTGATCCGGGATGCCTGTGGCCCCGATTTTCTCATCGTCACTCCCGGGGTGCGGCCCGCCTTTGCCTCGGCGGACGACCAGAAGCGGATCATGACTCCCGGCGGGGCGGTGGCAGCAGGCGCCGACTACCTGGTCATCGGTCGTCCCATCAGCGCTGCCGCAGACCCGGCGGATGCCGCCGAGCTGATCGTGAACGAAATCATGGCCGTCGTTTAGCAGCATCGGCCGGGCAGACACTACTGCCTTGACGGCATAGGGGGAGTAACATCATGCAGGAAGAGGTAATTTACGGAATCAACCCGGTTAAAGAAGCCCTTCGCGGACAGCGGAGGGCTTTTGAGCTTTTCGTGGCAGAGGGGACGTCTGACCAGCGGGTGGATAAGCTGCTGAAGCTGGCGAACGAAGCTGGCGTGCCGGTGCGGCGGCGCAAGCGACCGGACCTGCAGCGGCTCTGCGGCACCGATCATCACCAGGGGGTGGCGTTGCGTATCGAGGCGTTCTCCTATGCCGACTTCGATGACGTTCTGTCCGGCAGCCTGGAGAGCGATGCCGAAAGCATGTTCATCGTTCTCGACGGCATCCAGGACCCCCACAACCTGGGAGCCATCATCCGTACATCGGCCTGTGCGGGTGCACGGTGCGTGATCATTCCGAAGGACAGGGCCGTCGGGGTTTCTCCCACCGTTGAAAAGGTCGCTGCCGGGGCCACCGAAACGGTACCGGTCGTCCAGGTCACCAACATTGCCACCACCCTGGAGCAGCTGAAAGAGGCCGGGTTCTGGATTTACGGTGCCGACGAGAAGAGCGGTGAGACACTCTACCGCCAGAAACTGACCGGGAACATTGTCTTTGTCATCGGCGGGGAAGGGGAGGGGATCAGGCCGCTGGTACGGAAGAAATGTGACGTTCTCTTTTCCATCCCCCTGGCAGGGGGGGTCAATTCCCTCAATGCCTCTGTTGCCGGAGGAATAGCCATGTTCGAGGCGGTAAGACAGAGAACCTTAAAGTGAAGCTTTAAGTCCCTCCTGCAGGGTGGGGTAGATGAGTCTGATGCCCAGCTTCGTCAGCATCCTGCTGTTGTCGATGCGGCGCGACTCGGTCATGTAGCCAAACATGAGGGGGGTCATGACTCCACGCGCCTCGCTGAGCGGCACCTGGGGGAGTCGCGGCAGGCCAAGGTGGTCGGTGATGGCGTTGAAGTAGTCGGTCATGGTGCTCGTCTCCCCGTCGCAGACGTTGAAAATGTCGCCATCGTCGCCCCTGTCGATCGCGGCAAGGCAGATCCGCGCAAGGTCATCGGCATGTATCCTGTTGCTGAAGCCCGCCTCCGCCTCAGCGAGCAGCGGGTGCCCCCCCAGTATCCTGTCCATGGGGATCCTTCCCGGCCCGTAAATACCCGCAACCCGTAGAATGACTATCGCAACGCCCCGCTGCTTTCCCCAGTCACGGAAGCAGTTTTCCGCGTCCAGGCGGCGTTTCCCCGCATGGCTGCCGGGGTTGGCCGGCCTCTCCTCGGTAATGAGCTCGTCGCCGCAGTCCCCGTAGATGCTGGCGGTACTGACGTAGACGAGTTTGGCCGGTTCGCACCCGCGTTTGATCGAGGCGAGAAAGTTCCGTGCCCTGGTGTCCGTTATCCCTCCACCCGGTGGAGGAGCCGTGTAGAGTACGGCACCTCCGCTCATGTCAAGGTGCGGCAGAGCATCCCCGTCATCCAGGTCCCCCTGCACCAGTGCCGTCGCCGTCCCTTGCAGCCCGGCGCATTTGCTCATGTGCCGGGAGAGGGCGGTTACCGCGCTGTGCGAGTCGAGGGCGAGGCGGGCGACCCTGGCTCCGATATCGCCACAGCCGATCAGGTAAAGGTTCTTGCAGTTCATGGGTATCTCCTTCAGGTGCATGCTGTCGGTATACTACCCGATTCACCGATTCTGGCAAGAGTCTAGCCGCACCATGGACGTGATTTCAACCCTTGACAAACCGGTTCCTGTTGAGGCTAAGTCATAGCAGCCATGAATCTGTTCGCCGACAAGAAGATACTGACGGTTTCCCAGCTCACCTCCCTGGTCAGGGGTGTGCTGGAGGAAAATTTCGAGCACGTCTGGGTTGAGGGGGAGGTCTCCAACCTCTCGACACCGGCTTCGGGACATCTCTATTTTACGCTCAAGGACAGCGGCGCCGCCCTGCGCTGCGTCATGTTCCGCGGTTCGGTCAAGGCGCTCCGGTTCCGCCCCGCAGACGGCATGAAACTGATCGTGCGGGGGAGGATGACCGTGTACGACCAGCGCGGTGATTACCAGCTGCTGGTCGAGTACCTGGAGCCCCAGGGGATTGGCGCCCTGCAGCTTGCTTTCCAGCAGCTCAAGGAGCGGCTCGCCAGGGAGGGACTCTTTGCCGAAGAGCGGAAAAGAGCTCTCCCCCTGCTGCCCCGGACCATCGGTATCGTTACCTCGCCAACGGGAGCGGCGATTCACGATATCTTCAACGTGCTTGAGCGCCGACATGCCGGGCTGCACATCCTTGTCTCGCCGGTCAAGGTCCAGGGTGAGGGAGCCGGTGCCGAGATTGCCGCCGCGGTGACGGACCTGAGCAGGTATCCCGGTGTCGATGTCATCATCGTTGCCCGCGGCGGCGGCTCCCTGGAAGATCTCTGGGCGTTCAACGAGGAAGTCGTTGCCCGGGCTATCCATGGGTCAAAGGTGCCGGTGATCTCTGCCGTCGGCCATGAGGTTGATTTCACCATTGCCGATTTTGTCGCCGATCTGCGGGCTCCTACCCCATCTGCCGCGGCGGAACTTGTCGTCACGAGCAAGTCCCAGCTGCTGGCCGAATGTGCCTCACTGGAGAGACGGTTGCAGCAGGCCATGCTGCAACGGCTGCACTCTGCCCGGAGCGAGACGCAGCTGCTGCAGCGCTCGCTGAAGGGCCCCGACCTGGTCATTGCCCGATTGCAGCAGCGGGTCGATGACCTTTCACAGCGGGGTGAAGCCGTCGTCGCATGGACACTGGCAGATTCACGCCAGAAGCTGCTCCATCTGCACACGAGGCTGCAGCATGTCTCACCCCTTTACCGTACCAGAGCAGCCAGGGAGCGCTTGGAGCATCTCGAACTGCGCTGCGGGAGAGCCGTGCTCTCGGCCCTGGATGCTCGTCGGAGCGATCTCGGCCGGGAATCATCCACTCTGGAGGCCCTGTCACCGCTTTCCGTGCTGGCGCGTGGCTACGCGGTGGTGGAAAAACTGCCAGAAGGTCGCGTGGTGAAAAGTGTCCGCCAACTGCTGCCGGGTGATCGGTTGCAGTTGCAGCTGACGGACGGCTCCGCCGCCTGCACCGTCGAGAGGATCGCCCCGCGGGAGCTCGATCTGCTTGACTCCACATCACCCCGTGGTTAGAATGGATAACTTGATCCGGAGGAGCCATGGCCGCGGAAAAATTCGAAACTTCTTTGAAAAAGCTGGAGGAGGCCGTAGAGAGGCTGGAGAGTGGTGAACTTTCCCTTGATGACTCTCTCAAGGTCTTTGAGGATGGGGTCAAGCATGCTGCTATCTGTTCCCGCAAGCTGAACGAGGCGGAGAAACGGGTCGAGCTTCTTCTCAAACAGCGTGACGGCAGCTTTTCCCGGGAAGAATTTGCTGTCGACGACACTCTATAAGGATACCGATACCCATGGATTTAAAGAGCTATATCAAGGAAAAGTGCCGGCTTGTTGATGTTGAGCTCAACAAGGTAATGCCCCTCGAAGAAGAGCTTCCCTATTCGCTGCACCGTTCCATGCGCTATTCAACGTTTGCAGGCGGCAAGAGGATCCGTCCCGTGCTGCTCCTGGCAGCCTGCGAGGCGGTCGGTGGTAACGTGGACAACGCGCTGGCCGCTGCCGCTGCCATGGAGATGATTCATACCTACTCACTGGTTCACGACGATCTGCCGGCGATGGATAATGACGATTTTCGTCGTGGCAACCCCACCAACCACAAGGTATTCGGCGAGGCCGTGGCAATCCTGGCCGGTGATGCCCTCCTTACCCAGGCGTTCATTCTCCTCAGCAGCCCGTCGCTGGCAGCGGCCGTTCCACCTGCCACCCTGCTCCAGGTCATTCACGAGATTTCCAGCTGCGCGGGTTCGAAGGGGATGGTCGGCGGTCAGGTCGTGGACATGGAGAGTGAAGGGAGGCACGACATAGACCTCCCCACGGTACAGTACATCCACATCCACAAAACCGGTGCCCTCATCAAGGCCGCGATCAAGTCCGGTGCCCTGCTCGGTGGTGCACGTGACGGGGAGCTGGCCTCACTCGTACGTTACGGAGAAGCCATCGGGTTGGCGTTCCAGATCGCTGACGACATTCTCGACATAGAGGGGACGACCGAGGAGCTGGGCAAGGATGCGGGGAGCGACCAGGCACGGGGGAAAGCGACCTATCCGGCAGTCGTCGGGATCGAAGAGTCCCGCAGACGTGCTGCGGAACTCCTCGATATGGCTCTGGAATCCCTCAGTGGTTTTGACCACCGCGCTGACCCCCTGCGGGAGATTGCCCGTTACGTGGTGGAACGAAAGTCATAGACAATGAACAACATCATCGCATCGGTCAACGGGCCATCTGATCTTGCCAGCCTCTCGTATCCCCAGTTGGAGCAGCTTGCTGCCGAAATTCGTGATCTCATCATCACGACCTGCGCCACCAATGGCGGTCATCTTGCCCCCAGTCTCGGCGTGGTCGAGCTGACCATCGCCCTTCACCGGGTATTCCGCTCCCCTGAAGACCGTATCGTCTGGGATGTGGGCCACCAGGCCTATGCCCATAAAATACTTACCGGCCGGCGAGATCTTTTCCCCACTCTGCGCAAGCTCGACGGGATCAGCGGGTTCCCGAAGCGTGCCGAATCCCCCCACGACGTGTTCGACGTAGGGCACTCCTCCACCTCCATATCGGCCTCTGTGGGCATGGCCGTCGGCCGCGACCTCGGACGGAGAAAGAACAAGGTCGTTGCGGTTATCGGCGACGGTTCCATGACCGGTGGGATAGCCTTCGAAGGGCTCAATCATGCCGGACACCTCAACAAGGACCTCGTGGTCGTGCTCAATGATAACGAGATGTCCATTGCGGAAAATGTCGGCGCGCTGTCAAATTTCCTCAGCCGCACCATGACCAACGAATTCGTCCACAAGATCAAGAAGGAGATGGAGAGCTTTCTCGAGGGGTTGGACGGGTTCGGGACGGGGGCACTCAAGGTTGCCAAGCGTGCGGAGGAGTCGCTCAAGGGGATTTTTACCCCCGGCATGCTCTTCGAGGCATTCGGCTTCGAGTACATCGGACCCATTGACGGCCATGACATCCATCGCCTTCAGGAGACGCTGGAGAAGGTGCGTAACTTCGATGACGCCGTATTGATTCATGTCCTGACCAAAAAGGGGAAAGGGTACCCTCCCGCGGAGAAAAACCCCTCACTGTTCCACGGAATCGGCCCCTTTGACCGCTCCACCGGCAAGGTCTTCAAGGGTAAGGGAGGAACCTCCTCCTATACCGCTATTTTCGGTGATACCCTCTGCCGGCTTGCTGCCGACGACGATGCCATCGTCGCCATAACTGCGGCCATGCCCGACGGCACCGGCCTGGCACCCTTTGCCCGGGAATATCCGGAGCGTTTCTTCGACGTGGGGATAGCGGAGCAGCACGGGGTAACCTTTGCTGCCGGCCTGGCTGCCGATGGACTGAAACCGGTGTTTGCCGTCTACTCGTCTTTCCTGCAAAGGGCTTACGACCAGGTGCTGCACGACGTCTGCCTGCAGAATCTTCCGGTGGTGTTTGCCATCGACCGTGCCGGCGTGGTCGGCAATGACGGACCTACCCACCATGGCGTCTTCGATCTTTCCTACCTGCGACAGATGCCTAACATGACCGTGATGGCGCCCCGTGATGAGAACGAACTCCAGCATATGCTCTACAGTGCTCTCCGGTACGGTACGCCAACATCCCTCCGTTACCCCCGTGGCAACGGTATCGGTGTCCCCCTTGACCAGACGTTCCGGCCTATCCCTGCGGGTAAGGGGGAGGTGCTTCGCCGGGGGAAGGACGGTGCCCTTTTCGCGGTCGGGACCATGGTTGCTCCGGCGCTGGAAGCTGCCCAGTTGCTGTCCGGTGAAGGGTACGACCTCGCCGTCGTCAATGCCCGTTTTATCAAGCCCCTCGACCGGGACCTCCTCCTGGAGATGGCAGCGTCAGGTCACATCTTCACCATCGAAGAGAATGCCCTCAAGGGGGGATTCGGTACCGCCGTCCTCGAACTGTTTGAGGAAGCCGGACAGAATCAGGTCAGCGTCACCAGGATCGGGTATCCCGATCGCTTCGTCGAGCAGGGAGAACAGGCCGAGCTCCTTCAACGCTACGGACTTACCACGGCAGGAATCTGCGATCGGGTCAGAACAGCCCTTGCCCCTCAACCGGCAGAAAACTGACGGCATCCCCCTGTCAGTTATCGGTGCCCATATCATGAGATACGGAATAGTTGCTGTCATGACAGCAGTCGTGCTGCTCTTCCTCAACCACGAGGCACGGGCTAACGATCCGTTTACCCTGAACGAGTATGCCGTCCGTTTGATGGAGAAGGGGGAGAACGACAAGGCCCTGGAGCAGCTCCAGAAAGCGTACAGCATGTATCCGTACGACCCGGTGCTGAAGAGGAACCTTGCCGAGGCGTACACCTTTGTCGGCCAGCGCCAGATGAAGGAGAACCAGTACGAGGCAGCCGCCGGCAGCTTCGACCTGGCCCGGGAACTTTTCCCCGACGTGCCCCGCTATTACGTTTTCAGGGGGATCGCCCTCTACTACGCCAAATATCCCGATGCTGCCCAGAATGAACTGGAACGGGCCCGCTCCATCGGCGGAGATTCACCGGACATCCTTTTTTATCTCGCCAAGATACAGTACGACGGCGGCAATCTGCCCCAGGCCCTGGAGCTTCTGGACAAAACACTGGCGCTCAAGGGCGATTTCCCCGCGGCATCTGCCCTTGCAGCCAAGGTTCGTCGCGAGCTTGACGTGGAAAAGTCCATGGACAAGGGGTACAGTTCCCGTTTTGTCATCTCCTATGACGCCGAGGTCCGCTCCCATCTGGCCGGAGACATCCTTGCGGTACTGGAGGACGCCTACAGCACGGTCGGCAGGGATCTGTCCCTGTTCCCGGCCATGCGCATTCCGGTCATCCTCTACACGCGCAAGGACTATCGAACGGTGACCTCAGGACCGGACTGGTCCGGCGGGCTCTACGACGGCAAGATCAGGCTGCCGGTGGGAGGGGCTGAACAGCTCTCGGAACAGCTCAAGGGGGTGCTCTATCACGAGTATACCCACGTTGTGGTGCAGGAAATGACCCACGGCAACTGTCCGACCTGGCTCAATGAAGGCCTGGCCGAACTGGAGGGTCGCAAGATCTTCAACCACCCCCTCGGGGAACTGGGAAAGGCGGCTAAAAGTTCACAGTATCTCCCCTTCACCCGGCTGGAAAAGGGGTTTACCGACCTGTCAACGCGGGATGCGGCGCTCGCCTACCAGCAGAGTTACTCCCTGGTCAATTTCATGGTAAGTTCCTACGGCTGGCCCAAGGTTGGCGAGATACTTTCGGGGCTCGGGAACGGTTTGACCATTGCGGCTGCCGTGAAAAAGGCCCTGGGTGATTTTGGCCTGGATTACGATGGTATGATCGCCGAATGGAACGCCTACATGAAAAGGGAGTTTGGTGGTTAGCTCTGGCGGCCGGCCATAAATTGCTGCAATGAAATGTGACTGGAAACAGAGTGTAAAGGACAGTATCGTCGCAACGGAAGAACTGGCGGGCAGATTCGGTCTCGACCCGGCGGTGCTTGATCCTGTCAACCGGCGCTACCCCTTGCGCATCACCCGTCACTACCTGGGGCTGATCAGGCAGATGGGAGATCCCATCTGGCGTCAGTGCATACCCGATGAACGTGAACTTCGGGATGCCAGTGCCCTTCCCGACCCCCTCAACGAAAACGGTCTCAGCCCGGTCCCTGGCCTCATCCACCGCTATCCGGACCGGGTAGTGTGGCTGGTTTCCAACGTCTGCGCGGTGTACTGCCGTTTTTGCATGCGCAAGCGCCAGGTCGGCTGTCATAATGACAGTACGGAAGCCTCCTGTTTTTCCGCTGTTCTGGAATATATCCGCGAAACCGGCACCATCCGCGACGTGGTCCTCTCTGGCGGTGACCCCCTCCTTCTCGATGACGAGAGGCTCTCGTATATCCTCTCGTCGTTGCGGTCGATACCCCACGTCGACATCATCCGCATCGGTACCCGTGTTCCGGTCACCCTGCCGGAGCGAATAACCCCGGCTCTTTGCGCCCTTTTGCAGAGACATCACCCCGTCTACGTGAACACCCACTTCAACCATCCCTGGGAGGTAACTCCCGAGAGCAGCGGGGCGTGCGCCATGCTGGCCGATGCCGGTATCCCGCTGGGCAACCAGACCGTGCTGCTCAATGGTGTCAACGACGATCCGGCCGTGATGGCAGAACTGTTTCGTGCCCTGCTTTCCATACGGGTAAAGCCGTACTATCTGCACCAGATGGATCTGGTCAAGGGGACCTGCCATTTCCGCACCAGCGTGGAGAAGGGGCTTGAGATCATGGCAGCGCTTCGCGGTCATGTGTCGGGGATGGCTGTTCCTTACTACGTCGTCGATCTGCCGGGAGGGAAGGGGAAGGTGCCGCTGCTCCCGGGTCATGAACGCCGGGGAGACGGCGCATTCCGGCTGACGACCTACCGGGGAGAGGTGGTCGAGTACCGGGAGCTATAACTCTTCGGGGGTGAAGGCAACGACTTCATCGATGGTGTGAGCTCCGGTAAGGAGCATGATCAGACGATCCATCCCTAGGGCAATCCCGGCCGATGGGGGCATCCTGTCAAGTTCTTCGAGAAAGGGGCCGGGCAGGGGGTAGGGTGACTGCCCACGTTTGACGCGACTGGATGATTCTTCCCGGAAGCGCTGCCGCTGTTCCTCTGCGTCGGTCAACTCTGAAAATGCATTGGCCAGTTCCATTCCCGCGATATAGAGTTCGAAACGTTCCGCCACCGTGGCGTCGTCTTGCCTGAGCCGTGCCAGTGCGCCCCGTTCCGCAGGATAGTCGTAGATAAACGTCGGAGTCCGGATACCCAGGCGGGGCTCGATCTTCTCTGTCATCAGTTCGTCGAACACCCCTTCCTCCAGTGCCTGTTCCATGGTGATCCCGGCATGGATCAGGAATGCCTCCCTGACGCTGATCTTCTGCCACTCTCCCTGCAGGTCGATGGACAGACCGTTATAGCTGATGGTGCTCGTTCCGCCGTATGCCGTGACGATGTGTCTGAGCAGGTTGACGCACTCTGTCATCAGATCAAGGTAATCGCTGTGGGCGCGGTACCATTCGAGCATGGTGAATTCGGGGAGATGACGGCTCCCCCTCTCACCGCTGCGCCAGCAGTGGCAGATCTGGAAGATCTTCCCGTAATCGGCGGCGAGCAGCCGTTTCATGCAGATTTCGGGGGAGGTGTGCAGGTAGAGCCCCCCTGCCGGGATGGCATCGATGTGTGACTCCGGGGCTGGCGCGGGAATAAGAAGAGGGGTATCTATCTCCAGATACCCCTCGGTGCGAAAAAACTCTCTCGTGTGATGTACTATCTCTGCCCGAGCCGCAAGGCGTGCCGCTTTCCTGGCCAGTGACCAGTTTACATTCAAGGGGTCAACCTTTCACGCGGGTAGAGTACTCGCCGGTTCTGGTGTCGATAACGATCAATTCGCCTTCCTCGATGAACGGCGGAACTCTGAGGACGTAACCGGTCTCGACGGTTGCAGGTTTGGAGTCGCTTCCTGACGTGTCACCCTTGACCCAGGGGTCGGTCTGCGTGACCCGCAGGTTGACGAAATTGGGAACGTCGACGGCAATTGCCTTGTCCTTGAAGAGGAGCAGGTCAACCGGGAGGTTGTCGATCAGGTAGTTCTTTGCATCGCCAACGGAATCCTCGTCCATGTGGTACTGCTCGAAAGTCTGGTTGTCCATGAAGACAAAGTGCTCATCCTCCTTGTAGAGGAACTGCATCTTGCGATCTTCCAGACTTGCAGGTTCGAAGGTCTCACCGGAGCGATAGGTACGGTCGAGGATGCTGCCGGTGATCATGTTGCGCATCTTGGTACGGTAAAGCGCCTGACCTTTGCCTGGTTTTGCAAAATCGAAGGCGATGACAACGTACGGATCGCCGTCGAGAGTGATCTTCAGTCCTTTTTTCAGATCTGCAACTGTGTACATTTTTGTTCCTTTTAAAAAGAATAGGAAGGGCAGGGTGGTGCTGCTCTTCCGTGCAAGACAGTAACTGAGTGTGGAAATGAAATTATTTGACCCGATAGGTGATTCTGCCGCGGGTAAGGTCATAGGGTGAGAGCTCAACGGTAACTTTGTCACCGGGGAGTATCTTGATGAAGTACTTGCGCATCTTGCCGGAAATATGGGCCAACACGATGTGATCGTTTTCCAGCTTGACGCGGAACATGGCATTCGGGAGTGGTTCGATGACGGTACCTTCTACCTCAATGGCTTCTTCTTTACTCATAGAGTGCTCTTTATCCCCTGAATCGGATTGAATTATAGTCTAAAACTCGTTTACTTTACAGAGAAAACCGCATAATTGCAAGCCGGATTTGCACAATGGGCTGATAATTAGCTTTACATTAATAATATCAACGTTGTATTTTCCATAAGAGTATCTATTGCATCGGGGGATTGCGTGCAGTCAGCACAGGTCTATAGACAGGTTGTCCTCGAAAATGGCGTGGAGATTGTCGCACGGGATCTCACCAGGAACTATTTCGGTGATTATCACCTTGTACGCCTCGAAATTACCTTCGGTAGTAGCGGTTCAGGGGAAGAACTGCATGGTTGTGACGCACAGAAACCCTCATTTCGCAAGGTCGTTGAAAAAATGGGTGTGCCTACCTGTGACGTGGAAGCAGTCAAGGAGTCACTCGTCGAGAATTTTCTCGCACACTCGCTCGCGTACCTGAGTGCGCCCGATTTCCCTGAGAAACTGGCCGCATCGGCCCATCTCCAGCCAAAAAAAGTAAAGCACAGATATACGGAGCGCAGATCCTAGATGCCGACTCTTCAGATTGACAGGCTGGCATTCGGCGGCGCAGGATTCGGCCGTCTCGATGGAAAAGCATGCTTCGTCCCCTATACCGCTCCCGGCGACAGGGTCGATATCTCCATCTCCAAAAGTAAAAGTTCGTACCTCGAGGGGATGGTAACCCGCATCGAATCTCCCGGGGAGTGCCGTGTCTCCCCGTTGTGCCCGGTTTTCGGCATATGTGGCGGATGCAACTGGCAACATGTCGGTTACGAGACCCAGTACCGGCAGAAGGAGATGATCTTCGCCGATACCATGTGGCGCATGGCTCGTGTTGACAAGGGGCTTATCAGCCCTCTTCTTGCCGCAGAGGATCGGTACGGCTATCGGCAGCGGATCCAGTTGAAGGTTCATTCCCGAGGCGGCGCGCTTTCCCTCGGTTTTTTCCGCCAGGGCTCCCATTATGTCGTGGATCTTCCGGATGGTTGCGCCATTGCCCGCTCCGAACTCAACATCGCCCTGGGCGAGGTGCGTCGAATCATCTCTTCTTCTCCCGATGCGGAGAGTATCCCGCAGGTCGATCTCTCCGTCGATGAGGGTGGAACAGTCACGGCACTCTTTCACTACATAGGCTGCAATACGGAGGAGATGCACGATTTCCTGTCAGGGTTGCAGGGAGGGCTGGATCATATCTCGTCCATATGGTTGCAGCAGGGACGCAAGGATACGATCAAATCTGTTTTCGGACCGGAGCTGATGGAGTATACTCTCTCCTTCGATGGCACGAGGGAACTGTCGATGTCTTACAGTGCCGACAGTTTCTCACAGGTGAATTTCAGCCAGAACAGGCGCCTGGTCGATATCGTACGCTCCTGGGCAACCGACCACGTGGTCCATGATGCCCTCGATCTGTACTGCGGCAACGGCAATTTTTCCCTCCCTCTTTCAGGCCACACGGCATCCGTGCTGGGGATGGAGTCTTACGCCAGGTCGATAGAGCTGGCATGTTACAATGCCCGGCATAACAATATCTCCAATGCCTCTTTCATTTGTGAGGATTCTGCCGCCGGCGTGACAAGGCTGGTCAGCGAGGGGAAGGTATTTGACCTGGTTTTGCTCGACCCGCCTCGGACCGGTGCGGAAGCGGTTGTCAGGAACCTCGGGAAACTGCGGCCGGCGTATCTTGTTTATGTGTCGTGTGATCCACCTACCTTGGGACGTGACCTCGCAACGCTGCAGAAATGCGGGTTCCTGGTCGATAACATCCAGCCGGTTGACATGTTTCCCCAGACGTATCACCTTGAGAGTGTGACCTTTCTCCATGCGGTCTGAAGAGAACAACTAAGCGGAGGCCCGATGTTTTTCAGCAAGTTCTTTAAAAAGGATTATCAGCAGTTAAAGGAGAAAGGGGACGCCCATTTCTCTGCAGGGCGTTTTGCCGATGCCCGTCTCTGTTACCTCGATGCCCTGGACAAGGTCGATACGGCCGTAAACCCGGACGGTGAGCGAGCTTTTCTTGCGGAGAGGCTGTCGCAGGCGGGCAACCGCCTCGCGGAGATGAACATACACGAGGCAGAGGCTGCCCTCAGGGGTGGCGAAGTACGGAAAGGGCATGATCACCTTGCCCTGGCGCTTGAGTTGGCAGATGACGTAACTATACGGGAAAAGGCTGAAACGTTACTGAAAAAGCAGCCGGGAGAGAGCCCGACCGCGCGCCATCATCACCAGAAAAGTAGTGCCCATGGTGGACATGGCTGCTCCAGTTGTTCCTCATCCCACGGGGACGGTGTGGCTGATTTAACGCCTGATTTGCCTGACCACATGGAGCGTGACGAGCAGTTTCGTCTGTTGGTCAACACACTCCCCGGTAATCTCCCCCAAAGGTATGAATCATTAGGAGAGAAATTTGCAACCGCCTATCTTCTCGCCCACTCAAACGATCTGCAGTCAGCTCTCGCACTGTACAGGGAGCTGTTGTCCTCCGGCGAAAATGATATCCTTCTCTGTGAAATTGCGTTGCTTGAGTATCGTCTCGGAATCGGGGGAAGATGCGAGTCCCTCCTGAAGCGAGCTCTGTCCCTTGATGGTAGCAACCCTCTGGTCCACCTCGGTCTGGCGCAGTATTATATCGACTCGAGAAGGTTTGCCGAATCTGTTCCTGTACTGCAGGGGATGATTGAGGGAGAGATACTTCATGACCAGGCGCAGTTGATGCTTGGTGATGTTTATGCGATGATGGGCAATCCGGACGCTGCCATTGACATCTATACAAAAGGACTCCAGTTACCCGCGTTAAAGAAAGTGTCCGCAGAGAGGCTGGTCCAGCTCCTCACCGCCCAGAACAGAACCGAAGAAGCCGCATACCTCTTCAAGACCTACCTCAAGGGGTGTTGTTGACCCGCATGAGTTTATTACTGATACAGGAGGCCGTAAATGAACAAATCAGAACTTATTGAAACCCTCTCTGAGAAAAAGGGGATCTCCTACAAAAAATCCGAAGAGATCATCAACACCATTTTCGATTCATTGAGCGAGGCGATGATTGCAGGCGACAGAATCGAAATCAGAGGATTCGGCAGTTTCGTGATCAATGAATACAAATCATACACGGGACGCAATCCAAAGACAGGCGAGTCCATAGACGTGAAACCGAAAAAACTGCCGTTTTTCAAGGTCGGTAAAGAGCTGAAAGAACGGGTCGCAGGGAAATAGGTTTCACTGAATTCTATGAGATTTCGACTGTCGGTTCTTATCATACTCGTGCTGGTCGGTTTCAGAAAACCGGCCATGGCCAATCCTACCCAGTACGGTTCCAGTGGTCTGTTGAACGTTTCAACTGCGGACACGCTTGACTCGGCCAATCTCTGTATCGGCATGTGGGGTAACTGCAGCAAGAGACAGGATAACGGCATAACTTCAATCATGCCGGTAACGTTGACTCTGGGTATCGGTACGTTCTGGGAGGCGTACGGTACCTATCCCAACGTATATCTTAACAACGAAGCACCCTTTTCCGGCAGAGGCACTGCCGACGTGGGGATGAAAATCCGTTTTCTCGGACAGCGGAGCAGTGCTTTCAAGCTTGCGGTTGATTACCATTACAGTAGATATATCGATGATGACAGGCAGTTCAATGGTATCAACGACATGGGGGGGCGCCTGATAGCTTCCTATAGAACGGACCTAGTCGGTGCCCATCTCTATTCCGGCTACATGTCCAACGGGAAATCCCGGGACGTTGTCAAGGGAATCAAGTCAGAAACCGAATACCCTTACGGAGCAGGGGTAGAGATTGCCACGACGACCCGCTCGAAACTGACGCTCGAATACGTTGCCTCTGATGCCGCACGGTTCGATGCGCCTTCTGAAGCTTCAGTCGGATATCAGTATTACATAACTCCCCACCTGACCCTGAACCTTGCGTACGGCATGGGTATCAACGATGCCGCTGCGTCGTGGCGCGTTCTTTTCGGACTCAGTACCTGTCAGGGGGTAGGCGCATACATCAAGCCGATTCCGGAGGTTACCAAGGTAAAGGGCAAGTCTGGAGCAGGCCGTGAGGTGATGAGGCCGACAAAAGTTCTGCCACTTTCACCGCTTCTCATCAAGACTCCTGCACTGACCACCCCTTCAAGCAAGTTCGAAGTTCCTCTCGAGCAGGACGGCGAAGAGATTGTCATCAGGCCGTATGGTACGGTTGTCATTGCCCAGCAGGCAGCCGCCACTCCGGTAACCCTGCCGAAAATACCGCCGACAGAGCAGATACAGACCGCTGTTGCCGAGACTGCTCCCGTCGAATCCCGGCCTGTCGTGGCCGAACCCTCACCCGCCGTGGTCGAGCCGGTGTCTCCCGAACCGTCAATCGAGGTCGATAAGCAGGCGGCTTCTGAATACGCGCTGACCAGGGTCAGCGGTGTGACCCCGCTGTACGGCGTCCGTCTCAAGGATTCGTCCGGGAAAGCAGCAGTCGCTGCTCCCTTGCCGTCGCTTCCGGGCGGGCCGGTCGTTGCCTACCGTAAATTCAGGCTTCCGGACAGTATATTCGAATTCGACAATGTTGATATGCTGCCGGAAGTCAAGCAATCCATATCGGAGCTGGCTGAATTCATCCGCAATGACAACAAGTGGGTATACCTCAGAATCGACGGCCATACTGACGGTGTCGGATCGGTCAAATACAACCTCGACCTCTCCCTGAAACGTGCGATCAGTGTTGCAAATTATCTGATCACCCGCGAAGGCATCGATCCGTCGAAGATTTTCGTTCGCGGTATGGGCAAGTCGGCACCTATTGCGGATAACAGCACGGACGAGGGGAGAAAGCTTAACAGGCGTTTCGAGATCGTTTTCCTGGTACACAAAGAAAAGGGCAAATGAAAAAGTACACACACTGGCTTTTAGTCTCCATCCTGCTGGTTTTACTTCCGCTTCATGGGTTCGCCGACCAGGTGGAGGACACCCTGGTCGCCCGGGTGCGGCTCAAGGCTAACCTGAAGCTGGACAGCCAGGCACGCAAGGAGATTACTGCTGCAGCTGCTAAAATCAAAAAGAGCAAGGGTGGAACCGTCAAGCTGAGGGGCGTTTATCCCTCGGCTACCTCAGTCGATGAGTATCTGTCAAAATCCGTTTTCATGGCCCGTGAGGTCGAGCAGTACCTGAAGACCCTCCTTCCTCCCCGGCAGCAGATCTATACCGTGACCTCCAAATTCTCTCCCGGAGAGAGGGGAGCCCAGAATGTCGTAGAAATACTTCTCTACCCCTTCGAGCTGAAGCCCGCAGAGTCAGATGAGATCAGGATTAAATCCCTTGAAAGCCAGGGTATTGGTAAAGCTGCCGTTGTCCCTGCTGTTGTGGCGCCGGTCAAGAGCGAACCGGAGGCAAGCAGCACGAAGCCTGCCGACGCCGGGAAAATTTCATCCGAGCGTACCGTACCAGCTGTGGCGACAGAAGATGCCAAGCGCGCTGAGGAACTGGTCAATAGGGCGAAAAGACGGGCTGCCGAAAGAGCAAAGCGTAAAGCCGACACCGATTAATCTGCTATACTTGACTGCAGCGTAGTGACGGTTGTCTGGAGGGAACTATGCAGAAAATTTCCACATGTCTGCTGGTGCTGGCATTGGTCGTGCTTTCGGGGTGCTCGCTGAAAGTCGTCCCCGAAGCGGTTCCCGGTGGGATCGTCAGTCCCGACGGCAAATCCCTTTCATTGACCCGCAATGATGTGACCATTACGGTCGGCGCGGTCGAGGAGGAAGCCTTTGCAAACGCGGAGGGGTTGATAACGTCCCTGCAGGTAGAGATCACTAACAGCGGTGAGAGTGAAGTCCTCTTCGATAATGACAGCTTTATCGTCGTGGATGCGGACAAGAGACAGTACTTCTCCGTACCGCCTGAAAAGGTCCGCCAGATGCTGACCAAGGAGACCTATTACCTCATCCCCTACCCCTATGTCGGATTCTACTATCTGGAGGATTACGAAAAGTCTGCATATAAAAATTCCACCAACACAAGTCTCCCCTATTATTACGAATTCTATCCTGAAAACCTTTTTGCTCAGGCTCTCCCCATGGGACCTCTCATCCCCAAGGCTAAAATACACGGCCTGGTTTATTTCCAGCTCGATCTTGCAGCTCAGAAAGCCTTTGCTCTGCAGGTCTACAGAAAAGGGAGCTCCCGGTCTGCTCCTCCCGACTACCTGTTCCCCTTCAAGGTCGTTAAATAATCGATGTCAGGCTTCGCCTCCTTTCCTCTTGTCTACCTTGCCGAAACTCTGGGGGGGATAGGACTCTTTATCCTCGGCATGCAGACCATGTCCGAAGGGTTGCAGTATCTTGCCGGTAACCGCTTCCGTTCCCTGCTGGAGCGCATCGCCCGTAACCGGGTTTCCGCGGCATTTCTCGGGACCTGTCTTGCGTCACTTCTCCAATCGGGGAGTTCCGCTTCCATCCTCATTGTCAGCTTTGTCAATGCCGGCCTGATATCCATCTATCAGGCCCTGGCAATACTGCTCGGCACCTGCCTCGGTGCCACGGTCTTTGTCCAGTTCATTGCCTTCCAACCGTCAATATTCGCCTTGCTTGCCATATTTGCCGGCATGCTTTTCAGGTTTCTCTGCAAAAGAAGAGCGTTGGTACACAGCGGTGAACTCCTGCTCGGGTGCGGTCTGCTGTTCCTTGGCCTGCGGATAATGGAGGCCGGTATCGTGCCGGTCGGGCAATCCGCCATCATCAGGAGCATTACCGAGTATGTCTTTGCCTGGAAGATCACCGCGGTGCTGTGCGGTGCCCTGCTGACGTTCCTGGTACACTCACCATCGGCTGCAATGGGTATTGTCATTGCCTTTTCAGCCGGGGGGATGGTCAGTTTCGCTGACGCTGTCGGTATGATCATCGGCAGCAACCTGGGCGTCGCACTGCTTACCATGCTGGCTGCGGTGGGTGGTACGGTTGCCGCACGCAGGGTAGCGGTTCTCAACCTGCTGATCAACTTCGTTGCCGTCCTTTTTGCCTTGGCGCTTTTCCCTCTGCTGATCAAAAGCGTCGCGCTCCTGTCTCCCGGAGGTGCCGACCTTTCGGAGTTACTGAAACAGAGGCCTGGTGCGGTACCGCCCAGAGACCTGATGCCCCGCTTGATCGCCAACGCTTACACAATTTTCAGCCTCTTCATCGTATGTTTTTTCCTGCCGTTTATCGGGCTCATTACACGTTCCGTCGATGCGGCACGCGTATGGGGAGGTGCCCGGCCTGACCTGTCGCCACGTCCACAGTTTCTCGACACGCGCATCATCAATACTCCGACCATAGCAATGCTGCAGGCACGCAGTGAAATCGTGCGTATGGCGGATATCGCCTGCTCGATGTACGACGATGCGGTTCAATTGCTCTACCGTTTCGATGTCAAACTGGTCCGGCTCATCCAGGAGAAGGAAGATGCTCTTGACTCTCTGCAGAAGCAGATTTCCAATTTCCTCATCCTCCTGTCACGGCGCAGCAACGATGTCGAACACTCCCTCCGTATTCCGGTACTTTTGCATATTGTCAATGAGTTGGAGCACCTCGGCGACGTATCCTGGCAGGTAGTCAGCATCATCCAGAGAAAAAAATACGAAAAGATCGTCTTCTCCAATCATGCGATGGCGGACCTGAAGAGACTTGCAGCACTGGTAGGCGAGGTTGTCGCCATCATTCAGTCAGGTGATCGCTATACGTCCGAAGACCAGGAAAAAACGGCCGATCTGCATACGTTGGTACTGGTTCAGCAGGAAACGATCCTCGGTGGCCACGTGGCCAGGATGAAGGGGGGCCAATGTTCTGTCGAGGCCGGTCTCCTTTTCAACGACATGGTTGCAGCCTTGGTGAGGTTGTCCTCACTCTCTTGCTTCATTGTAAAAACCGGAAGGGAGCTGGAATGAGCAGTGAATTGCTGGGAGCTATCGACCTGGGGACCAATACGGCCCGTCTCCTTATCGGCAGGGTTGAGAACGGTACCATTGTCAGGGAGCAGGTTATCCGGCGCATCACCCGGCTGGGAGGCGGCTTCTGCCGGGAGAACGGCATAGCGCCCGAGGCAAGGCAGCGCACACTCTCCGCCATGCGGGAGTTCGCCGAGGCGATAAGTCGTCACGGAGTGAAGCACGTCAAGGCTGTTGCCACGAGTGCCGTCAGGGATGCAGCAAATGGTGCCGATTTTTGCCGCGAAGTCCGGGAGTCCACCTCGATCTCGCTGGAAACCATCAGCGGCGAACAGGAGGGGAGGCTGACCCTGCGTGGCGTCCTTTCCGGGCTCGATTCTCATCCGGATTACATTCTTGTCTTCGATATCGGTGGAGGCAGCACCGAGTATACCCTTGCACAGGGAGATGAAATCCTCTTTACGAGAAGCCTGCCACTGGGGGTGGTCAGGCTGACCGAGGGGAAGGTCACCTCTGACGCCATCGAGGAGAAGGTGGACCGGGAACTGGGGGCACTGATCGACGAGATGCAGTCGACCGGCGTACTTCATCTTGCCCGGAAGTCGGTGCTCATCGGAACAGCGGGGACGGCGACAACCCTGGCCGCCATCAGCCAGGGGCTTGTCGATTATGATTATCGCAAGATCAACAATCATGTCATCCCCCTTGACGAGATTCGGTCCATCTATGCCCGACTTCTTCCCCTTTCCCCGGCAGAAAGGCTCTCCAGGATAGCAGGTCTGGAGCAAGGGCGCGAGGACCTCATCGTTGCGGGCACCATACTGACCATGAAAACCATGGTCATGTTTGGCATCCCCTTTCTGAAAGTGAGCGATTTCAGTCTCCTCGAAGGGGTTCTGACGGACCTGCACGATACGGTCTGTCTGACTGTAAAGCCGTTCTAAATCGGCCAGAAAGCAGTTGACACGGTAGGCGCCAAACGGGTATATTTTGGCGACTAAAGGGGGCAGACCCCTTATTTTTTTTGAGGAATGACAGCTGATGAAAGAGATACTCTCCGGTAACGAGGCAATCGCCCGCGGCGCTTTCGAAGCCGGCGTAAAAGTCGCAAGCGCATACCCCGGCACCCCCTCCACCGAAATCCTAGAAAATGTGAGCACCTACAGTTCCATCAACTCTTCCTGGGCTCCTAACGAAAAAGTCGCCCTTGAAGTCGCCATCGGCGCATCCTTCGGCGGTGCGCGGGCCATGGCGTGCATGAAGCATGTAGGGGTCAACGTAGCAGCGGATCCTCTCTTCACCGTCTCCTATACCGGTGTCGGCGGTGGCCTGGTGCTGGTGGTGGCTGACGATCCGGAAATGCACTCTTCCCAGAACGAGCAGGACAGTCGTAATTATGCCAAGTTCGTCAAGGTTCCCATGCTCGAGCCGGCAGACTCACAGGAGTGCAAGGAGTTCACCCGCCTGGCGTTCGAGATTTCGGAACAATTCGATACCCCTGTGATGGTGCGCAGTTGCACACGCATCTCCCACGGAAAATCCATTGTCGAACTTGCCGACCCGGTCACCGGTCTTCCCGCTCCCGCTCTGGTAAAGAATCCCCGCAAGCTGGTCATGCTTCCCGGTAACGCCAGGGAACGTCATCCGCTGGTGGAGCAGAGAATCGTCGATCTCTCTGCCTATGGTGACACGAATCCGGTGAACCGTGCGGAGTACCTCTCCGAGGACATTGGCATCATCTGCAGCGGGGTGACCTGGCAGTACGTTCGTGAGGCGATCCCGCAGGCATCGACCCTCAAGCTCGGCATGGTCTACCCGCTGCCTAAAAAACTCGTGCGTGAATTTGCCTCCAGGGTCAGGAAGCTGTTCGTTGTCGAGGAACTTGACCCGTTCATCGAGGAGCAGGTCAGGGCCATGGGAATCGAGGTCGTCGGCAAGGAGTTGATCCCCCTCTGCGGCGAACTCTCCCCGGGCCGCGTGAGAACCGCATTTGCCGGTACCAGTTTCGTGCCGGCCGTCTCCGCAACTCCGTTGTCCGTCGAAAAACTGCCCAGCCGTCCGCCGAACATGTGCCCGGGCTGTCCCCACCGCGGCATCTTCTATCTGCTGAACCGTCTCAAGGCCTATGTGACCGGTGACATCGGCTGTTATACCCTTGGTTTCATGCACCCCCTCAATGCCATGGATACCTGCGTCTGCATGGGAGCTTCCATCAGTAATGCTTCCGGCATCGTCAGGTCGTTGCAGCCCGAGGAACAGCGTCGTGTCGTGGCGGTCATCGGCGACTCCACGTTCCTGCATACCGGCGTCAATTCCCTGATGGAAATGGCATACAACAAGGCGCCTGCCACGGTCATCATCCTGGACAACAGAATCACCGCGATGACCGGCCGACAGGAGAACCCGGCATCCGGCTACACCCTGTCCGGTGAAGAAGCCCCCATGGTCAACATCCCCGAGCTCGTTCGGGCTCTGGGTATCAGGCATGTTGTCGAAGTTGACCCCTATGATCTTCCTGCTTCCCGTAAGGTACTCGAAGAGGAGATGGCCAGGCCCGAGCCGTCGGTGATCATAACGAACCGCCCCTGCTGTCTGATCAAGGGTGATTGCCGCTTTGAAAAGGGGACGGTCCTCGAGATCGACCAGGATGCCTGTACCGGTTGCAGGGCCTGTCTTTCCATCGGCTGCCCCGCAATCGAGTGGAAGCCCGATGCCTCTGGAAAGAAGGGGAAGGCGTGGATAGACCCCCTTCTCTGCACCGGGTGCACCGTCTGTCAACAGCTGTGCAAATTCAACGCTATCAAGTAACGGAAAAGTATGACTATGAGTGATATTACGAATATTCTTCTTGTTGGAGTCGGTGGGCAGGGGACCCTGCTTGCATCGGAAATTCTTTCCGAAGTTTTCATGCGTGCCGGCTACGATGTCAAGAAAAGCGAGATCCACGGTATGTCCCAGCGGGGGGGGAGCGTCGTCTCCCACGTGCGTTACGGCCGTCAGGTTTTCTCTCCGGTCGTTCCCGAAGGGGAGGGGGATATTCTCTTCGGTTTCGAACTCATGGAAACCTACCGGTCCCTGCCACTCCTCCGCCCCGGTGCAAAGGTCGTGGCAAACAACTACCGCATACCCTCGCCTTCGATCCTTCTCGGGCAGGAAAGTTACCCTGAAGGGCTGGAGGGAAAAATCCGGGGGATGTTCCCCGATTTCATGCTGGTTGACGGGTTGAAGATCGCCACCGAGGCCGGCAACCCCCGTGTCGCCAATACCGTTCTGCTCGGCGCCCTGTCACAGCGGATAGATATCGACGAATCGTTCTGGATCGAGGCAATCGAAAAACTGGTGCCGAGAAAGGCTCTTGATATAAATCTTCAGGCATTCCGCAAGGGAAGAGTTTTGTAGGGGAGGGGTTGACGATGGCCAGTTATTTCAACGAAGAATTCGAAACCCTCCCACGTCCGGCCCTGGAAGCGCTGCAGTTGAAGCGCCTCAGGGATGTGCTGGAGCGGGTGTATGCTGCGGTTCCCTTTTACCGGGGAGCATTGGACAAGGCTGGCATCAAACCGGCTGACATCGCATCGCTGCAGGACCTGCAGCGACTTCCCTTCACCACGAAACAGGATATGCGCGACTCCTACCCCTATGGTCTCTTTGCGGCCCCCATGGAAGAGATCGTTCGCATCCATGCTTCATCCGGTACCACCGGAAAACCGACCGTTGTCGGATATACGAAAAAGGATATCGACACCTGGGCCGATCTCATGGCCAGAACCCTGGTCACCGCCGGTGCCCACAAAGGCGACATCATCCACAACGCCTACGGTTACGGTCTCTTCACCGGTGGCCTCGGAGTCCACAATGGTGCCGAACGCCTCGGTGCATCCGTCATTCCCATTTCAGGCGGCAATACCGTCCGCCAGTTGATGATCATGCAGGATTTCGGGTCAACCGTGCTCACCTGTACCCCTTCCTATTCGCTCTTCATGGCCGAAGAGGCGAAAGCCGCCGGCATAGAGTTCAAAAATCTCAAGCTGCGCATAGGTATTTTCGGTGCCGAACCGTGGTCAGATGCCATGAGGCAAGAGATCGAACAGCAGCTGAACCTGACAGCCCTCGACATATACGGCCTCTCCGAGATCATGGGCCCGGGTGTTGCCATGGAGTGTTTCGAGGGGAAAAACGGTCTGCACATCTGGGAGGATCATTTCATCCCCGAGATCATAAACCCCGATACAGGGGAGATCCTCAAGGAAGGTGAGCGGGGTGAATTGGTGATAACCACGATCACCAAACAGGGGATACCTCTGATCCGTTACCGTACAAGGGATATAACCAGTCTCACGTACGAAAAGTGCATTTGTGGCCGTACCCATGCGCGGATCGCCCGGATGAGCGGGCGGTCCGACGATATGCTCATAATCCGCGGCGTCAATGTATTCCCGTCCCAGATCGAATCCATTCTCGTCCGTATCGAAGGGGTCGAGCCCCATTACCTGCTGATCGTCGACCGGAAGGAAAATCTTGACACCCTTGAAGTCCAGGTTGAAGTTGACGAGCGTATCTTCTCGGATGAAATCAAGGTCTTGCAATTGCTTGCGCGCCGCATTGAGAAGGAGATCAAGGATATGCTCGGCGTCACCTGCACCGTCAAGCTGGTAGAGCCGAAGACCATTCAACGGAGTGAAGGGAAGTCCAAAAGGGTTATAGATAACCGCAAACTGTAGCAGCATCTCGCAGTCACTGCGCCAGTCAATTATTCGTCGGGGGAATGTCATGAAAGTCGAACAGATATCCATATTTATCGAGAACAAGTCGGGTCGTCTCGCGGAAGTAGCTGCCGTTCTTGGTGAAGCAGGGGTGAACATCCGCGCACTCTCGCTGGCGGATACCTCAGACTTCGGCATTCTGCGCCTGATCGTCAACGATCGTAATTTGGCGATGGAAACTCTGAAAAACAAGGGTTTCACGGTAAGCAAGACGGAGGTCGTGGCCGTTGAGGTGCCTGACCAGCCGGGCGGCCTTTCCAGCATCCTGCAGGTTCTGGACAATGAATCGATCAATGTCGAGTATATGTATGCCTTTGTCGAGCGTTGTGGCGACAACGCAGTGATAATCTTCCGGTTCGACGAGACAGAGAAGGCAATAGCTGTCCTTGGAGCCAAAGGATTTAACATGCTCCAGGGGGAGAGACTGTACGGCATGTAGTTTACTTTCGGATGAAGGAGAAAATGAGTATGCGCATACTGCACCTGGCTGTATTGACTATTCTCGGTTTTTTGTTGGCATCTCCCGTATTGGCAGCGGAACCATTTCGCATCGGGGCTCTGTTTTCTGTCACCGGACCGGCATCCTTTCTTGGCGAGCCTGAAAAGAATACCCTGGAGATGCTTGTAAAGGAAGCGAACGCCAAGGGTGGCATCAAGGGGCGTAAACTCGAACTGGTGGTCTATGATACCCAGGGTGATGCTACCAAGGCCGTGCAGCTGGCGACGAAACTGATCAAGAATGACAAGGTTTCGGTCATCGTCGGTCCGAGCACTACCGGTGAAACCATGGCGATCATTCCTCTGGTGGAAAAGGAAAAAATCCCGCTTATCTCCTGCGCCGCCGGAATTAAGATCACCGAACCGGTGAAAAAATATGTCTTCAAGACGCCGGCCAACGATCACGTCGCAGCTGAAAAAATATTCAATTACATGGCGGCAAAAAAACAGAAGAGTGTGGCACTGCTGACCGTTACCGATGGGTTCGGTTCATCAGGGCGCGAACAGTTGAAGGATATGGCGAAGAAAAAGGGGATCGCCATTGTAGCCGATGAAACCTACGGTCCGAAGGACACCGACATGACGGCCCAGCTCACCAAAATCAAGGGGAGCAAGGCAGACGCGATCATCTGTTGGGGGACCAACCCGGGACCAGCCATTATTACCCGCAATGTCAAGCAACTGGGGATCAAGATTCCGCTTTACATGAGTCACGGTGTTGCCTCTAAAAAATATATCGAGCTTTGTGGTCCCGATGCTGCTGAAGGTGTTCTTCTCCCGGCTGGTAAACTGGCCATCTATGAGAAACTCAAGCATTCCGACCCGCAATACAAGCTTCTTAAAGAATATGACAAGTCATACAAGAAAGCCTTTTCTGTTGAGGCCTCAACCTTTGGGGGGTATGCATATGATTCATTCCTCCTCATTTCTGAAGCTATGAAGAAAGGTACAACCCCCGAGCAGTTGCGTGATGGCCTAGAGGGGGTCAAAAAACTGGTGTCCGTTTCCGGAATCTACAACATGTCCTCTGCCGACCATAACGGCCTCGACCTGAATGCTTTCGAAATGGTCAAGATCGTCAAGTGTGATTGGGAACTCGCTAAGTAAAGGAGAGATTTTCTATGAAATACCTGCTCCAAGCTGTAACGACTCTGCTTTTGTTGTTTACCACATCACTCGCCTTTGCGGCATCTTCGACCATCAAGATTGGAGGCCTTTTCTCAGTTACCGGTCCGGCGTCCTTTCTTGGAGAGCCAGAACGGAATACTGCAAAAATGGTTGTTGACGAAATCAATGCCAAAGGTGGCATTAAAGGTAAGAAGCTGGAACTTGTCGTGTATGACACTCAGGGTGATGCTACTAAGGCAGTTCAGGCTGCCAACCGCCTTATTAAAGATGATAAAGTGGTGGCAATTGTCGGCCCGAGCACGACAGGAGAATCAATGGCAGTAATTCCGGTTGCGGAAAAAGAAGGAGTTCCTTTGATTTCCTGTGCTGCTGGCAGCAAGATTACTGATCCGGTAAAGAAGTGGATTTTCAAGACTGCGCAGAATGATTACTTAGCCGTCAACAAGATTTACGATCATTTAAACAAAAAGAAAATAAGCAAAGTAGCCATCATCACCGTTTCTGACGGTTTCGGCTCATCAGGTCGCGAACAGCTCAAGGCGTATGCGGCCAAACATGGTATTCAGATTGTTGTTGACGATACGTACGGGCCGAAAGATACCGATATGACGTCCCAACTAACCAAGATCCGTGCGAGTCAGGCTCAGGCAATCATTTGCTGGGGGACAAACCCTGGCCCTGCGGTTATTGCCAAGAATGTTAGACAGCTTGGAATCAAGTTGCCGCTTTTCATGAGTCACGGGGTTTCATCTAATAAGTTCATTGAATTGGCGGGTGATGCGGCAGAAGGGATAATCTTGCCGACTGGTAGAGTCCTTGTTTGTGATGCTCTCCCGAAAACAGACAAACAAAAATCGAGTCTTCAGGCTTTTGTTAAGGACTGCAAGACTCATTATAATGCTGAAGGCGACCATTTTGGTGGTCATGCCTGGGATGCAGTTATGCTGCTGAAGGGCGCCATTGAACGAGGTGGTGATACGCCTGCGGCAATCAGAGATCAATTGGAGAAAACGAAGCTGTTCGCAGGGATTGGTGGAATTTTTTCCTTTAGTGCAACAGACCATGCCGGTCTCGGTAAGGATGCCTTTGTTCTTGTTCAGATCAAGAAGAAAGACTTCGTACTACTCAAATAATTTTAGCATTTAACAACGTCAAACAGGCAGTTTTCGACATGGTCGGGAACTGCCTGTTTGACTCTGAGAGTGCCACTTCATGGATCTTGCGGATCAAATCGCCCAATATATGGTTTCCGGCCTGTCGACCGGTGCGATCTACGCGCTCATCGGTATCGGCTTTGCCATAATCTACAACTCCACCGAGATAATCAACTTTGCCCAGGGGGAGCTGGTCATGCTCGGGGGCATGTTTACCCTTTTTTTTCTCGAGACGATGAAGCTGCCTCTTCCTCTGTCCATCCTGTTGGCCGTGCTCGCGACCATCGCGTCCGGCGTGCTGTTTGAGCGACTCACCATCAGGCCTCTCAAGGCTCCCACACCTTTGAGCCTGATCATCATAACGATTGGTGGAAGTATTCTCATTCGCGGCATCGCCATGCTCGTATGGGGAAAGGATACCCACGCGCTTCCCGCATTTTCCGGTAGCGAACCGATTGCCGTCGGTTCGGCCACCATCCTTCCCCAGCACCTCTGGATCTTCGCCCTTACGGGGATCGCCATTGTTTCGAATAAGCTCTTCTTCCAGTATACCATTACCGGAAAGGCAATGCGTGCCTGTGCCGTGAACAGGCGTGCCGCGGGTCTTGTCGGGATCGACGTGAGGCGGATGGTGCTCTTTTCCTTCGCCATCAGCGGCGGTCTCGGTTCACTGGCAGGCATCATCGTGGCTCCCCTCACCATGACCTCCTATGACGTCGGCATCATGCTCGGCCTTAAAGGTTTCTGTGCCGCGATCATCGGGGGACTTTCGGGCGGGATCGGTACCGTGCTGGGCGGACTGCTCCTTGGCACGCTGGAATCCCTCGGTGCCGGTCTGATCTCTTCCGGGTACAAGGATGCCATTGCCTTCGTCATACTCCTGCTCATACTGTTCATCCGCCCCCAAGGCCTCTTTGGGCGAGCCCAGACAGAGAGGGTGTGAGAATGGCAGTGAACCGCGAAATCATAAAGTTCCTGGCCATGGTGGTAGTGATTCTCGTGGCTCCGCTCCTTGTCCACGAAGGGTACCTTATCAATGTCATGGTCTTCATCGGCATCCATACCATGCTGGCCCTGGCACTGAACCTCCTTCTCGGCTATGCAGGTCAGATATCCCTCGGGCAGGCAGGATTTTTCGGGCTGGGTGCCTATATTTCAGGTATCCTTACCGCTACCCACGGCATCAACCCGTGGGCGGCAATGGCGGCTGCCGCTCTGTTTGTTACTTTTCTGGCATTCATCGTCGGTTTTCCCATCCTGAAGCTCAAAGGGCACTACCTTGCCATGGCCACCCTCGGTCTCGGGATAATCATCTATATCGTTTTCAACGAGGCAGTGGAGCAGACCGGTGGCCCGTCGGGCCTTTCCGGAATCCCGAATCTGCAGGTAGCCGGCATCGTCTTTGACACCGATCTGAAAAATTACTATCTCATCTGGGCATTCACTCTGGCCGCCATGGGATTGGCCCTGAATCTGGTTCACTCGCGTATCGGACGCGCTCTTCGTGCCATTCACGATTCGGAAGTGGCGGCTCGGGTCATGGGAGTCAATGCCCGCCTGCTCAAGGTGCAGATCTTTGCCCTGTCAGCAGGCCTCTCCGCAATTGCCGGCAGTCTGTATGCCCATACCATGACATTCATCGCTCCGGCATCATTCGGATTCAACTTCTCGGTGGAACTGGTCACCATGGTTATCATCGGCGGCCTGGCAAGTATCTATGGCTCCCTTCTCGGTGCGGCGCTTCTGACGTTGCTTCCCGAAATGCTGCGCGCTTTCCAGGACTATGACATCATTGTCTATGGACTATTGCTGATCGTCATGACCATGTTCATGCCCGGCGGACTGGTGAAGGGAGTCCCTTCGGCACTCTCCAGAATAAGGGGAAAACTCCAGGGGAGGCCTGTTCCCCATGCTTGAAATCAGAAACATAACCCAGCGTTTCGGGGGTATAACCGCACTTGAGGAGATATCGTTCAGGGTGGCAAAGGGGGAAATCACCGGGGTGATCGGCCCTAACGGTGCCGGCAAGACAACCCTGTTCAACATTGTCACCGGCTTGTATACCCAGACCGCCGGATCGGTTATTCTGGAGGGCATCGACATTTCGCGTCTTCCCGCCGAGCGGCTCGCCTCTCGGGGGCTGGTGCGGACATTCCAGAATATCGAACTGTTCGGTACCATGACTGTCCTGGAGAACGTCATGCTCGGGCTGCATACCCGAAGCAACTCCGGGATTCTTGCCTGCATGGGCAAGATGCCGTGGCACGTTCGCGAGGAGACGCGAATCCGCTCCGAGTCCCTCGAATGGCTGGAGTTCTGCGGCATCAGCGACTTGGCAGAGCAGACCGCAGCAAATCTCCCCTTCGGAAAGGGACGATTTCTCGAGATCGCCCGTGCCATGGCGGTCAAGCCGGTTATCATGCTCATGGATGAACCGGCAGCCGGTCTCAACAACCGGGAAACCAGCGAGCTGGCCGAACTGATACGGAAGATCCGATCCACCGGAGTTACCGTGGTTCTGGTGGAGCACGACATGGAGCTGGTGATGGATATCTGTGACCGCATCGTTGTCCTCAACCTGGGGAAAAAGCTTGCAGAAGGGACGCCGCGCGAAATCCAGGAGAACCCCGCCGTGATCGCGGCATATCTTGGTGAAGGGTAGGGGACGTGCTCAAAGTCAAGAACATCAACACCTATTACGGCAAGGTCCATGCTCTGAAGAACGTCACCATCCACCTGGCGCAAGGTGAGATCGTCGCGCTCATTGGTGCCAATGGTGCTGGAAAGACCACCATTCTGAACACCTTGTCCGGGGTAATCCCGGCACGTACCGGTTCCATCCAGTTTCTCGGGGAACCGGTCGAAACACTCCCCCCGGACAGGATCGTCAAGATCGGGATTTCACAGGTTCCCGAGGGCCGCCAGGTATTCAAGGGGATGACTGTTGCCGACAACCTCGAACTGGGAGCCTACCTCCGTTTCCGTAGCCGTGAGCCGAGGGAGCAGATCAGGCAGGACATGCGCCATATGTACGAACTCTTCCCCCGTCTCGAGGAACGGAAGAAGCAGATGGCAGGCACCTTGTCCGGCGGCGAGCAGCAGATGCTGGCCATAGGGCGTGCACTCATGGCCAGGCCCAGGCTGCTTCTCCTCGACGAGCCATCCATGGGCCTTGCCCCCCTGGTGGTACAGGAAATTTTCGGTGTTATCGAGAGGCTGCGCCGTGACGAGGGGACCACAATACTTCTGGTCGAGCAGAATGCCCGTGCGGCCCTCAAAATGGCGGACAGGGGTTATGTCCTGGAAACCGGCAAGGTGATTCTCGAAGGGGCCGCAGCAGAGCTGCTGGAGAATCCCGAGGTTCAGCGGGCGTACCTGGGAAAAGAAAAGAAGGAGATCTGGGAGCGCTGAATCAGGGCAGCTCCGTAAGCGAGGTGTTATGGAGATCTGGGACAAGGAACATGAATGCATGCCACGGGAAGAGCTGGAACAGCTCCAGCTCGAAAGGCTTCAGGCAACGTTGCGACGCGCCTATAAAAATGTCACCTGCTACCGCAACAAGTTCAACCAGCAGGGGATAGACCCTGACGATATACAGTCACTGGGAGACATCTCCCGCCTTCCTTTCACGACCAAAGAAGACCTGCGGCTCAACTATCCCTACGGTATGTTTGCCGTTCCGCTTCGTGAGGTTGTAAGAATCCACTCCTCCTCCGGAACAACCGGCAAGCCTACGGTGGTCGGTTACACGAAAAACGATATCAAGACCTGGTCAAATCTGGTGGCACGTTTCATGACGGCCGCCGGTGTCACCCACGACGACGTTGTGCAGATTGCCTTCGGTTACGGCATGTTTACCGGTGCCTTCGGCCTTCATTACGGTGCCGAGACCATTGGCGCTTCCGTGATTCCCATGGGTGGTGGGAATACTGAGAAGCAGATCATGATCATGCAGGATTACCGTTCCACCGTACTGGTCTGTACCCCGAGCTACGCCATGACTATTGCGGACAGGATGGAGCAGCTCGGTATCGACTCCAAGGGGCTCTCATTAAAACTTGGCCTGTTTGGTGGCGAGCCGTGGTCCGAAGCCATGCGGAGTGAGATTGAAAGTCGTCTCGGCATCAGTGCAACGGATAATTACGGCCTGTCCGAGGTCATTGGCCCTGGGGTTGCCGGTGAGTGCCAGCACAAATGCGGGATGCATATATTCGAAGACGTGTTTCTTCCGGAGATTATCGACCCGGAAACCTGCCAGGTGCTGCCGCCGGGGAGTGTCGGCGAACTTGTCATTACGACCCTGACCAAAGAAGCTTTCCCAATGATCCGTTACCGGACGAGGGATATTACCAGTCTGGATTATACGCAGTGTTCCTGCGGGCGCACGCTGGTTCGGATGAAAAAGACCATGGGGCGAAGTGATGACATGCTCATCATCAAGGGGGTCAATGTATTCCCGTCCCAGATTGAAGAGGTCCTGGTGGCAATGGAGGGATGTGAACCTCACTATCAACTCGTGGTTGAACGGAAAGGGAGTGTCGATTCACTCGAAGTCAGGATCGAGGTGACGGAAAACATCTTCTTCGACGAGATGAAAATGCAGCGTGCTTTTGTCGACAAGGCCCAGAAGAAGATAGAATCTGTCATCGGTGTCGGGGTTGCCGTCAAACTGGTGGAGCCGAAATCGATCCCACGGTTTGAAGGTAAGGCTTCGAGAGTAATCGATAACCGAACCATCTAAAGATTTTGTCGACCAAGGAGAGTGACGGCCGCCTGGTAAGAGTATCCTAGAGATTCTCCAGGCGGCTTTTCATTTACTATACAGACGCAACTTGACATAATATATCTTATGGGACGTAACGAGTGTGGAGCAGGGAGATAACGGTTACTTCCTAACCCTTTCAGCGTTTCTCTCCTTTTTCGAATTCTTCTCGGATCTCCTCGATGCGACGCCGGTTCTTTCCCAGGTCCCAGTAACCGGTGCGTGCCGCTGAATACACGTGAATTACATGTTCCTTCCTATCCAGAATGAAAATCGCGTCGTCCACAAATCCGAGTATCGTGTGAAACTCCACCACAACAGTTCCTGTTGCAGCACGAACCAACTCAGTATCGTTACGCCCTGCCAGGAGATCCCGTAACCTGCTCAGGGCCGCACTGCCGTCTCCCTTGATGGCGAATGGCTCGATATGGTGCATGTCACGTTCCTGTGATGAGACACAGTTGGGTGAATCGGGACAGATCGGCACTCTCGTGTCAGCAGAGACCGTTGCGGCCATGAGGTTCGTCAGCGTGATGAGTGCCGCCAGAGAGTGTATGAGGAGGCGGGATTTGTCAGCCAGGAGGGTTAGCATTCCCCTCCTCTTCCCTCCCCTTTTCCAGTTCGGCCTCGATCAGGGTGAAACGGGGAATTACATTGTCGCCTACGTTGACAGACTCCATGAACATTTCCAACGGCCTTACCCAGAGGGATTCGTCGCCGTACAGGCATCGATATACGACGAGAAGTTCGTCGCTTTCGCTGTGCCTGGCAATGCCGAGCACCCTGTACTCCCGTCCTTTGTAGTGACGATATCTTCCCGGAATGACGGTAGGTTTAGCGGTTGAGTTCAATGGCGCACCATCTCCAGAAGAAAGAGTCCTATTTCAATGGCTATGAGAATGATGATGACCCATTCAAGCCGTGCGGAGCGTCTTGCATGGGAGAGTCCGGTGAAAACCGCATTGATGTCCAGCAACGTGTCCGACTTGTGACGGATCTGGTTGTAGCGGTGACGTAGCTCGAACAGGTTGGCCAGGGTCGTGTACAGTTTATCCGCTTCCTCAACTTCCCATGTAATATCAGGCTTGTCCAGAATCATTATGTGGGAGATCGATCTGAATTTGAAATTGAGGATACTGGATGCTGTTTTTGCCAACTGACTGTCTTGCACGGCGAGTTCGCCCCTCTCGAGGCGGGAGATGATTTCTTCGGTCCGATCGAAGACACTGTCGAGTAGTGTTTCTATCTGTTCCAGGGCCACCGACTTGGCAAGAGTGGATGATATGATATCCACGTAGACCGGTCGACATGCCGGCATGACCGCACCGTCGTTACTAACCGAAACGCCTGCTGTCCCGTCGACCAACAGGGAGAACTGTTCTGTGAGCGTATTATCTTTCGGTTTCCGCACCGCGTCTGACAACTTTCCGATACTACGGTAAAAACTATCGATATCGACGTCACTGCAGTTGAAAAATACCACTGCCCCAAAATAATAGAGGTATACCCTTCCGGAGGCGAACTTCTCCCCTCGGTAGATTTCGAGTGGCGCTGGCGTTACGACCAGAGGCTCTTCCCAGGAAAGCTTCCTCCCTGCCCCCAGTGAGACGGCAAGCCGGTTAAGGTCTATTTCGCCCGCCATTGCATGGGCGGTGAAGGTGAAGTTTTCCATGCATCTCCCCTCTGATGTGGGATTATATCACAGGAGAGTCGGAAGGTAGAAGAATCGGTGCTGGATGGCATGACGCCAGTCAGGTGGTGAGATGACTATAGACAGTAGTGAGTAGTTTCTCTGAATCGAAAGGTTTCCTGAGAAAGCCGTTTGCACCGGAGCGGACAACAATACTGTGCAGTTCCTGTTCATCTTTGGATGAGATGAGTAGAACGGGAATGTTGCGGCTTTTTTCCCTGTGTTTAAGGAGCGACGCCTTTTTATCTCCCGACATATGTGGAAGCATGACATCAAGGAGAATGAGATCTGGTGGCGTAGTCCCGTAAATGAGATGGTTGGAGTAGATACTGTCTTCGGCAGTTGATACCTTGAACCCGGCCTCTTCAAGCATGTCACTCAATACAGCAAGGGTCACTCGGCAATCATCGATAACCACGATATGTTTGGCCATGCATCACTCCTGTGTAACGATGTTTTGATTATACAGGGTGCATGACCGGTGTCAAGCTCTAATGAGAGTAGGGGCTTTGGGTTGGTGGCGCGGTGTAACTAGTTTTAATTGCTCATATAATGAGTAATGGGGGGGTATTTGTTGCCAACATGGAGTGTTGGTTTTAAGTTTAGATTAAGAAAGAGTATTAAATTAGTGTAAAGTGCAAAACTGCGTTATCATATTGTTGCTTTCCATCTGGTTGAATTTCAAAATTCAACCTTAACCTATATTCCGGCTACAGCTTTTCGGTCAAGTAGCGTGCGATGACTGGAAGATCGGCTTGTGCCCAGTCGAGACTGTACATCTCCCGGGGGGGCACCCAACGCACGGCAACGTGTTCGTTTAGGGTGATTGTCCCCTCATCCACTCTGCAGATGAAGGGATAGAGCGTGATCGTAAAATCCTCATAATGATGACTAGTTTCGGGAAGTCGTCGTTCTATGTGCACAGAGATGCACATTTCTTCCCTCAATTCTCGCTGAAGGCACTCCTGGGGAGACTCTCCCCGTTCGATCTTCCCTCCAGGGAACTCCCACTTAAGGGGAAGGCTCATTGCCTCGCTTCGCTGGGCCGCAAGTACCAGGCCGTCATTTTCTATGATGGCGCAGGCAACATGGATATGACGAATATGTGACACTCTGAAACCTCACCACTGTTAACGTATCGATTGAAAGCTGATTGGATAATGACAAGACTGAGGAGCATGAATGAAAGGTGATGGTGCAAGAAGACCCGGGAACTTCCGCCTATCCGCGATGCAGTCGCCCCATCGGCTGCAGCGTGGGCGGCATCGGTCTGTTTCCGGATGGGAAGGATTCTTGCCGACCCGGAGAGTACTGATACGGCTGGTGGTTCATCACGGCATGCCGCGGCGAGACGGAAAGGAACCCGGTTGCTTGTCTGGCACTGATCATGGCCGACGTTGAACTTGATCAATGGGGCGGGTAGCTTGCGCTACAAGTCAACAAAATAATTTGAGCACGCTTTATCGATATTTTGTCTGGACAGTTCCGGCGGTCTGTTAAAGTAGTGGGAATCAACGACGATGTGGTCAATGAGATCCCGAGGATGTGAAGCGCTCAATTCGACACCGAACCGTTGATAACACTGCTCTATGAGGTAGATGAAAACCTCCTGGTTAAACTGGATGCCATGGGATTCGCAAACCATTCTGAATATCTGTTCGTATTCCTTTGGCGTCGGCCGGTCAATGCGAACCTTATAGCGGATTCTCCTGAGAAACGCTTCGTCAACAAGCTGCTTCGGCTCAATGTTTGTCGCAAAGATGATCAGCATGTCAAAGGGGATGGTGAATTTCATTCCCGTGTGGAGCGACATGAAATCAACCCTGCGCTCAAGGGGAACGATCCAACGGTTCAGAATTCTGCTGGGTTCAACCAGTTGTCTGCCAAAATCATCCACGACAAACAGACCGTTATTAGCTTTCATCTGGAGCGACGCTTCGTAATATTTGGAGATCGGATTGAAATCAAGGTCCAGCATTTTGAGGGTCAGTTCTCCCCCGGCCATGATCACTGGCCTTTTAATCAATATCCAGCGTGTATCAAAATCTCCCTGCCCTTTGGGCTCTTCGATAGGAATATGGTTGACCGGATCAAAGACATTGATGATTTGCCCCCCCACGATGATACTATAGGGGATGTATATGGAGTCGGGAAAAACTTTTCCGACAGCCTCGGCAATGGCGCTTTTTCCGTTACCCGGCGGACCGTAAATAAACACAGCCTGTCCTGAACTGAATGCAGGACCTATCGAGCCTAATACTCGTTCGTTGATGACAAGATGCGACAGAGAATTTCGTAAGGTTTTGTCGTTGATTATGACGCTTTTAACGGTCTGCACCCTGACCATCTTGCAATATTCCGGCAACGTGACCGGCGCGGGGCCTACATACCTGCACAATTGCAGAAGCTCCCCTCCCCTTTTAATGCCAAGTTCGGTCAGTTTGAACACATATGCCAATTTGTTGTAACTTGATGCTCCTTTAATCTCAATAAGCTTGTCGTTTCTAAGATCTTCGAGTCCTGATTCGATTATGGGGATTGGGAGCTTGATTCGTTCGACAACATCTTGAATCCTGAATTCACTCATAGACAGGAGATGCTTCAAGATCAAGTCGTTGATGAACGAGCGATCTAGGCCACTTTCAGCAACAGTTTCGGGGATATGGGGGATTTTGTTGAATACCCGCCTGATGTCCTGTTCAGTGACAAAGCCGAGAGCAGAAAGGTTTTGACCGAGTCGCCCCCCTTCGCGTTTTTGTCGCTCGAGAGCAATACTGAGTTGCTCATCGTTGATAATTTGTTCCTCCAGCAAGATCCTGCCGAATTGACTCATAAACATACCCTCGCACGCTGAAATCAATTGCCGCCTACATTAACATTTAGCTTTCTTTGATGTTATCACATCGCAAAATATTATCTGGTCGAGCTGGTAAATATTTTTTCTATTTAAAAACCCGCCTGCATGCGGCGGGTTTCATTTCCTCATTTCTTTGTTGCCTATCCCAAGGCTGATCCGGAGCATTTATCCTCCGGAATGAGACATCCTGTACCCTATGTAAGCTGCCTGCTGGTTCATTCTCGATAAGAACTCCTCCTTTCTCTCGTTGACTCCTTTCTACACATGTATTGTAGCATACACGAACACATAATATATGCTAATTAATAATAGCATGCAAATAAATCCCTGTCGCATATTGACGACACATGTTTAGGTACTGATAAATAATGTTGATGCTGGGTTGTCGGTTTCCTCAGCACCTCGAGTCTGTCGTGAAACTTCATGGAAGGCTGGGCAAGAGTCCTTTGTCATGATGTCTCTGCGGCATGGTTCGTCATAAATCTCGTTGTATTCGATTAAATTACAGATCAGTAGTGTCCCAACGTTGAATAGTCTATGGCCTGCAAGAGCCAGTTAATT
>CALMBF010000117.1 GCA_937860145.1 uncultured Geobacter sp.
GTACGCACGGTGGTGTGGGAGGACGGCGGGGGTGACCCCGCCTCCTACCCGATTGAGAGGGAGCCTAGCCCAGGTCTCCCCAGAGGTACTGGAGGATCGAGACGACCGCCAGGCCGGCGGTCTCGGTGCGCAGGATCCGGCTCCCCAGGGTGATGGGCAGGTAGCCGGCACCCTTTGCCAGGGCCGCCTCGGCAGGGGTCAGTCCCCCTTCCGGACCGATGATCACGGCGATCGATGCCGGCCGGTCCGCCCGTTCCAGGACCCCCCGCAGCCCCTGCTCCGTCTCCTCCTCCCAGAGCATCAGGCAGAGGTCATGGCTCCCGCCCCGGAGCACGCCGGCCAGGTCGGCCGCAAAGCCGACCCGGGGGACGGTCCCCCGCCCCGACTGCCGGGCAGCCTCCTGGGCGATCTTCTGCCAGCGGGCGACCCGCTTCTCCAGCCGTTCCCCCTCCAGCCTGGTGACGGAGCGCTCCGCCATGAACGGCACGATGGCCGCTGCCCCGAGTTCGGTGCATTTCTGCAGGACCAGGTCGAGCTTGTCACCCTTGGGGAGAGCCTGATAGACCGTTATCGCCGGGGTGGCGGCGTATGATGGGACGGCGGGGCACGGCATGAGGTCGACGTGAACCCCCTCGGGTGTCACGGCGGTGATGGTGGCGACCGCCTCCCCCCCTTCGCCGTCTGCCAGCGTGACCTTTTCCCCGGGGGCAAGGCGCAGGACGGTGACGAGGTGGCGGCAGAGTTCACCGCTGATGATACCGCTGCTGCCGCGCAGCAGGGAAGGATCGACGAAGAAACGCCGCATCAGGGGCTCTTCCGGAGGACCAGGCAGCTCCACTCGTCCTGGCGGGTGACCTGCTGCAGGGAGAGGGGGAGATGGGCGAACCCGTCGATGACGAACTGCTCCCGCTCGGTGAGAATGCCGGAGAGGACCAGGTAGCCGGAGGGGGTCACCCTTTGTGCCAGCTCCCCCCCCATCCTCACCAGGTCCTCGGCAAGGATGTTGGCCAGGACGATGGCGTATGAGCCATGGAGCTCCGCCAGGGGGGTCACGGAGGCGAGGACCCTGTCTGCCACGCCGTTGGCCGCGGCATTCTCCTCCGTGACCGCGACGGCAACCGGGTCGATGTCGACGGCAGTGACCGTGCCCGCACCGAAGAGGGCGGCCGCAATGGCCAGGACCCCCGAGCCGCACCCCACGTCCAGGACCTCCGTCGCGCCGTGCCCGAGGGCACCCTCCTCATGGACCAGCTTTTCCAGCGCTTCGAGGCAGAGCCGAGTGGTGCCGTGGGTGCCGGTGCCGAACGCCATGCCGGGGTCGAGTTCCAGGACGATGTCGCCATCCCGGGGGGCGTACTCCTCCCAGGACGGTTTCATCACCAGTCGTTTACCGATGCGGGTCGGCTTGAAGTTGACTTTCCAGGAGGTGGCCCAGTCCTCCTGGCGCAGCTCGGTCACCGTCGGCGGGGTGAGGGTGAAGCCGGGATAGTCGGGGCCGACGGCGGCCAGAAAGTCGGTGAGCCGGGCAACGACCGTGTCCAGGTCGCCGTCAGCCGGCAGATATCCCTTGACGGTCTTCTCCGGTTCCGCTGCCAGGTCGCCTATGTTGAAGGTGTCGACCGTCCGGTTTTCGATGCTGACGCCGTTGCCGGTCAGGTCGAGGAGAACGTCCGCCACTGCCTCGGCCATCTCCTCGGGAACGGTGCAGCTTATTTCTGCCCAGCGGGTCTGATTCATGGTCTGTCCTTGTCGGTGCAAAATGGTGCCCCCGGCGGTGACGGCAGCCGGCGTGTCTCATGAAACCTGCCGAGGGCAAAACAGGGGTAACCTAGCAAAGCAGCATCATAATCGCAATAAAAAACCTTGACATTTTCTCCCGTAAAATTGTAATTTTCATTAAATGGATGATGTGGGAAATTTCATGAACAGGAAGCCTGAGTTGGCCCAGGTCCTGGCAACGGCCCGGGAGCTCGCGCCGGGGATTCTCGAGATTTCCCGGACCCTGTACGAGGACCCCGAACTCTCCCTGGAGGAGACGAGGGGGTCTGCCCTGGTCTGCGATCGGCTGGCAACCGCCGGGTTCGCGGTCGAACGGGGCCTGGCCGGCCTGGCGAGTTCATTTCGGGCAGCCTGGGGGAGCGGTTCCCCGGCAATCGCCCTGATCGTGGAGATGGATGCTCTCCCGGGACTCGGCCATGCCTGCGGCCATAACGTCATCGCCGCTGCCTCCGCGGGAGCTGCCCTGATCCTGCGGCGCCTCCTGCCGGAGAGTGCCGCCCGGATCGTGGTGGTGGGGACGCCGGCGGAAGAGGTGGGGATCGGCAAGATCGAGATGCTCAGGGCCGGTTGTTTCGACGGGGTCGATTTCGCCATGATGGTGCACCCCTCCTCCCGGCGCCAGGTGATCAAGCAGTTCCTCGGCCTGGCCAAGATCCGCTTCACCTTTCACGGCAAGGCGTCCCATGCCGCCGCCTATCCCGAGGAGGGGATCAACGCCCTCGACGCGGTCATCCAGACCTTCAACGGCGTCGGAGCCCTGCGCCAGCAGCTGCGCCAGGATGTGCGGATCCACGGGGTCATCACCGAGGGGGGGGTGGCTCCCAACATCATTCCCGCCCAGGCCGCCTGTTACTTCTACGTCCGTGCCGACGACCTCGGAGAGCTGGAGCGGGCCAGGGAGAGGCTGAAGGGGTGTGCAGCGGGGGCGGCACTGGCCACCGGCTGTCGCCTGGAGACGGACGAGGACCCGCGGGTCATCGCCCCGCTGAAGATCCTCCCCTCCTACTACCGGGTCTATTCCGAACAGGTTGCCCGCCTGGGGCTCGTGGAGGCCAACGCTCCCCCTGACCGGAACAAGGGATCCTCGGATATCGGCAACCTGTCCCAGGTGGTGCCGACCATCCACCCCCACGTCCCCATCGGTGAAGGGATCACCATCCATACGGAGGGGTTCGCCCGGGCGACCGTTTCGCCCCGGGGAGAGGCGGCGACAGTGGAGGGAGCGACGCTCCTGGCCCTCACGGCGCTGGAGCTGATCTCCTCTCCGGAGCTGCGGGAGGAGATTTTCCGGGAGTTTCATGAAGAAAGATAAAAAATTTGATTGATAGCTCATTATAATTTGCTATATTAGATTAGCCGCATTAATGATACAGGGAGAATGACATCAACAATATCTATCTGTTCTCGGATGCAACCGGCGAAACTGCCGAGAGGGTCATGCGGGCCGTTCTCACCCAGTTCCGCGATGCCGACATCAAGCTGCACCGCTTCAACCAGCTGCGGAGCCAGGCGGACATGCTCCAGGCGATCGAGGCGGTGTCGGCACGGCCGGGGCTGATCATCTGCACCCTGGTCAACCGGGACCTGGCCCAGTACCTCCAGTACGAAGTGGAACGGCGCGGCCTGGAGGCGATCGATATCCTCAGCCCGATACTGTACAAATGTTCCGAGATGTTCGGTCAGCTCCCCCAGCAGGAGCCGGGGCTGCTGTACGAAATCAATGCGGAATACCACAAGCGGGTCGAGGCGGTCAATTTCACCGTCAAGCAGGATGACGGCCAGGAACTGCGCTATCTCTACAAGGCGGACATCGTCCTCGTCGGCGCGTCCCGGACATCCAAGACCCCCCTTTCCATGTACCTGGCACACAAGGGGTACAAGGTAGCAAACATCCCCCTGGTGAAGGGGATCGATCCGCCGAAGGAGCTGTTCGAGATCGACCAGCGCCGGGTGGTGGCGCTGCTGATCGATGCCAAGCGCCTGGTGGAGCTGCGCACCGCCAGGCTGATCCAGCTGCAGCAGAGCCCGCGGAGCAAGTATGCGAACTATGACGAGATACTGGACGAGATCATCTGCTGCAAGCAGCTCTACCGGCGTAATCCCCAGTGGCTGGTGATCGACGTGACCCACAAGTCGGTGGAGGAGTCCGCCGGTGACATCATAAAAAAGCTGACGAATCACGGTCTTGCTTAGTTCATCAGTAAGAGGACATCAATAACAAGGAGGCAGGTATGAGAATTCTGGTGGTAGAAGATGAGAAAAAGGTTGCCAGCTTCATCAAGCGGGGCCTTGAGGAGGAGAACTACGAAGTGGAGACGGCCGGTGATGGCGAAGAGGGCCTCACCATGGCCATCGAGCGCAAGTACGACCTGGTCATCCTCGACTGGATGCTCCCCAAGCGGGACGGCATGAGCTTCCTCAAGGAACTCCGGGAGAGAAAGACGCTCACGCCGGTACTGATGCTGACGGCCAAGGACTCGGTGGAGGATATCGTCACCGGCCTGGAGACCGGGTCGGATGACTATCTGACCAAGCCGTTCGCCTTTGCCGAACTCCTGGCCAGGGTCAAGGCCCTGATCCGCCGCAGCGAGATGGACCGCGGCGCCGAACTGGTCTTTGCCGACCTCAGGATCGACCCGGTGACCCACAAGGTCTGGAGGGGGGAGAAGGAGATCGATCTCACCGCCAAGGAGTACGGCCTGCTGGAGTACTTCATGCGCAATCCGAACCAGGTGCTGACCAGGACCATGATCGCCGACCATGTGTGGGACTACACCTTTGACAGCTTCACCAATATCATCGATGTGTATGTCAACTACCTGCGCAAGAAGATCGACCGGGATGCCCCGACCAAGCTGATCCACACCGTGCGCGGCGTCGGCTACATCCTCAAGGAAGAGGGGTAGGGGTACAGCCCCTCCGCGGCATGAATTCCATGGAAAAAGCCCCGGTTTCCGGGGCTTTTTTGCGTTGCGGGGCTTTATCCTTGACAAAATGCCCCTTTACGGTATTATTCATCCGCCTTTGGGCGGACGTAAAGAAAAGAAGCTGATTCGGAGCAGATAAATGGTTGAAAAAATTGAAGAAATGCGGGCCATCCTCCTGAAGATGAAGAAGGATGCCCTCGAAGAGATAGGGAAGGCGGTCAAGTCCGGTACCGACAAGCCGAGTGACGAAACAAGCGGCGACATCTACGATCAGGCGTCCAACGAGCGTGACCGTGAGCTCCTCCTCCTCCTGGGGGACCGGGAGCGCGAAAAGATCCGCAATATCGATGAGGCGCTGGCCCGCCTGGAAGAAGGGGAGTACGGCATCTGCGAGGATTGCGAGGAGGAGATCCCCCTCGGCCGCCTCAAGGCGATGCCCTTTGCCCGGCTCTGCGTCAAGTGCAAGGCCGACCTCGAGAAGCTGCAGGCACAGACCAAGCGCTTCGAAGAGGAGCGCGCCTACCGGGACATCGCCATCAGCGAAGAAGAAGAGTCCTGAGAAGGCACAGAAGACATCATGACACGACAAAGGGGGAGCCGCGGCACGCGGCTCCCCCTTTGTCGTTCCCCCTCCCCCCGCGGCACTGCTCCTTCCCTGTTTGACTTGCATTTTTGTTCCATTTCGGCTACATATCATTTTTTAACTATAATCAGGACAACTGTCTCCGGAGCCCCGGTTTACCGCGGGGGAAGCACCGCGCAGGATGCCGGAGTGCAGGGAGTAACGTTATGGGTCGGACGAAAACAGCAACGCAGGGGTGGTGGGTGGAGAACGGCTCTGCCGCCGGGCACTCCCTGGAAGAGGGGCTCTGCCGGATCGGCTCCCCCCTCTACCTGGTGGACAAGGGGGGTAACCTGGCGGCGGAAACGGGCGGTTTCGTGCAGCTCGGGGATGTCCCCCCCGCTGCGGGTGCCATGCCGCTGGTCGGCCACGCCATGCCGGTTCTGCCGGAGTCCCTCGGTGACGCGGAATTCTGCGCCGAGCTCGGCATCCGTTACCCCTACATCGGCGGCTCCATGGCCAAGGGGATCAGTTCGGCCGCCATGGCCGAAGAGCTCGGCCGGGGGGGGATGCTCGGCTTCTTCGGCGCCGCGGGCCTCCCCTTTGCCGAGGTCGAGGCGGCGGTGGACCGTCTGCAGGGCTCCCTGGGGGAGATCCCCTTCGGCTTCAACCTGATCCACTCCCCCCACGAACCGGACCTGGAAGAGGCCCTGGTCAGGCTCTACCTGGACAGGGGGATCCACCTGATCGAGGCCTCCGCCTTCCTCTCCCTGACCCTGACCCTGGTCCGTTACCGGGTCCACGGCATCAGCCGCCGGTCCGACGGCAGCATCCATGCCCCCAACAGGATCATCGCCAAGGTCTCCCGGGAGGAGCTGGCGGCGCGCTTTTTCTCCCCTCCGCCGGAAAAGTTCCTCAATGAGCTGGTCTCCCGGGGGGAGATCACCCCGGAGCAGGCCGAGCTTGCCGGCCACATCCCCATGGCCCAGTACGTCACCGCCGAGGCCGACTCCGGCGGGCACACAGACAACCGCCCGGCCATCGCGCTCTTCCCCACCATCCTCTCCCTGGCCAGGCGGCTGGAGAAGGAGTTCGGCTACGCCTGCCGCCTCAAGGTCGGGCTCGGCGGCGGGATCTCCACGCCGGCGGCGGCCGCGGCCGCGTTTGCCATGGGGGCTGACTACCTCGTCACCGGCTCGGTCAACCAGGCGTGCATCGAATCGGGGACCTCGGACACGGTGCGGGAGATGCTGACCGAGACCCGCCAGGCCGATGTGACCATGGCCCCGGCCGCCGACATGTTCGAGATGGGGGTCACGGTCCAGGTGCTGAAGCGGGGGACCATGTTCCCCATGCGGGCGGCCCGGCTCTACGAGATCTACCGGAGCTGCTCGGGCCTCGACGACATCCCCCCCCAGGAGCGGGAGAAGCTGGAAAAGACCATGTTCCTCGCCCCCCTGGAGGAGATCTGGCGGGATACCCGGGCCTACTTCCAGAAGCGGGACCCGAAACAGGTGGAACGGGCCGAGCGGGACCCGAAGCACCGGATGGCGCTGGTGTTCCGCTGGTACCTGGGGATGGCCGCCCACTGGGCCAAGGACGGCAACCCCTCCCGCAAGATGGATTACCAGGTCTGGGCCGGCCCGGCCATGGGGGCGTTCAACGAATGGGTCAGCGGCACCTTCCTGGCCAAGGCCGAGCAGCGGAAGGTCGTCACGGTCGCCCGGAACATCCTCTACGGCGCGGCGGTCCTTTCCCGGGCCGCCATGCTCCGCTCCCAGGGGATCGCCCTCCCTGCCGAAGCAATGAAGATCACCCCGCTGCACGACGGTCAGCTCAAGGAGTATTTCTAGGTGAAAACAGAAGACGTGAAATCGGCAGAAGGTACCGGCACGGGCCGGCTTGCCATCATCGGCATCGGCTGTCTCTTCCCCGGGGCGCAGGACCAGGGCGCCTACTGGGCCACCATCCGCGACGGGATCGACGCCATCAGCGACATCCCCTCCACCCACTGGAAGGTTGCCGATTACCACGACGCCGACCCGAAGAAGCCCGACCATACCTACGGCAAGCGGGGCGGTTTCCTGTCGCCGTTTCCCTTCAACCCCCTGGAGTTCAACATCCCCCCCAACACCCTTGAGGCCATCGACACCTCCCAGCTCCTCGGCCTGGTGGCCGCCGGCCAGGCGCTGAAGGATGCGGGGTACGGGCCGGAGAAGGAGTATGACAAGGGGCGGGTGAGCGTCATCCTCGGGGTGACGGGGGCCATGGAGCTGGTCATCCCCCTGGGAGCGCGCCTGGGTCACCCGATCTGGCGCACGGCCCTGAAGGACGCCGGGGTTGACGACGCCGTTGCCGAGGACGTGGTCCAGCGGATCGCCGAGGGGTACGTCCCCTGGCAGGAGAACTCCTTCCCCGGCCTGCTGGGGAACGTGGTGGCCGGACGGATCAGCAAGCAGTTCGACCTCGGCGGCACCAACTGCGTCGTGGACGCCGCCTGTGCCAGCTCCTTCAGCGCCCTGCACCTGGCGGGGATGGAACTGGCCTCGGGCAAGGCCGACATGGTGGTCACCGGCGGGATCGACACCTTCAACGACATCTTCATGTACATGTGCTTCAGCAAGACCCCGGCGCTCTCCCCCACCGGCAATGCCAAGCCGTTCGATGCCAGCGGCGACGGCACCATCCTGGGCGAAGGGCTGGGGATCGTGGTGATCAAGCGGCTGGAGGATGCGGAGCGCGACGGCGACCGGATCTATGCCGTCATCAAGGGAGTCGGCTCCTCCAGCGACGGCAAGGGTGACGCCATCTATGCCCCCAGCGCCGCGGGGCAGAAGCGGGCACTCCTGAACGCCTACGAGCGCGCCGGAGTGGCTCCGGAGAGCATCGGCCTGGTGGAGGCCCACGGCACCGGCACCAAGGTCGGCGACGCCGTGGAGGTCTCCGCCCTCCGCGAGGTCTACGGCGAGGCGGAGAACCCCTGGTGCGCCCTCGGCTCGGTGAAGTCCCAGATCGGCCACACCAAGGCGGCCGCCGGCGCCGCCGGCCTGATCAAGGCGGCCCTGGCCCTGCACCACAAGGTCATCCCCCCCACCATCAAGGTGGCCAGGCCGCTGGACGAGGTGAGCGGCGGCAAGACCCCCTTCTACATCCCGACGGAGAAGCGCCCCTGGATCGCCCGGGACGGCGCTCCCCGCCGGGCGGCGGTCAGCGCCTTCGGTTTCGGCGGCTCGAACTTCCACACGGTGCTTGAGGAGTACCGTCCGGAGAAGGAGGCCGTGGACTGGGACGGCGCGGTGCAGATCGTCCCCCTCTCCGGCAGCACCCCGGCCTCACTGGAGTCGGCTCTCGGCTCCCTGCCGACGGGGTCCGGGTGGAACGACCTGCGGACAGCCGCCCAGGCGGCCCGCACGGATTTCGACCCCAACGCCCCCTGCCGCCTCGTCCTGGTGGTGGAGCGGGACAAGACCAACCTGACGGCCATGGTGGAGAGCTCCCGGGCCATGCTCCGCAGCAGGCCCGCCGGCAGCTGGAGCACCCCGGACGGGGCGTTCTTCGCCGCCACGGCGGGGAGCGGGGCGCCCGCCTTCCTCTTCCCCGGCCAGGGTTCCCAGTACACCGGCATGCTCCGCGACCTTGCCTGCGCCTTCCCCCCGATGACCGCGGCCCTCACCGGCGCTGATCGGGGTTTCTGCTTCCCCGACGGGAGCAGGCTCTCCGACAGGATCTACCCCCGGGCGGATTTCTCTTCCAATGCCCGGGAGCGGCAGGAGGCGCTGCTGCGCGCCACCGATGCCGCCCAGCCGGCAATCGGCGCCGTCAGCCTCGGCGCCCTGCGGCTCCTGGACTCCTTCGGCCTTGTCCCCGGCGCGGTGGCCGGGCACAGCTACGGCGAGCTGACCGCCCTCTGCGCCGCCGGCCGCCTGACCGAGGAGGAGCTCCACACCCTCTCCCGCCTGCGGGGCCAGCTCATGGCGGCGGGTGGGGGTGACCAGGGGAGCATGCTGGCCGTCCCCGCACCCCTGGCGACGGTGGAACAGATCCTTGCCGACGAGGGGCTGGAGCTGGTCATCGCCAACCGCAACGCCCCGAACCAGGCGATCCTCTCCGGCGCCAGCAGCGAAATCGACCGGGCCGCGGCCGCCTTTGCCAGCCGCAACCTCTCCTGCAAGAAGCTCCCCGTGGCCGCCGCCTTCCACAGCCCGCTGGTGGCCGATGCAGCCGTGCCGTTCCTGGCCGCCCTGCAGGATATCCCCTTCCCGGAGGGTAACATCCCGGTCTATGCCAACAGCAGCGCCGCCCTCTACCCGGCGGATTCCTCCGCCGCCCGGGAGCTCCTGGCCGGTCAGCTGGCCAGCCCGGTGGAGTTCGTTGCCGAGATCGAGGCGATGTACGCCGCCGGTATCCGCACCTTCGTCGAGGTCGGCCCCGGTGCCCGCCTCACCGGCCTGGTCAAGGCGATCCTCGGCGAGCGCGACCACCTGGCCGTTGCCCTGGACTCCTCCGGGGGGAAGCGTTCCGGCATGTGCGACCTAGCCCGGCTCCTCGCCCAGCTGGCAGCCGAAGGCCACCCGGTTGATCTCTCCCCATGGGACGGGGAGTTCCGGCCCCCCGTCGTGACCGGCAAGAAACCGGCCATGACGATTCCGCTCTGCGGTGCCAACTACGTGCAGCCCCGCCCCAAGCGGGCACCGGCGCCGCCGCGGCCGGTCGCCGCAACCCCGGCACCCGCCGTTGCCCCGTCCGCTCCCGCGCCGGCTCAGTCCCCTGCGGTTTCCCCGGGGACGGGGCTCTCCCGCGATGCCCTGGCCGAATCCCTACGGATGACCCGGGAGAGCATGGCGATCCTGCAGAAGATGCAGGAGGAGACCGCCCGCATCCACCGCCAGTTCCTCGAAGGGCAGGAAGCGGCCGGCAGGACCTTCCAGACCCTGCTGGAGAACCAGCAGCGGATCCTCATGGGGGGTGCGGTGGCACCGCTGTCATCGCTTTCCCCCGCCCCGGCAGGCTACCCGGCGACCGTTTCCACCC
>CALMBF010000118.1 GCA_937860145.1 uncultured Geobacter sp.
CCCCGCCACCAAACAGATATCTCGCCGCAACGGCGACGAGAAGTATTGTTACTGCGGCGAATGCCGGTGAGCTCCAGAAACCGAGCCAATGGACGACCGTGCTATCGAGATGCCCCTTGCCGAAGATCAGTGACAGGAGAGACATCAGATAATCGAACAGTGGAGACCAGATCTGCCCCGTACCCCGGGGGAACCCATAGTAGGAGTCGAAGGAAGGCACCTTGGGGAAACTTATCACCCCAAGCGTAATGCGACGCAGGTGGTCATAGCAGTCCGGCCCGTAGAACAGGTAGTCACCCTGCAGACCCAAAAAATTGCGCCAGGGCAAAACCCTGAGCGCAAAAGCCAGACATGCAATTCCTGAAATAAGTATGCTGCTGATTATTCGACCACGTCCGGCCATATCATCAGGAACCTTTGACCTGAAGAAAACCTGTGAACTCTTTCACAGAAAACCGTCGAACAGGAGTGCGCCCTGCCCCCCGGAAGGACCCGCTCCGACGGCATTGCACGATTACCTGGAGAGTGCCTTTTTGCCGATATCGCTGCGGTAGTGAACCCCTTCCCAACTGATCGCGGCAACCCCCTCGTACGCCTTGGCGATGGCATCCGCCACGGTAGTCCCCCGCCCGGTGACACCGAGGACTCTTCCGCCGGCGGTGACAAACTGGCCGTTGTCAAGCCCCGTTCCGGCATGGAAAACGTACAGGTCGTCCATTCCGGCGGCCACATCCAGACCGGAAATGACATCACCCTTGCGGTAATCGCCGGGGTACCCTCCGGACGCCATGACCACGCAGACTGCCGCCATGTCGTGCCACTCTATGTCTATTCCGGAGATGTCGCCGTCGGCCACGGCCATGAGGACCGGCACGATGTCCGATTTCATCCGCATCAGCAGCGGCTGGCACTCGGGGTCGCCGAAACGGGCGTTGAATTCCAGCGTTTTGACCGAGTCGCCGTCGATCATCAACCCCGCGTAGAGCACGCCGCGGTAGGGGCGCCCCTCGGCAGCCATGCCGTCGACCGTCCGACGCATGACCTCTTCCATGGCCTTGGCGTGGATCGCGGGGGTCACCACCGGTGCCGGCGAATAGGCCCCCATGCCGCCGGTATTAGGCCCCTTGTCGTTATCGAACACGGCCTTGTGGTCCTGGGCCGAGGCCAGGGGGATGATGTTCCTTCCGTCGGTAAACGCCAGGAACGAGGCTTCCTCACCCCGCAGGAACTCCTCGACTACCACCCGGGAACCGGCATCGCCGAAAGCGTTGCCGGAGAGCATGTCCCGCACGGCTGAAACGGCCTCGTCCACGGTCTGGGCGACTATCACCCCCTTGCCGGCGGCAAGGCCGTCGGCCTTGACCACGATGGGTGCCCCATGCTTCTCGATGAAGGCAATCGCCGGCTCCACCTCGGTAAAGACTTCATAGAAGGCGGTCGGGACGTGGTACTTTTTCATCAGGTCCTTGGAAAATGCCTTGCTCGCCTCGATGATGGCGGCGTTGCGCCGGGCGCCGAAGACCTTCATGCCGTGCTCTTCGAACAGGTCGACAATCCCGAGGGAGAGGGGGAGTTCGGGTCCGACCACCGTCAGGCCGATCTCCTCCCGCTTGGCAAACGCCAGGAGGCCGGGGAGGTCGTCGACCTTGAGCGGCACGTTCTCGGCAATGGCGCCGATCCCCGGATTGCCGGGCACACAGTACACCCTGTCCACCAGGGGTGACTGGGCAATCTTCCAGACCAGGGCGTGCTCCCGCCCGCCGCTGCCGATCACCAGTATTTTCATATGATCATACCTTTCTGAGTGGGTAGATTTTTCGTGAGATCAAGGTGGGCTAGCGTCCGCTCAGTGCCGGAAGTGCCTCATGCCGGTAAAGATCATCGCCATGCCGTGCTCGTCCGCTGCGGCGACCACCTCGGCGTCCCGCATGCTCCCCCCCGGCTGGATGACGGCGGTGATGCCGGCGGCAGCGGCATTATCGATGCCGTCGCGGAACGGAAAGAAGGCGTCGGACGCCATGACCGCCCCGTTCACCTCGAGGCCGGCATGCTCGGCCTTGATGGCGGCAATGCGTGCCGAGTTGACCCGGCTCATCTGCCCGGCCCCGACACCGACGGTCATACGCCCCTTGCCGTACACGATGGCGTTGGACTTGACGAACTTGGCCACCCGCCAGGTGAAGAGCAGGTCCTGCATCTCCTCCTCGGTGGGTGCCCGCTTGGAAACGACCTTGATCTCCCCGGAGAGGGAGAGGTCCGTGTCCTGCACCAGCATGCCGCCGTTGACCCGCTTGAAATCGAGACGGGAAGCCGGCCGGGCCGGCCACATGCCGCACTCCAGCAGGCGGACGTTCTTCTTGGCGGCAACGATCTCCACCGCTTCCGGAGCGACCTTGGGGGCGATGATCACCTCCACGAACTGGCGGTCGACGATGGCCTGTGCCGTCGCCCCGTCGAGATCGCAGTTGACGGCGATGATGCCGCCGAAAGCCGACTCGGGATCGGTGGAGTAGGCCTTGTCGTAGGCTTCCAGCAGGGTGCTCCCCACCGCGACACCGCACGGGTTGGCGTGCTTGACGATGACGCAGGCCGGCCCTTCCATGAACTGCTTGACGCACTCCAGGGCGGCATCGGTGTCGGCGATATTGTTGTAGGAAAGCTCCTTGCCCTGCAGCTGGCGGGCAGTGGCGATGGATGCCTCGCCCACGTTGCGCTCCACGTAGAAGGCCGCCGACTGGTGGGGATTCTCACCGTAGCGCATCTCCTGGCTCTTCCTGTACTGGAGGGTGAGGGTCGCGGGGAAGGTATCCACGCCGCTCCCCAGGCGGCACCCCAGCCAGTTGGAGATGGCGCCGTCATAGGCGGCGGTGTGCTGGTAGACCTTGACCGCCAGGCGGAAATTGGTCTCCCTGCTGACCGCCCCTCCGCTTGCGGCCATCTCCGCCAGTACCTCCCTATAATCGGCGCAGTCCACCAGCACGGTCACGTCGGCGTTGTTCTTGGCCGCGGAACGGAGCATGGTCGGGCCGCCGATATCGATGTTCTCGATGGCGTCCTCCAGGGTGCAGTCCGGCTTGGCCACCGTCGCCTCGAAGGGGTAGAGGTTGACCACCACCATGTCGATCGGCTCGATACCGTGGGACTGCATAGTGGCAACATGCTCGGGATTGCTCCTCATCCCCAGCAGGCCGCCGTGGACCTTGGGGTGAAGGGTCTTGACCCTGCCGTCGAGCATCTCGGGGAAACCGGTGAAATCGGACACATCCTTGACGGTCAGGCCGGCATCACGCAGCAGCTTGGCGGTTCCGCCGGTGGAGAGGATCTCGACGCCGTAACGGGCCAGCTCCCGGGAAAATTCGATGACGCCGGTCTTGTCGGATACGCTGATGAGCGCACGGGTTATCTTTGCCATGGTTCGGACTCCTTAGATGAAATGAATTAATTCGCCAGCTCCCGGAGGTACAACGAGGTCTTGTCCCTGAATTCGGGATACTTCTGCGTCACGGCACTAAACGCCTGACGCGCCGTTTCCCGCTGGCCGGCGAGAAAATAGGTCACCGCCAGATTGAACGCGATATAGGAGGAATCGGGGAAACGCTCACTCCCCTGCCGCAGGGTACGGATCGACGTATCATACTTTTCCAGCTTGCGGTAGGCAATACCTAGATTGTTGAAGGTCTCTTCCGTCCCCTCCCCGCTCTCCACGACCTTCGTGTAGTAGCGGATCGCCTGGCCGTTCTGGTGCAGATTGAAATAACAGTTGGCGATATTCTGAGAGAGCTGCCACCCCCTGATCCCGCCTTGCTCCAGGAGGAGATACTGCCTGACCGCTTCGTCGTAAAACCCGAGCTGGTCGAAGAACAGGGCGAGATCCCTGCGGGCCGCCATGTTGCCGGGATTCTGTGCCAGCTGCCGTTCTTTGTCCCCTATCTGCCTGTCAAGCCATGCCACCCTGACCGCCTGCAGGTGACGGCGCACCGCAGGGAGGTCATTGCCGTGGTCCTGCTCATCCGAGTTCAGCGCCCGGTTATAATACTGGACCGCCGCCCCGTAGTCACCCTCCTTCTCACCTATGTAGCCGAGAAAATAGAGGGCCCCGACATAGCCGTTCACCACGTTCACCGCGTTCTGGAAACTCTCCTTGGCGCGGGCGAAATCCTTCTGTTCGAGGAAATACCTCCCCCGGTAATAGTCGAGATAGACCCCGAGCCACGGGACGTTCTGGTTTGCTTCCAGCAGGGCGAGTGCCTTCTGGTGCTCCCCCCGGTTAAAATAGTACGCCGCCAGATTCAGGTAGCTCTTCGTGTTATCCGGGTGGTTGCGGATGTTGGCCTGCCAGAGGGTTTCGTCGGACCGCCAGTCGAAGGTGCGCACGACGGAGGTCCCTGCAAGCAGCAGGAGCAGCAGGCCGACGACCGGCAATTTCACCCTGGCGGGAATAACCCTGTCCAGAACGGGGGCACCTGCCAGGATGAATCCTGCCAGGGGGAGAAACAGGTAGCGGTCGGCAACGACCGGATAGGTCCCGAAGAAATTCAGGACCGGGATCAGGGCGATGAGAAACCAGCTGATGCCGAGGCTGACTTCCGGCAACTTCCGCCGGCAGCAGGGGATGAGAACAACCAGAAGAATCACCCCCCCCAGCGACGCGATGACCCGGGGATCGGAAAATTTCGTGGTGAAGGTAACGCCGTAATCCGCGGAAAACCCGTAGGGCAGAGCAAGCTTGCCCAGATAGAAGAACGGGATTTGCACTGCAACGGCAGCTATCCTGCCCACCGTCCCGGCTGTCAGGTCAAGGTACTTCAGACTGGTGATGCCTGCAGCAGCGGCAATCCTCAGGAAGAGCAGGTAGCAGCCGGCGGCAACGGCGAAAAACGGCAGCAGAAGGAGTGCGATCCGCTTCACCTGGCCGGGGAAGAGCATGGGGAGGACCGCCAGGAGGAGCAGCGGCAGGATGATTGCCGTCGCCTTGCCGAACATGGCCGCCGTGAACGCCAGCAGGGACGCTCCATACCAGTACCATCCCCCCCGGGAGGGGATCTGGAGGAACCTGATCATGCAGAAGCATGCCGAGAAGAAACAGAGACCCGACACCAGCGCATTGCGACAGGTGATGAAATTTGCCACCTCGGCATTGACCGGATGAAGGGCAAACAGGGCGGCGGCCATGAACGGGAGAAGCGGCGATGCCGGACATCCGGCCGTTGCGGAAAGCTGTCGATACACGAGGTCCGCCACGGTATGGACCATGAGGACCGTTCCGGCGAACAGCACGACGTTCGTCAGATGGAAACCGAGGGGGTTAGGGCCCCAGAGGAGAAAGTCGACTGCGTACGTGAGGTCCCGCACCGGAAGATATTCAATGCCGTTTGCCAGGGAGAGGAAGATGGCGCGGAGGTCGAAATTACGGTAGACGGGATTGGTGACGAAGAAGATCTTGTCGTCCCAGACGAATCCGTTGGCCAGCGATGCCCCGTATACTGCCAGTACGGAGAGGACAAGGAGAAGCTGCTGAACGGGGCGCGTGATCGTACTGCCGTCGGGATAACGATTACACATTGAGGTTAATATGCTCCAGGAAGTGCCGCTCGAAGAGGGGGGTACCGGACAGGGGGATGATACGCAGGGACGCAGCCAGACGCTCGACCTCCGCCACGCCATCGGTCGTCAGGAGGCGGACTCCCCCCGCCACGACCCCCTCCCGGATAAACCGGGCATGTTTTACCATGTTTCCCGTCAGAACTCCAATGGATTTTAGGCTTTCCGGGCGGAGGGAGACGCCGAAGGAACCGGTCAGCACGACCTCCTCCACGACGGAGGCGTCCACACCGGCGCGCTCCAGAAGGACCTCGATGCCGGCCCGCACCGCCCCCTTGGCCAGCTGCACCTGGCGGATATCCCCCTGGGAGAGGGTGATGGTGCGGGAGGCATCCCGGTAGACCACGAAATGGCGCTCGCCGCCCATCTCCTGCAGGCGGCCGCCAAGGGGTGAGTCGATCCCGGACGGGTCGAGCAGGCAGCCGGTGGCATCCATCACCCCTTCACGGAGGAGCAGCGCAACCGCGTCGAGAATGGCGGAACCGCACAGGCCGAGGGGTTGCGCGCCGGCAACGGTGGTCCAGGCAAGCCGTCCGGCCACCGAAGAGATGCTGTCGATGGCGCCGGGGAGCGCCGCCATGCCGCAGGAGAGGTTTCCCCCCTCGAAGGCCGGGCCCGCGGCGGCAGAGGTGGCATACAGTTCCCCCCCCGCCTGCAGGACGATCTCCCCGTTCGTACCGAGGTCGAGGTAGAGACACTGTCTCTTATACACATCTGACGCTGCCGACGAATAGAGAGGTG
>CALMBF010000119.1 GCA_937860145.1 uncultured Geobacter sp.
GTCGTGGTAGACGGCGCTCAGGCCTTGAGCGCGGGGATCAAGGTGAGACTGCAGCCCTATTCCTCGGGACACGGGCAGGCCCATCCCGGCGCCGGAGCAGGCGGCGGATAGAGGAGCGGTACCATGTTCTCCAGGTTCTTCATCGAGCGCCCCGTCTTTGCGTCGGTCGTCTCCATCATCATCTGCATCGCGGGGGTGGTAGCGCTCTTCGCCATGCCGGTGGAGCAGTACCCCCCCATAACCCCGGTGCAGGTGACGGTGCAGGCGACCTACCCCGGCGCCGACTCCAGGACGCTTGCCGACTCCGTCGCTGCCCCGCTTGAGGCCCAGATCAACGGCATCGACAACATGCTGTACATGTCCTCCACCAGCTCCTCCAGCGGCATGCTGACCATCACCGTGTATTTCGGGCTCAACACCGACCCTGACGTAGCCCAGATACAGGTCCAGAACCGGGTGAACCTGGCTGTTCCACAGCTCCCGGTCGCCGTGACCCAGCAGGGGGTCTCGGTGCAGAAGAAGACCTCGTCCATCATGATGCTGGTCTGCATCACCTCGAAGGAGAACCGGTACAGCAGCGACTATATCGCCAACTACGCCAACGTGTACGTCCTGGATGCCCTCAAGCGGGTACCGGGGGCGGGGCAGGCGTCGATCATGGGGGTGGCAGACCGGGCGATGCGCCTCTGGATGGATCCGGAGCGGATGGCCTCCCTCGGCATCACCACCAGCGACATCCAGCAGGCGGTCTCTTCCCAGAATTCCCAGTTCGGGGCAGGGCAGATCGGCCAGCAGCCGACGGCCGGCGAGGTCCAGATGACCTTCCCGGTGGTGACCCAGCGCCCCTTCACCACCCCGGAGCAGTACGAAAACATCATCCTTCGTGCCAGCCAGGACGGCAGCGCCATCGTGAGGCTGAAAGACGTGGCCCGCGCAGAGGTCGGCCTCAGGCAGTACGTGATGGACAGCAGGCTGAACGGCAGGCCGGCGACCCTGATCGCGATCTACCAGCAGCCGGGTGCAAACGGGCTCAAGGTGTCGAAAGATATCCGCACCACGCTGGAGCAGATGAAAAAGCGCTTCCCGAGCGGCATCGACTACGTCGTTTCCCTCGATACGACGGAGTTCGTCAGGCTCTCCATCAAGGAGGTGCAGGATACCCTGATCGAGGCGATCATCCTGGTCGTCCTGGTCGTGTTCCTCTTCCTCCAGAATTTCCGCGCCACGGTGATCTGCGCCATCGCCATCTTCGTCGCCCTGATCGGCTCCTTCCCGGTCATGCTTGCCCTGGGCTTCTCCATCAATCTCCTGACCCTGTTCGGCCTGGTGCTGGCCATCGGGATCGTTGTCGACGACGCGATCGTGGTCGTCGAAAACGTGGAGCGGAACATGGCCCAGTTCCACCTGGCGCCACGGGAGGCGACCATCCGGGCCATGGGCGAGGTCACCAGCCCGGTCATCGCGACGGTGCTGGTCATGGCCGCGGTCTTCGTCTCCGCGGCGTTTCTCCCCGGCACGACCGGTCAGCTCTACAAGCAGTTCGCCATCACCATCGCCATATCGGTCGCCATCTCCGGTTTCGTCGCCCTGACGCTCACGCCGGCCATGAGCAGCCTGCTGCTGAGACACTCCGCCCCCCCGGTGAAAGGCCCCTTTGCCTGGTTCAACCGGCAGTTCGACAGGTTCACCCAGGGGTTTGGTCATGCCGTCGTGCTGGTCATCAAGCGGATGACCGTCGCGCTGCTGCTCCTGGTGGTCCTCGTGTTCGGCATCGTGCAGCTGTTCCGGAGTATACCGACCAGCTTCGTACCCAACGAGGACCAGGGGTACGTCATGTCGGCAATCTTCCTGCCGGATGCCGCGAGCCTCGAGCGGACGATGGACGTGTCCGCCCGTGTCGACGACATCTTCGCCAGGACGCCGGGGGTGGAAAACCGCACCCAGATTTCGGGCTACAGCCTTCTTGACGGCAGTTTCAGCACCAATAGCGGCACCTTCTTCGTCACCCTGAAACCGTTCGAGGAGCGGTACAGGACGGTGAAAAGCGCGAAGGCGGAAAATGCCCGCTCGGTGCTTCTCAACGTGTACCGGGAGGCGAAGCAGACCAGCACGGCCATCATCTACCCGGTCGCCCCCCCGGCGGTCCCGGGCATCGGCGTGTCGGGCGGGTTTGAATTCTGGATCCAGGACAAGGGGGCTGGGGAGCCCGCGCAGCTGGAGGAGATAACCCGCAGATTCATCGAGAGGGCAGGCAAGCGCAAGGAGCTCAGCGGTCTCAACTCCACGTTCAAGGCCTCGTCCCAGCAGCTCCGGGTCGAGGTCGACCGGGACAAGGCAAACCTGCTCGATGTCCCGGTGCAGGACATCTACAATGCGATTCAGGCCCAGTTCGGCTCCCTCACGGCGAGCCAGTTCAACGAGTTCAGCCGGGTCTGGTGGGTGATCCTGCAGTCGTCCCCGGAATTCCGCCAGAACCCGGGCGACATCGCGAAGCTGTACACCCGCTCCCGGAAGGGGGAGATGGTCCCACTCTCCGCGGTCATACACACCAGCTGGGTGACCGGGCCCAACATCCTCCCCCATTTCAACGGATTCCCTGCCGCCAAGGTCAACGGCAACGCCGGCGAGGGGTTCAGTTCCGGCCAGGCGCTGCAGGCGATGGAGGAGGTGGCGCGGGAAGTGCTCCCCCCGGGGTACGCCTGTGCCTGGTCCGGGCTCGCCTACGAGGAGAAGAGCGCCGGCGGGACCTCCGGACTCGCCTTCGTCTTCGGCCTCATCTTCGTGTTCCTCATCCTGGCAGCCCAGTATGAGTCGTGGACCCTCCCGGGCTCGATCATGACGGCCGTTCCGTTCGGGGTGCTGGGCGCCCTGCTGTTCAACTGGATGCGCGGACTGCAGAACGACGTCTACTTCCAGATCGGACTGCTGGTCCTCGTCGGCCTCGGGGCGAAAAACGCCCTCCTGCGGGTGACGTTCGCGGTGGAGCTTCGCAGGCAGGGGAGGTCCCTTCTGGATGCCACCATCGAGGCCGGCGAGCTCAGGTTGCGGCCGATCGTCATGACGTCCCTTGCGTTCATCTTCGGCGTGCTCCCCCTTGCCGTCGCCATGGGTGCCGGTGCCAACGCACGGCATTCCATCGGCACCGGCATCATCGGAGGGATGATAGGGGAGGCAACCCTGGCCATGCTCTATGTGCCGCTCTTTTTCTACATCTTCGGCAGCTGGAGCGAGCGCAGGGGGGGAGGGGGAGGACCGCCCCCTGAACCCGGGGACAAGGGGAGCGAACCGGCAGCCAGCGGCAAGGAGGTGACCTGACATGCGTCGTCTGATCCTGTGCGCCGCTGGTGCAATCCTGGCCGGCTGCATGGTGGGCCCGGATTACCGCCGCCCCCGGACAGACTCACCCGCCGGATGGCGCGCAGCCACGCCGGATGCCCGGGAGGTCCTCCCGGCGGTTGAGGTACGCTGGTGGGAGCAATTCGGGGACCCGGTGCTCAACGACCTGGTCGCAACCGCCTTGGGGGAGAACAAGGAGCTGCAGCTGGCCGCCCTCCGGGTGGAGGAGTTCGCCGCACGGTACGGCATTGCACGGGCCGATCTCTATCCGCAGGTCGGAGCGGGAGCCGGGTACGCGCACCAGAAAAGCACGGAACGGGGGGGGAACCCGCTGCCGGCAGGGTACAAGAGCTCTCTCGACTCGTTCTCGGCGACCCTGAACGCCAGCTGGGAGCTGGATTTCTGGGGACGGATCCGGCGCAGCGGCGAGGCGGCCAGGGCCCAGCTCCTCGCCACCGAGGAAGGGCGGCAGGCGGTCGTTCTCTCCCTCGTCTCATCGGTTGCGGCAGCCTACGTGAATCTGCGGAATCTCGATCGCCAGCTCGAGATCAGCAGGCAGACGGCGGATTCGCGGCGGAAGACCCTGGAGATGTTCGAACAGAGGTACCGGGGAGGGGTCATCTCGGAGATGGAGCTTACGCAGACGAAGATCCTCTACGAGGACTCGCTGGCAAGCATCCCCCAGTTCGAGAAGGCAGTCGCCCAACAGGAAAACGGGCTGAACCTGCTGCTTGGCCGTAACCCGGGACCTCTCCCCCGGAGCCGCACCATGGACCAGCTGCTCGCCCCGTCGATCCCGGGCGGGATTCCGTCGGAACTGCTGACCCGCCGGCCGGACATCCGGCAGGCAGAGCAGACCCTGATAGCCGCCAACGCCCAGATCGGCATCGCCCGGGCCGCCTACTTCCCGACCATTTCCCTGACCGGGATGTTCGGGAGCGCCAGCGCCGAGCTGACGGACCTCTTCACCGGTCCAGCGCGGATATGGAGTGTTTCCGTACCGGTCTCGGTGCCGATATTCACTGCCGGGAAGATCGCCGCTACTGTCTCGGTGTCGGAATCCCAGAGGGACCAGGCCCTCATCAGCTACCAGAAGGCGATACAGGATGCGTTCCGCGAGGTGGAAGATGCCCTGGTCGAGCAGGGGACGGCCAGGCAGCAACTCGCCGTCAGGAGAACACAGCGTGAGGACCTGGAGAAATATCTGCGGCTCGCAACCGCCAGGTACGACAACGGGTATTCCAGTTACCTCGAGGTGCTGGACGCCGAGCGGAATCTCTTCAGCGCGCAGCTGTCGTATGTGCAGGGGCAGGCGGCGCTCCTGCAGGCGCTGATAAACCTGTACAAGGCGATGGGTGGCGGCTGGGTCGGCGATGCCGCCGGCAGTGCCGTCAGGACCGGTGCCGCTCCGTAGGGGGAGCGGGAGCTGCCGGTGATGGGTGGGAGAAGGGGAGCGCCGATGGCCGCGAAACATGACGAACGGAGAGCCCTGTCCCACGGGGAGAGCGCCGGGGGCAACCACCGACGCGACGTCTCCCCCCGCGCCCTCAGGGACGCCATCCTTGACCACCTGCACTTCACCCAGGCCCGCCTCCCGGCCCTTGCGACCCGGAACGACTGGTACATGGCCCTTTCCCATGCCGTTCGCGACAGGATGCTCGACGACTGGCTGGCTTCGCTGCATCACGTCACCCGCAAGGAGCTGAAGATCGTCGGATACCTCTCCGCAGAGTTTCTCCTGGGGCCCCATCTCGGGAACAACCTGCTGAATACCGGCATGTGGGATGCCGCGCAACAGGCCGTCGCCTCCCTGGGGCTGGAACTGGGCGACCTGCTCGGTCAGGAAGAGGAGCCGGGGCTCGGCAATGGAGGCCTCGGCAGGCTGGCTGCCTGCTATCTGGACTCCATGGCGACTCTCCGGGTGCCGTCCATCGGCTACGGGATCCGCTACGAATTCGGAATCTTCGACCAGGATATCCGTGACGGCTGGCAGGTGGAGATGACGGACAAGTGGCTCCGGCTCGGGAACCCCTGGGAGATCTGCCGGTTCGAGATCTCCTACGAGGTGAAGTTTGGCGGCCGTACGGAGCATGTCCGCGACGCCGATGGCCGGCTCAGGGTGCAGTGGCTACCCTACAAGATGATCAAGGGGGTCGCATACGACACCCCCGTGTCCGGATACCGTTCGGGTATCACCGGCCTGCTCCGCCTCTGGAGGTCCGAGGCGGTCGAGTCCTTCGATTTCCAGGCGTTCAACGTCGGTGATTACTACCAGGCCGTGCATGAAAAGGTCATATCGGAAACCATTACGAAGGTCCTCTATCCGAACGACGAACCGGAAACCGGCAAGCTGCTCCGCCTGAGCCAGCAGTATTTTTTCGTCTCCTGTTCGCTGCAGGATATGGTGAGGATCCAGTTCATGCGGGGCGCCGGCCTGCCCGGCTTTGCAGACAATTTTGCCGTGCAGCTGAACGACACCCACCCCTCCCTGGCGATAGCGGAGCTCATGCGGCTTCTTGTGGACGAGCACCAGTTTGAATGGGACGCCGCGTGGGAGATAACCCGGAACACGTTTGCGTACACGAACCATACGCTGCTCCCCGAGGCCCTGGAGAAATGGCCGTTGCACCTGTTCGGCACCGTGCTGCCACGCCTGCTGGAGATAATCTACGAGATCAACCGCCGCTTCCTCGACGACGTGCGGCTGCGGTTCCCCGGCGATGATGCCCGTGTTTCCCGCATGTCCCTCATCGACGAAGGGGGTGAACGATCCGTGAGGATGGCACACCTCGCCTGCGTCGGCAGCCATGCCGTCAACGGGGTCGCCGCCCTTCACACCGGACTCCTCAAACAGACGGTACTGCGTGATTTCCACGAGATGATGCCTGAAAAATTCTGCAATGTTACCAACGGCGTGACACCCCGCCGATGGGTGCTCCTGAGCAATCCTGCCCTGGCCCGCCTGATCAGCGGGAGGATCGGGGAGGAGTGGCTGAGGAATCCCGAAGAGCTCCGGAAACTGGAGCCGTTTGCCACGGACCGCGCCTTTCAGTCCGCCTGGCGGAAGGTCAAGGAGGGGAACAAGCGGGCCCTCGCCACGGCAATCAGGGCGCGGACGGGAATCGAGGTCGATCCCGCAACCCTTTTCGATATCCAGGTGAAACGCATCCACGAGTACAAGCGCCAGCATCTGAACGTCCTTCACATCATCACGCTCTACAACCGGCTCAAGCGGGATCCCGGGGCGGACATCACCCCGCGCACCTTCATCTTCGGCGGCAAGGCTGCGCCGGGCTACGTCATGGCAAAACTGATCATCAAGCTCGTCAACTCGGTCGCCGAGACGGTCAACAGCGACCCGGACGTCGCGGGTCGGCTCAGGGTGGCTTTCTTCCCCGATTTCAACGTGACGAACGGCCAGCTGATATATCCCGCCGCCGACCTGTCCGAGCAGATCTCCACGGCAGGCACGGAGGCATCAGGTACCGGCAACATGAAGTTCTCCCTGAACGGCGCCCTGACCATCGGAACCCTGGATGGTGCCAACGTGGAAATCCGCGAGGAGATAGGGGGAGAAAACTTCTTCCTCTTCGGCCTGACAGCGTCAGAGGTCCAGGCGTTGAAAGGGGGGGGATACAATCCGCGGACCGTCTATGAGCACAACCGGTCTCTGCGGGAAGCCATTGACCGGATTGCATCGGGAGCGTTTTCCCGCGGTGACGGCAGCATGTTTCAGCCCCTGGTGGACACTCTGCTCTGTCACGACGAGTACCTGGTGCTGGCGGATTACCAGGCCTACGTCGACGCCCAGGACCGGGCGGGTGCAGCCTACCGCAACCGGGATCACTGGACCGAGATGTCCATACGCACCGTCGCCCGGATGGGGAGGTTCTCCTCCGATCGTGCGATCAGGGAGTACTGTGAACGTATCTGGCACATTGTTCCCCATGGCTGATGTCAACCGGCGCCGGGTGTCCGGTCCGGCCGTCACACCGGGGAGGTACAGGGGGGATGGCTCACGGGCCGATTCAGGGAGCAGCCGTCGCGGAGGCTCGGGAGAGATGTGCGGAGGGGGGGTCAACGGGATCGGTCCCGGTGAACAGGAGGGATGCGTGGCAGGGACCACATCCTGAGGGTGGGGCAGGCGGGTTCATCCCAGGAGGGCAAGTGCCTCCTGCAGCGGCTGGAGTTCCAGGGGTTTCTGCAAATAGGCGGTTATCCCCAGTTCCCGGCAGGCGGCAATGTCCCCCGGGTTGTCCGACGAGCTGAGGATGAGAGCGGGGAGCTGCTCCTGACTGAACAGTTCCCTGATGCGGGAGAGGAGGGTGAGCCCGCCGACCCTTGGCATCTGCAGGTCGAGCATCACCACCGACGGGAGCGACCCCGCCCCGGCGCCGGCGATCATCTTGAGGGCTTCGTCGCCATTGCCGGCCGACACGACCCGGACCGGGAAGGGGAGCTTCTTCAGCACGCGCATGGTAAGGAAACGATCATCCTCGTTGTCTTCCACCAGCAGAATGGTCAGTTCGTTCATCTCCCGCTCCCCTCTCCCTCTGCCGCGTTCTCCTTCGGGCACTCCGGCAGGACAAAGTAACAGGTCGTTCCCACCCCTTCGGCACTCTCCATCCATATCCGTCCCCCGTGGCGGGTTATGATCCTCTGGACGATGGCCAGCCCCACCCCGGTACCGGGGAAATCCTCCTGGTTGTGCAGCCGCTGAAACGGCGTGAAGAGCTTGTCCGCGTACTGCATGTCAAACCCGGCTCCGTTGTCCCTGACGAAGCAGGCAGGTTCCCCCTGGATGGTCGTCCGGCCGAACTCGATCCTGGCGTCTCCCTTTCCCGTGGTGAACTTCCAGGCGTTGCCGAGGATATTCTCAAGGGCCAGCCAGGTGAGTTTCATGTCGCAGTATGCCAGGACATCCTCCTGGACCAGGATCTCGACACTCCTGTCGTGGTCCGTATCCCGCAGGGAGGTGACAACCGCCTGGACCAGCTCGCTCAGGTTGATGCAGCGGAGGGACATCTCCCGGTGCTGCACCTGGTAGAGGGTCAGCATGGCGGAGAGGATCCGGTTCATCTGCTCGCCGGCAGCCTTGATCCTCTGGAGATACTGCCGCCCCTGGTCGTCCAGCCGGTCACCGTACTCCTCCCGCAGGGCGTCGCAGAACCCGGCGAGCCGGTTGAGGGGGGCGCGCAGGTCGTGGGATGCCGAATAGTTGAATGATTCCAGCTCCCGGTTGGCATCCTCCAGCTGGGCCGTCCTCTCCCCGACCTTGTCCTCGAGGCTGGCATTGAGGTTGTGCAGGTCGTCGAGGGCCTTTTCCAGGTCCAGTTTCCGTTCTCTGATGGCATTCACCATGCTGTTGAACGAAGCCGCCAGTTGTCCCACCTCGTCGCCTGTTTCAACCTCCACGCGGACCAGGTCATCCCCCCTCTGCAGGGCTCCTGCCGCGACGGAGAGCTGGGAGAGGGGGCGTGCCATCCCCTCCGCCAGCAGGTATGCCGCCACGACTCCCAGGGCAAGGGAGCCGGCGGTGGCCAGGAGTGCCATGAGCATCAGCTTGCGCAGCTCCCGGTCGGCCCCTGCCTTGTTGACGACGATCCTGACCGAGCCGATGGCTGACGTGGCCTGCTCCTCCCCGTTTTTCCCCACCAGCAGCTGCTGCTCCATCTGCCGGTTCAGCAGGCCGGGGATGCTGGCCCGGAATTCGGCGTACCGGGCTTCGCTGTCTTGGGGGCGGGAGAGACTGGCAAGGAGGAGCCCGGCCTGGTCGAAGACCTCGATTGCCTGCACGTCGGGAAAGGAGATGACCCCTTGGGCGGCCTGGAGGATCTGGTCGCGGTCGCCGGCGAAAACCGCCAGCCGCACCTCCCGGGCCAGGAGCCTGGCCATGAGCTCCCCCTCGCTGGCGCTGGTTTTCTTCTGGGAGGAGTACTGCTGGTAGAGGAGCATGGCGGCGAAGACCGCCGAGACCATGAGGATGATGGCGGTCATGCCGGCGAACAGCCTGGTCTTGAAACTGGACCTGATCCTGCTGCCGTAGAGGTGCGTAAGATTTTCCCTGACGATTGCCATATCTCTGCCCGTCGCTGTCGTCTGTTACACTAGATCGGGGTTATCAATGCCCGGGCGAGCGGACGAGCATGCCGGACACGGTCCTCAAGACCGGGAGGGTGAAACGGTGCGTGAAATTGGATTAAGCTAACAAAAAGGGGGGGGGATGTCCAGCAGATTGTCGTGCCTGACGGTTTCGGTAAAGAGCCCGGGCTATCCCTTCGAGGTGCTCCCCGCCAGGTTGACCAGGGCCTTCATGTCGAGGATGATCACCCTGCTCCCCTCGACTTCGATGATGTTCTCTTCCTTCAGCTTGCGAAATGCCCGGGAAAGGGTTTCGCTCACCGTGCCGAGGCGGGAGGCCAGCTCCCCCTTCTTCATCTCCAGGTCAAGGTAGCTCTTCCCCTGGTAGGAGGTGGATTTCCTCTCCGCCAGTTCGATCAGGTAGGCCGCCAGCCGGTTGGGGACCTCGGCGAAGGAGAGCTCCTCGATCTGCCGGGCAAAGCGGCGCAGCAGCAGGGAGAGGGAGACGATGAGGTTGAGGGAGAACCGGGGGTTGCGCTCCAGCAGCCCCATGAACGACTCCTTGGGGAAGAAGAGGGCCTCGCCGGCTTCCACCCCCCGGGCCTCGGCAGGGTACTTGCCGTCGCCGAAGAAGGCCGCCTCGGCGAAGGTCTCCCCGGGATGGACGAAGTGCAGCACCTTCTCCCGCCCGTCGGGAGATATCTTGCAGAGCTTCACCCCCCCCTTGTCCAGGAGGTAGAAGCCGACGGCCGGGTCACCTTCGGCAAAGAGGGTTTCCCCCTTGGTGAAGCTCCGGCGGTGGGCAATGGCCGCTATCTGATCCAGGTACTCCTGGTCGACACCGGAAAAGAGGAGGGACTTTCTGAGTGTTTGCAGGTTTTCCATGAGAATGCTATCCTTTCCCCGTAGCGTCGCACGTGACTGCAGGGGAACATAGCACAATGACTCTTGATGTCAATAGCGCCAAGCTGCTCCACAAGGCCCTTACCGCCACGGGGGACGAACTGCTGGTACTCCTGGAGCAGGCCCCCCTCGACGTGGTCCAGGCGGCGCTGAAAAACCCCGCCCTGGGGGAGAGCCACCTCCTGCTGCTCCTCAAGCGTCCCGACCTGGGGGAGGACCATCTCAGGGGGATCTGCAGGCTCGAGATGGTGGAGTCGAGCCACACCCTCAAGGTGGCGATCGCCCGTCATCCGGGCACTCCCGCCCACCAGCTCCTGGCCATCCTCCCCCACCTCTACCTGTTCGAACTGCTGAATTTCTGCTACATCCCCGGCATAACGCCTGACCAGAAGCTGGCGGCGGAGCGGAACATCATCCAGCGCCTTCCCGTGACCCCCCTGGGGAACAAGCTCACCCTGGCACGGCGGGCCACGTCAACGGTCCTGGAGTCCCTTCTGAAGGAGGGTGACCCCCGGATCGTGGAGATCTGCCTCACCAATCCGCGCCTGAAGGAGGGGACGGTCTTCCAGTTCCTCCGCAGCGCTGCCGCCAAGGCGGAGACGATCTCCCAGGTTGCCCGCTCCCCCCGTTGGCAGAACCGGCCGAACCTGCGGGAGGCGATCCTTACCAACCCCCGGACCCCCCTGGTCTGGTTCACCCTCTGGCTCCCGGGGATGGGGCGCGGCGAGCTGAAGCGGCTCATTGCCTCCACCCGCCTCACCCCGCTCCAGAAAAAAGCGGTGGAGGAGCGGCTGAAAAAGGTCTAGGCCGCTGCCGTGATCACTCCGTGCCGCCGTACCATCTCCTCACGGCGAATTCCTTCCCCCGGGCCGGGATGACGTCGACGGGGCGCCTGGTCTTCATGATCTCCGCCAGTGCCTCCCCCACGGGGCGAATGCGCACCCCTTCACGTCTCTTGCCGCAGACCAGCCGGCTTTCGATGACGTTGCCGTTATCGATGACGATCAGCACGTGCCCGGGCCAGACGATGAGGTCGAGGGGGCGCAGCAGGGGGGCGATGGCTGGCGCCCTCTTCCCGCCGATGGGGACGGGGGTGCCGTAGGATGCCAGGGCGCTGGTGTTCCGCGGCGTGTACCCGCCGGTCGCCTCGTAGAGAAGGCCGGAGC
>CALMBF010000120.1 GCA_937860145.1 uncultured Geobacter sp.
AACTATATACCCCTGGAGCGGTCAACGACCGCTTTCTTTCATATCATCTCCTTATAATTGGCCGAACGTCGTGGGGGCGCACCGGCGAGCGTAGCGAAGACCGCGTGCCGCCATCTGGTTGGAATTTCAGGTATTTCATCTCCCTATTGGGGCGGTTATTCTTATGGGCTATTTCTTTAAATCACTTCCTCTGCTACCAGCACCAGATGGATAACATTTGTCATAAAATGGTACATCACATTCCATTTTGCCCTCGTTAGGGCTCATTTGATTATGCCACTGACAGAATGACTCTGGAGTAAGAGACCCTACAAACTCTCCACCAAGAGGGATAAGAAATATGCCCGACAATGAAAAGCAATAGTGATTGCTATCAATAATCCAATCTATTAAAAAATCATTTCTAAAATTGAAAGTTACCGTTTTAAATCCGACTGGCATAACGAAAGGTAAAGGAATAAGTGGTACCAGCACAACACCTCTCCACCGCAGACCATTGTAATAAACAACTGATTTAATTTCATGTTTATCAATTATTGTACTAGGCTCACCCCATTCTGCTACTATCTCACGGTATTGATACGGCTTAGAGCGGTTTTCTACTTTCAAATCAGATTTCAACATATTGAAGCCGTAGTCCTGCCGGGGGCCTGAATAAACCACTTCTCCAATTGCACCGACACCAAAATAAGCACAACCGGAGTTTGTTAAAATCAATAAAAATGAAAAAATTAAATTTTTCATTTGAAGAGACCTCAGGCTCTGATGGCTTAGTGGTGCTCAGTAACCAACATATTGATTAGCTACCGGTTAATATTGCTTATATAAGCCATTTATTGCCTATACTGGTAATTTATCACCTATATAGGCGATACGACAGGTTACCTCCACATGGAACCTGTCATGCCATGGCGATTGCCGCCTCACAGCTTCTCCACCCGGTACCCCTTCTTCCGCAGGGCCGCGATGATCCCCTCCTCCCCCACCAGGTGGGCGGCGCCGACGAGGATGAATTTCGTCCGGCGCGGCTTTCCCCCGTCGGCGATCAGGGGGAGCCACTTGCGGTTGCGCTCCGTGATCAGCTTCCGGTAGAGCCTGGGCTCCTCCTTCCTGAAGTCGGCGGCCAGCAGCTCGGCCAGCTTCCCGTCGTCCCCCCTGCGCCAGGCGGCCGACATGGCGTCGAACTTCTCCCGGCTCTTCTTCAGGTCCCGGAGGGAATAGGTGACGAAGTCGTCCTCGTAGCCGTCCGCCATGGTCACCAGGTAGTCGAGCTGCTCGTCCACCGTTTCGAGCTTCTCGATCCGTTTCCCCTCCTGCCGGGCCAGGTCGTGGAAGTACTGGTCCACCCCCTGCCGGACGACCCCCAGCCTGTTCAGCTCCATGATCGTCAGGGTCACCATCAGCAGGGAGGGCCTGACCTGCCGCAGCGCCTGCAGGGGGATGTCGTTGGCCTCGCAGTAGGCGCTGAGCTCGGCGTAGACCTTGGGGGAGAGGTGCTGGTCGATGGTGCTGCCGTCGCTGTACACGGCCCGCGCCAGCAGCTTCTGCTGGGTGGCCGGCTCCTGGAGCAGGGCGATGTCGGTCTCGAAGACCAGGACGTCGGAGGCCTTGTAGGCCCGGTCGAATTCGGCTGGCAGAGGGTAATCCGCCTCCGTGAGCAGGTGGAAGGTCCCCCCCAGGTAGATGACCTCCCCCTCCTTCTGGGCCTTCCAGACCGGCGCCGCGGCCACGGCCCACCCGTACCACAGCATCGCCAGCACGCTCCCCGCGATGAGTCGTTTCATCCCTGTCGCTCCTGTGCCGTGACGGCGTGAGTCCTCTCTCCTCGGGATTGCCGGGGCGCCCCCCCGGTATCCGCCGCGCCGGCCGGCCTGACCGCGTCCGGACCGCGCATGCAGGTGAGGAACAGGTCGACGATGGAGGGGTCCAGCTCGGCCCCCCGCATGTCCTCCAGGATCCGGAACGCCACGTCGACCGTGAAGCCCTTCCGGTAGGGGCGGTCGGTGATGAGGGCGTCGTAGACGTCCGCCACGGCGACGATGCGGGCTTCGAGGGGGATACCGTCCCCTGCGAGCCGGTCGGGGTACCCCTGGCCGTCGTAGCGTTCGTGGTGGTGGCGGACGATGTTGCGCACGATCTGGGAGAGGTTGGCCCGGACCGCCACGTCGGCGCCCCATTCGGCGTGCTGCTTGATGTGGCTGTACTCGTCGGGGGTGAGGGCCCGGGGGCCGTTGAGGATGCTTTCGGCAACGCCGATCTTGCCGCAGTCATGGAGCCAGCTGCCGTACTTGATCTCCCGCTGCACGTTGCGGGGGAGGCCGAGGAGCTGGGCGATCCGGGTGGCGTAGACCCCGACCCGGTCGCAGTGCCCCCGGGTGGAGGGGTCCTTCAGCTCGATGGTCTGGGCCAGGGAGAGGAGCACGTCCTCGTCCTCCTTGCGCATGGCCATCTTCGTCCGGTAGCGGCGCAGCCCCTCGTTGACGGCCACCAGGAGGTCCTCTTCCCTGAACGGCTTCAGCACGAAGCGGAAGACCTCGCTGGTGTTGATGGCCTCCAGGGCGCTGGAGAGATCGGCAAAGGCCGACATGAGGATCTTCACCGTGTCGGGGGAGATCTTCTTCAGCAGGGAGAGGAAGTGGACGCCGCTCATGCCGGGCATGATGTTGTCGGACACGACCACGGCGATCTCGTGCTGCCTGACGAGCTGCAGCGCATCCTCCGCGCTCACCGCAGCGTGGAGGACGATGTCCTCCTCCCCGAATAACTCCCTGATCATGTTGATCGTTACCCTGCTGTCATCGACAAACAGAACGTGCTCTGCCATGTTCCTCCTCATTCCACTTAACGTACGCTGATGAATACGCGTCAAGGATGCCTGCCCGGATACGACACGTAACAATATCCGGCGGCTGCCGCAAGGATTTTTTTACCGGTCCGCAGTACGGACATCCACTTCATTAAAGCATAAGGGGTGCCAAAACGGCCCCGCCCCGGAGCCGCCGGTTTTCCCGAACCATACCCGCAGGTTACGGCGGGGTGCCGGCTGGCGGTCACCCCGCCTGCCGGGGCCGGTGGTGTAAAGTTTCTTTACACCCGGCAGGGTTTGTGCCGGCAAACCTGCTGCCGGCGCGGCCTGACAGCCGGTGTAAAGTTTCTTTACACCTGTAAAAAATCCTGCACCCCGGGGAGCGCGTTCGGTCCCCCCCTCCGCCTGACGCAATTTGTAGCAGCTGCCGGGAAAAACGCCAGGCCGCCCCGCCCCTCCCGTGGCCGGTGCGGATGGGGCGGAAGCGCAAATCTTCTGTTTATGCGGGGTTATCATCTGTGGTACATAGTTGGCACGGGATATGGAACGCACTGTAGGGGAGCATGCCCCGGAACACGCCGGGACAACAGGGCTTCGACGTCACGCAGGCACCAACCGCACCCCAGGGGGAGTACCATGATCACGCTTGCCCCGGCGGACTACACCGCCATCGGGCTCTCCATCAAGATCGCCGTGACAGCGGTGGGGATTTCCCTCCCCTTCGGCTTTGCCGTGGCCTACCTCGTAACCTTCACCAGGTTCCGGGGCAAGGTGCTGCTGGAGGCGGTCGTCAATCTCCCCCTGACCCTGCCGCCGGTGGTGATCGGGTACCTCCTCCTGCTCCTCCTCGGGAGGAACGGGTGGCTCGGGCGCCTGCTCGACGGACTGGGGATCAGGATCATCTTCACCTGGAAGGCGGCTGTGATCGCCTGCGCCGTGGTCGGCTTCCCCCTGATGGTCCGCGCCATCCGCATCGGCATGGAAGCCATCGACCTCCGCCTGATCCAGGCCTCCCGCACCCTGGGCGCCCCCTGGTACGACACCCTGGCATCGGTCATCCTCCCCCTCTCCCGGCGGGGGGTCATCGCCGGCTCGTCCCTCATGTTCGCCCGGAGCCTGGGGGAGTTCGGCGCCACGATCATCGTCGCCGGCAACATCCCCGGCGTTACCCAGACCATCCCCCTGGCGATCTACGACTATGTCGCGTCCCCCGGCGGGGAACCGATGGCCGCGGCCCTCTGCCTGGTCTCCATCACCATCTCCCTGGCCGTCCTGATCCTCCACGAGCGGCTGAGCAGGCGGGACCGGGGGGTGGCGTGACATGGAACTGCACCTCTCCCTGACAAAGCGCTTCCCCTCCTTCTCCCTCGCCCTGGACCAGCGGCTGCAGGGGGACCGGATCGGGGTCTTCGGCCCCTCGGGGAGCGGCAAATCCACCCTGGTCAACCTGCTCGCCGGGCTGGAGCGGCCCGACGCCGGCAGGATCGTCCTGGACGGCGAGCCCCTCTTCGACAGCGCCGGCGGCATCAACCTGCCGCCGGAGAAGCGCCGCATCGCCATCGTCTTCCAGAACGCCCACCTCTTCCCCCACCTGAGCGTCCGGGACAACCTGCTCTACGGGTGGAAACGGACCCCGGAGGCGCTGCGGGGGATCGGGCTGGAGAGCGTGGTAGAGGCGCTGCGGCTGGAGGAACTCCTGCAACGGGGGGTGACGAACCTCTCCGGCGGGGAGAAACAGCGGGTCGCCCTCGGCCGGGCGCTCCTGGCCAATCCCCGCCTGCTGCTGATGGACGAACCCCTCTCGGCCCTCGACGACACCCTCAGGTTCCAGATCATCCCCTACCTGAAGAGCGTCAGCGAGCGGTTCCGCATCCCCTACCTCTACATCTCCCACTCCCTGGTGGAGATGCGCCTCCTAACGGAACAGGTGCTCGCCATCTCCCGGGGCGATGCGACAGCCCCGCTCCCCCCCGAGGAGCTGGCCCTGCAACGGATGGGGACGAGCCAGGTCGGCTTCATCAACCTCCTCCGCCTGGCCGAGCCGGTCCGCAGCGACGGCCTGCTCCTCTACCGGTGGGGCGACGTCACCCTGCAGCTGACCGGTGAACCCAACGGCACGAGCGAGACCCTCTACGAGCTCTCCTCCCGGGACATCATCCTCTGCCGCCAGCACCCGGCAGCCATCAGCGCACGGAACCTGCTGCCGTGCAGGGTGGCCAGGATCATCCCGGCCGGGCGCAAGGTCGGCGTGGCACTGGATTTGGGCGACCGGGAACTGGTTGCCGAGGTCGTCGCTGATGCGGCAACGGAGCTGGCGATCGAACCGGGAGCACCGCTCTACGCGGTCATCAAGGCCTCGGCCTTCCGGCGCCTGGGGTAACGAGGGGGAGTCCTGCAGGGGGAGAGATGGAAGGGTTACCGATGAAGGGACTGGCTCTGCTTCTGGTGGTCGAGCAGGTCGTCCAGTGATTCGAGGGACTCGTCGAACTCCAGCCCGACGTAGATCAGTTCGTTCTGCCGCCTCACCTGGCGGACCCTGGCGGAAAGGTGCCGGTTTACCGGCCAGTAGGGGCGCGTAAGCCGCAGGGAGAGGGTCATCCCCTCGAAGAGGAGGTTTTCGCAGCCGATCCCCATCCCCTTTTCGCTGATGTCGATGGAGAGGGCGGGGCGGTACAGGGCGCCGTCGAAGGAGGCATACTCCACCAGGGTGCGTATCGGCTTGCGGGAGCTGCGCCGCCGGTCCGTGGTGTCGTTGTAGATGGTGTTGCGCACCTCTTTCGCCTTGTACAGCTCCTTGTCGGCGGCCTTGATCACCTCTTCCGCCGTCTCGCCGTTCTCCGGAAAGACCGCGATGCCGCCGCTGATCGTCAGTGACCCGCTCTCCAGCAGCTCCTGGCCGGGGAAGTGGAAGTCCTCGATGTCCCTGCGGATCCGGTCGGCCACCAGGTAGGCCGTCTGCCGGTCCACATCGGGGAGAAGGAGGGCAAACTCCTCCCCGCCGTAGCGCACCGCCATATCCCCGTCCCTGAGGGCACCGGTGATCACGCCGGCGCAGAGCCGGAGCGCTTCGTCGCCGCAGAGATGGCCGCAGCGGTCGTTGTACTGCTTGAAGTGGTCCAGGTCGAGGAGCACCAGGGCAAACTGCCGGTCGCCGCTGCGCCGCTGGTTGACGATGGTCGTTTCGAGGGTGTTCTTGAAGTAGGTCTGGTTGTAGAGCCCGGTGAGGCCGTCGGTGACCGACGAGCGGGCGATGTTGTGCAGGTAGTCGGCCTCGATGATCCGCGGGTCGCTGAACTCCCCGACCACGTTGCGCAGGTAGTCCAGCAGCGCCGGCCGGAACCCCCGGGCGGCATATTCGGGCCGGTAGATCTCGCGGCAGTGGGCAATCGCCTCGCGCCAGTACCTGCCGGAGAGCTCGGTGCCGAAATGCTTGCCGACCAGGAGCTTGAGCATCTCCTTGTAGACGCCGTTGCCGTGCACCCGGGCCAGGGAGTCCACCTCGGCAAGGAAGAGGCTGTCCTCCTTTTCCGCGAGGAGCTGCTGCAGGTCGGCAGAGTATTCATGGGTCGGCTGCTGGGGTAGAAACACGGTGCCTCGGGGTATGCTTAGTGAGAACTAAGCAAGAATACTTACCGCTCACATTAATTGCAACTAAATTTTACCGTTTACGCTGCGGGGGAGTCCACCGCAGACCCCGCCGGGGAACAGCCGCCCTCCCCTCTGCAGCCAGCGTGTTTTATCCCCCCTTTTCTTCCGCGCCGAAGGCCAGTGCGTACTCCCGTCGCAGCCTCTCCTTCCCGGGACCGGTAATGAAGTCCCAGGGGAGCTCCTCGTCCAGGGGGATCCGGCGGGTCACCAGCCTGGCCACGTCGAGCCCCAAGTCCCGTGCCCCCTGCCGCCAGCTCCCCAGTTCGTCGCTCCGGACCAGGAAGGGGGCCAGGCTCCGGTCCCCCCGGGAGAGGAGCGCCTGCAGCATCGCCTCCCTGATGCTCTCCGCCTGGAGGGAGACGTTCGGCATCCGGCGCACCCCTTTCTGCAGCACTGCCAGGCGTTTCTCCAACTGTTTCTGCTCCAGCATGCCGCACCACTGGAACGGGGTGAACGGCTTGGGGATGAAGGGGTTCACGGAGAGGGTGATCTCGCCGAGGCGCTTGTTGAGCCGGGCCTTTTCCAGCACCAGGAGCCTGATCCGCTCCACCAGTCCGAGCAGCTCCCTGATATCCTCGTCCGTCTCCGTCGGCAGGCCGATGATGAAGTACAGCTTCAGGTTGAGGATGTCCCTGCTGATCAGCAGCTGGCAGGCGGAGAGGATCTGCTCCTCGCTGATCCCCTTTCGTATCATGTCCCGCAAGCGCTGGGATCCCCCTTCCGGGGCCAGGGTGGCGGTCTTGTGGCCGGAAGCGACCAGGACGTCGATCATGGCTTCGTCCAGGCCGTCGATGCGCAGGGACGATACGGACACGCTCCCCCCCCGGGTCACGATGTCGCGGCAGAGGTCGCCGATGCCACGGTAATCCCCCACCGCCGCTGCCACCAGGCCGACCTTCCGTCCCCGGCCGATGGCCTCCAGCACCTGCCCCCTGATCGTTTCGAGGGAGCGCTGCCGGTAGGGGAGGTAGATGTAGCCCGCCGCACAGAAGCGGCACCCCCGGGGACAGCCGCGGGAGAGCTCCACCAGGTGGAGGTCGCCGAACTCGGTCTCGGGGGTGTTGATGGTGGTGGCCACCGGCGCATCGTCCAGCCCCTGCAGGTACTGGCGGGCCATCGTGGTGCCGTCACCCGGACGCCGCAGGGCCGGCACGTACACCCCGGGTATGGTCGACAGCCGCTGCAGCAGCTCTCCCCGGGGGGTGGCGATCCCCTCCGCCAGGGCCGCGAGGAGTTCCCCGAGGAACACCTCGGCTTCACCCAGGCAGACGAGATCGAGGAAGTCGGCCACCGGCTCGGGGTTGAGGAAGAGGGCGGCGCCGCCGGCAATGACCAGCGGCTGGCGCTCGCTCCGCTCGCGGGCGTAGCAGGGGAGTCCCGCCAGGCGGAAGATGTGGGGGAGGTTGAGATAGTCGCTCTCGAAGGAGACGGAGAAGGCGATGATGTCGAAATCCCCCACCGGCTGCTGCGTCTCCAGGGAGAGGAGCGGGGTGCGGGACTGCTCGTACTCCCGCAGTTCGTCGGGATCGGGGAGGAATGCCCGCTCGCAGAGCATGTCGGGGTACGAGTTTATCAGGGAGTGCACCGCCATGAAGCCCAGGTTGCTCATGGCGATCCGGTAGCGGTTGGGGTAGACGAGGCAGACCCGCAGGCGACCGCCGCGCCGGCTGACGGTGCTGCCCGACTCGGCTGCGAGCCTGTTCTTCAGATTTACCTTGATTTTCCAGGACATGGCGGAAGGTCTGCCGCGAGAAAGAGAAAAAGACCCGGCCCCCCTATAGGAGGGGGTGGGGAGCCGGGGAGGAAAACGGACATCAGTCTACTGATTTGCGCAGGAACGTGGGGATGTCGTACTGGTCTTCCTCGTCCATGAGGAAGCTCGGCTGCCTGGCCGCCGTAGGGCGACGCTGCCCCTCTTCACGGTTGCGCTCGAAGGTCGGCCGGTCCCAGTCGGTGCGGCCCGGGACCCCCTGGAGCTTGGTGACCTTCTCGCGCTCGATCCGCTCCTTCTCCTTGTCGAAACGGTCGCCGAAGCCGGTTGCAATGGCGGTTACCTTGAGGCTCTCCCCCAGGTTTTCGTCGACCAGGAGACCGATGATGATGTTGGCATCCTCGTGGACCTTCTCGTGAATGATCCGGCTGACGACCTCGTACTCGTCCATGGTCATGTTGGCGGAACCGCAGATATTGACCAGAACCCCCTTGGCACCGGAGATATCGATGTCCTCGAGGAGCGGGCTGGAGATGGCCGCGGTGGCCGCCTCGGCCGCCCGGTTGTCGCCGCTGGCGATGCCGATCCCCATCATGGCCATGCCGCGGACGCTCATGATCGCCTTGACGTCGGCGAAGTCCACGTTGATCATACCGGTGGTGGTGATCAGGTCCGAGATCCCCTGGACCGCCTGGCGGAGCACGTCGTCGGAGGGCTTGAACGCATCGAGGATGGAGGTGTTCTTGCCGGCCAGCCCGAGGAGGCGGTCGTTGGGGACGACGATGAGGGAGTCAACGTGCTTCTTCAGCTCACGGATACCCTCCTCAGCCTTGGCCATCCGCTGCTTCCCTTCCCGGGAAAACGGCTTGGTCACCACGCCCACGGTCAGGGCGCCGATCTCCTTGGCCACGTCGGCAATGACCGGTGCGGCCCCGGTGCCGGTGCCGCCACCCATGCCGGCAGCGACGAACACCATGTCAGAGCCCTGGAGCGTCTCGGCCAGGCGGAGGCGGTCCTCCATGGCGGCATCCCGCCCCACGTGCGGATCGGCGCCGGCGCCGAGCCCCTTGGTCAGCTGGGAGCCGAGCTGCAGCTTGGTGGGCGCCTTGGAGTGCCTGAGTGCCTGGGCATCGGTGTTGGCAACGATGAACTCCACGTGGTGAACCTGCTTGTCGATCATCGTGTTGACCGCATTGCTGCCGCCGCCACCCACACCTACCACCTTGATTTTTGCCGCCGGCTCGATATCAAAGTCGAACTGCATACCGTACCCCCTTTTCCGGTCTTGATTATGAAATTAAATGGTGAATCGCACCTGTTTTTGTTATCAGCACGAGTGTCAATTTTTCGCAAGGTCAAGGCGATCAAGGAATTGCGCGGAGTCGTAGCAGCGCTACGTCGCACAAGCAATTCCGCAGATCAACGCAGAGATTGCGAAAAAGTGGCGCTCGCTAGAAGAATTCGCCGAACCACTCCTTCATCCGCTTACTCACCTTCCTGAACAGACTGTCGTCGCTCTGGGTCGTGGGGAAGTGGGTGGCGACCTCCATGTGCCGGCTGCCGTAGATCACCAGGCCGACGCCGGTGGCGTACACCGGAGAGTTGACCACGTCGACCAGGCCGCCGATCTTCTGCGGCGTCCCCCGGCGGACCGGCAGGTTGAAGATCTGCTCGGCAAGCTCCGGCATCCCGTCCAGGATCGTGCTGCCGCCGGTGATGACCACGCCGGAGGCGATCATGTCCTCGTAGCCGGACTTGACGATCTCCCGGTTGACCAGGGTGAAGATCTCCTCAACCCTCGGCTCCAGGATCTCAGCCAGCAGCTGGCGGGAGAGGATCCGCGGTTTGCGTCCGCCGACGCTGGGGACCTCGATGGTTTCGTCCTTCCCGACCAGGGAGGCGAGGCAGCAGCCGTACTTGTGCTTGATCTTCTCGGCCTCGGCCATGGGGGTGCGGAGCCCCACGGCGATGTCATTGGTGATCTGGTGCCCGCCGAGGGAGAGGACCGCGGTGTGCTTGATGGCACCGTCGATGAAGATGGCCACGTCGGTCGTCCCGCCGCCGATATCGACCAGGGCCACCCCCAGCTCCTTCTCCTCGGGGGAGAGGACCGCCTCGGAGGAGGCGAGCTGCTCGAGGACGATGTCCGAGACATCCAGGCCGGCACGGTTGCACGACTTGACGATGTTCTGGGCGCTGGCGGCCGCTCCGGTGACGATGTGCACCTTGGCTTCGAGACGGACACCACTCATGCCGAGGGGCTCGCGGATACCGTCCTGATCGTCGATGATGAATTCCTGGGGGAGGATGTGGATGACTTCCCGGTCCATGGGGATGGCGATCGCCTTGGCCGCCTCGATGACCCGCTTGACATCCTCGGGGGAGACTTCGCGGTTCTTGATGGCGATCACCCCCTGGGAGTTGATCCCCTTGATGTGGCCGCCGGCGATCCCGGCAAAGACCGTCTTGATCTCGCACCCGGCCATCAGCTCGGCCTCTTCGATGGCCTTGCGGATCGACTGCACCGTGCTGTCGATGTTGATGACCACCCCTTTGCGGAGTCCGTGGGAAGGGCTGGAACCGATGCCTACTATGTCGATGCCATCCTCGGTCAGGTTACCGACGATGGCGCATATTTTCGTGGTGCCGATATCAAGACCGACAATGAGATTGTCTCTTCTGGCAGACATGTATACCCCCGTATTCCATGGCAGCGGCCGGCTGCCGATAACATCATGTTTTCTTGACGACGATCCTGTCGTTGTAATCGAGATCGATATACTCCAGGCCGGACAGCTGGGGCTGGAGTTCACCGTAGATCCGGGAAAGGCGCACGAGCTTCTCGTTGAAGGCACTCATGCCGAGCCTGACGGGGAGTCCCCGGTTCATGGTAAAGAGCGTGTAACCGAATCCCTTGTCGTAGTGGAGCTCGGATACGTCGGCAAGGGTAATGCCGGTCTTGTTGCCGCGCAGCTGGTCGAGCAGGCCGAGCATCACCTTCAGGGTCTCCTTCGAGCCGGCTGGATCGCGCTGGATATCCTCTTCGCTCAGGCCGGTGATCACCGGGTAATCCAGACTGTCCCCCTCCTGCAACGGCTTGAAGATCTCCCCCCTGCTGTCCAGGTAGTAGAGATACCCCATGCTGACGACCCCTACCGGTTCCCGCTCCACAACGCTGATCGACAGGGAGTGGGGGAAATTGCGCCGCACCCGGACACTCTCTATCCAGGGGTTCTTGGCCAGTTGCTCCCCCATGCGCGACAGCCTCAGGGAGAGGAGATCCTGACCCTCCCTGACGGAGGCCGCCGCGAGGACCTCCTCCTGCTTCAGCCTCTTCAGTCCGGTGACCTCGATCCGGTCGAGGCGCAGGAAGGTCGTTCTCCCCAGGAATCCGTAGAGTTCGTAGACAACCAGGACGACCATGGAGACGACCACAAGGGAGGCCGTCAGCCGCACGGCTTTTTTCAAAAAACCGCGCAGGTCGTAGGTGCGCCGCTCTTTTTTGAAGCGGTTCCTGGTCACTGGTTTCTGGTTGTTCAGGCTGAGTTCGCGCATGGTCCCCCGGACCGCTCGTCCTGAAGTACGCATCGGCCCTGCCGATTTTTCTTCAGTACGATTTTATAGCATATCTTAATAGCGGTTTATAGCAGAAATTGTGTTTTCCTGCCAAAAAAATGCCGTATCGACCACAACATATTGAAATGCAACCCGGAGCGGAGCCCCCCTCAGATCTTGAGGGCAGCCGACAGGGCAATCCGCTCCACGAGTTCGGCAAAGCCGAGCCCCGCGTGCTGGGCGATCTCGGGGAGCAGGCTCAGGGCGGTCATCCCCGGCAGCGTGTTGACTTCGAGGAGATACCTCTCGCCGGACGGCGTGACGATGAAATCGACCCGGCTGTACCCGGAACAGCCGAGGGCGCCGTGGGCCCGCTCGCCGAGACGGAGCAGGGCGGCATACTCGTGCTCGGGCAGCGGCGCCGGCATGATGTGGGTGGCCATCCCGTCGGTGTACTTCGCCTCGAAGTCGTAGAATTCGTTTTTCGGCACGATTTCGATGGCGCCCAGCGCCGTGCCGTCCAGGATACCAACCTGGATCTCCCGCCCCTTCACATACTTCTCGATCAGCACCTCCCGGTCATAGCCGAAGGCGAGGTCGAGCTTTTCCGGGAGTTCGGCGGCGCTCTTGACGATGCTCACCCCCACCGACGACCCCTCCCGGGACGGCTTGACCACCACGGGGAGGGGGAAC
>CALMBF010000121.1 GCA_937860145.1 uncultured Geobacter sp.
CGGCGGTGGGGGGGGCGACGCTCAGGGGGAGGTCGCCCCCCTCCCCCTTGTCCGTCCCGATGACCTGCACGCTCTTTTTCTCCCGGTCGACGGCATAGACCCTGCCGAACCGGTCTGCGGATATGCCCGCGATCTCCTTGAACTGGACCTTGTCGTCGCCAAGGGTGCCGAAGGAGAAGATCTTTTCACCGTTAAAGCCGTACTTGGTGATGTTGTAGTTATCGACGTCGGCAACGAAGAGGCCGTCACCCGCCATGGCCAGGGAAAACGGCTTGTCCGGGCCGGAGATCTTCCCCGCGTAGGTGCCGTCCTGGCGGTAGACCTTCACCTGCCGGCTCTCGCCGTCGACGGCATAGACGTTCCCCCGGTTGTCCACGGCGACATCCGTCGGGCTCTTCAGGAGCGCCTCCCCTTCGCCCGTCCTTCCGATGGACTGGAGATAGACGCCGTTCGGGCCGAACACCTGGATGCGGTCATTGCCGTAGTCGGCAACGTAGATCACCCCCTGGTAGACGAAGATGCCGCTCGGATTGCTCAACTGCTTGGGGCCGCTCCCCCCTTCGCCGAAGCTGTCGCGGTATCCTCCCCCCCGGGAAAAGATGACCACCCGGTCGAGGGACGTGTCGCAGACGTAGACCGTGTCGCCCTGCACGGCAATGCCGGCCGGCTTTTTCAGCAGGGGGTCACCGCTGGGATCGTTGCCCCTGATCGTCAGCACGTTCTTGCCGTCGAGGGTATAGACGGCGACCGCCCCCTCCCTGGTGGTGACATACAGGTTACCGTTCTGGTCCGGGGCTACCCGTTGGGGCCCCTCCACGGCCACTTCAGCCACGAACTTGACCTGGTGGGCCCCGTGGGCGGCGGTAGAGATCAGCAGAAACAGTATGGCAATGGCGTGTCTGAACATCGTCAATCCCCCCGCGTGACTATACGGGATTTCATCCTCGAATTCAACGGGTCGTCCCCCCGGGGGGAGCGGCCGAGGGGCTCCGCACCCCTTTCAGCCCATAAACGGCGACGGGAATGCTCTTCCCCTTGACCATGATCTCACCCAGCTCCTCGGTTTCCATGAGGTGCGCCACCCGGTCCCGCAGGGCACGGGTAATGACGGCACACCCCGCCTCCCTGCTCTTGTCCTGGATCCGGTAGGTGAGATTCACATTGTCGCCAATGGCGGTGTACTCCATCTTCTTGCCAACGGCCCCCATGTTGCCGACAATGACCTCACCGGTGTTGATCCCGATCCCCCAGGAGAGGGGCTCGTCGCCGGCCATGCGCCACTTCTCCTGGAGCGGCCCCATGGCGGCCATCATCTCCAGGGCGCAGCGGCAGGCGAGTTCGGCGTGATTCTCCTGGAGGAGTGGTGCGTTCCAGTATGCCAGGATGCCGTCACCGAGGAACTTGTCCAGGGTGCCATCGTACCTGATGATGATATCGGTCATGGCGGCCAGGTAGTCGTTGAGGATCCGTACCACCTCCGCCGGCGACCGCCTCTCGCTGTAGGACGTGTAGTTCCTCACATCGGCGAAGAGTATCGTCAGCTCCCTCGACTCACCGCCGATCCTGGCCAGGGCGGGATTCTTGACCAGTTCGTCCACCACCCTCCTGGAGACGTAGCTGGAGAACATGGAGCGGATATCCCTCGCCTGCCGGTCGACGATGAAAAAACGGTAGTAGGCGACGAGGGCATACACCAGCACGATGGCGAAAACCGGGTAGACGACGCTTATCCACCGGCCGGCCTGGAGGACCTGGGAGGAGCAATAGACATATCCGGCGACCAGCAGGCAGACGAGGGGGAGGGAGACGGCGTGGCGCAGCTTCCAGCTCACCAGGGCGGTCACGATCCCGAGGAGGATGATGCAGGCCTGGTCTATCAGCCCCTCCATCCCCCCCCGGGTGACGAAATTCCCCCTGGCGATATTGTCGGCGACAGTGGCGTTGACTTCGACCCCGGGAGAGTTGTTGGAGAAGGGGGTTATCCTCATGTCGTAGATGCCGAGGGCCGTCGCCCCGACATACAGCACCTTCCCCCTGAGCTTCTCCTCGCCGACCCTCCCCCGCAGCACATCGACGAAGGAGTAGCGCGGATAGGTCCCGGGCGGGCCGCTGTAGGCGATGAGCATCCGCTGCTCGCTGTCCGTCGGGATGACCCGGTCACCGAGGCGCACGGAGCGCGGACCGACCTGGAAGCCGTCCGCCCCCAGGAGCTCCGCTGCTCCGCTCAGCCCCAGGGAGGGGTAGAACCTGCCGCCATGGGGGATGGCGAGCCGTGTCCAGCGGATGACCCCGTCGCTGTCCGGCAGCACGTTGATCTGGGCGATCCTCCTGGCCCCCTTTTCGAGGAGGGGGATGCTGGAGGTGATGCCGGAAACCGTGCCGTCAGGGGCGAATTCCATGCCGCAGGCCAGGGTAACGTTGCCGCTGCGGCGGATGGCGGCGGCAAACTCCTCGTCGATGCTCCGGGACTGTTGCTCGGGGAAAAAGGCATCGAACAGCACCGCCTTCGCCCCGGCCCGCCTCGTCACCTCCAGGAGCGCGGCATAGTGCTCCCGGGAGAAGGGGAACCTCCCCAGCTCGCCGATGGTCCGGTCATCGATGGCGACGATGGCAATGGGGGAGGTGCCCACCGACGGGGTGTGCAGCGCCTGGACCCTGAGATCGTACGTCTTCTCCTCGAACCGTTCCAGCAGGTCGGTCTGCCGGTGGTACAGGAAAAGGACCAGGACAACGGCCAGTGCGGTGATCAGGTAGATGTTGACGATTTTTTTCATGGGGGTGTCAGTATCCCTGGGCGGACAAAAAAAGGTCGCGGCAGTTTCCTGCCGCGACCCGTGTGGTAACCGCTACTCCACGAAGCTCTTGAGCTTCTTGGCCCTGCTGGGGTGTCGCAGCTTCCGCAGCGCCTTGGCCTCGATCTGCCTGATCCTCTCCCGGGTGACCTCGAAATCCTGGCCCACCTCCTCCAGGGTGTGGTCGCTCTTTTCGCCGATGCCGAAACGCATGCGCAGGACCTTCTCCTCCCGGGGGGTGAGGGTCGCCAGCACCCGGGCCGTCTGCTCCGACAGGTTTGCCTTGATCACCGCCTCCAGGGGGGAGACGACCCCCTTGTCCTCGATGAAATCGCCGAGATGGGAATCCTCCTCCTCGCCGATGGGGGTTTCCAGGGAGATCGGCTCCTTGGCGATCTTCAGGACCTTCCGTACCTTGTCGAGGGGGAGCTGCATCCGTTCGGCGATCTCCTCGGGAGAGGGCTCCCGGCCGATCTCCTGCACGAGCTGGCGACTGGTGCGGATCAGCTTGTTGATGGTCTCGATCATGTGGACCGGGATCCTGATGGTCCTGGCCTGGTCGGCGATCGCCCGGGTGATGGCCTGGCGGATCCACCAGGTTGCATAGGTGGAGAACTTGTACCCCCGCTGGTACTCGAACTTGTCCACCGCCTTCATCAGGCCGATGTTCCCCTCCTGGATCAGGTCGAGGAACTGCAGGCCGCGATTGGTGTACTTCTTGGCAATGGAGACGACCAGGCGCAGGTTCGCCTCCACCAGTTCCGACTTTGCCTGCTTGGCCTTCCGCTCCCCCTGCTCGACCGCCACCAGTGCCTGGGAGAGCTCGCAGGCACGGAAGCCCGACTCCTCCTCGACCTTGTGGAGCTTCTTTTCCAGGGCGGAGAGTTTTCTCTCCAGCTTCTGCGCCTCCTCCTCGGGGAAGCCGAGGGAGGCGATGAACGCCTGGGGGGTTCCCTTCCCGCCGCTGGGGTCGGTGAGGTAGGAGACCAGCAGGTCCGGCTGGCACCTGGCCTCCTTCTCCAGCTCGACGACTTCGCGCATGATCCGGTCCACCTTGCCGGAGAGCTCCTTCAGGCGCTGGGATATCTTCTCCACGTGGCGGTCCTTGAGCCGCAACGACTTGACGAGCTCCGCCAGGCGGCTCTTCAGGCCGTCCTTCTCCTCGGCCAGCTTCGCCCGTTCGTCGGCCGTCGCCGTTTCGCCATTCTCTTCGGCAAGGATGGCGTCCATCCGGATGTCGATATCCCGGATCTCGTCCATGATGGCCAGCAAGCGGGTGCGCTGGTGATCCTCCTCGTCGTCCTCCAGCTCCTCCTCCTCGACCTCCTTGCTGATATCGGAGCCGTTTATCTGGAACTTGCGCAGCCGGTCACCGAGGGAGACCATCTCTTTCAGGGTGATGGGGGTATTGAGAATGACGCCGGCGACATCCCGCTCACCCTCTTCGATCCGCTTGGCGATCTCCACCTCCCCCTCGCGGGTCAGGAGGGAGACCGACCCCATCTCCCGCAGGTACATCCTGACGGGGTCGCTCGTTCTCCCCAGGGCGCCGGGCTCGAACTCCTGCTCCTCCTGCTCTCCCTCGATCTCCTCCTCGTCTTCCAGGTCGAGCTTGACCTTGGGGATCTTCACCTTCTGCACCGAGTCGACGATCTCGATCTCCATCTCGCCGAACATGCTCATCACGTCGTCGATCTGCTCGGAAGAGACGATATCGGGGGGGAGAAGGTCGTTGACCTCTTCATAGGTCAGAAACCCCTTCTCCTTCCCCATATCGATCAGCTGCTTTACCTCTTCAATGCTCTTCTTGGCCATGTACTTCCCCTTCCCGACCGGAAACCAGGGGCTGCGCCCTGCCCTGACCACGTCGGAGTTATCCCTCATAGTTTATAGTAATTGTGATTTCTTGTTTCGCAAGTCATTCAGTGCTGCCATTATCTCCATGTAGCGCGGAGAATCGGAATCCAGGTACTGCAACTCCCGGCGCAGGCTCTTCGCATCAAGCTGCTGGAGGGACTGCTTCTCCAGGGCCCGCCGATAGTCCTGCAGGGCCCGGTGGGGGTCGATGTCCGCAAGATGGGAGTCGTCCATCAGCACACCTGTCAACGCTCTCCCCAGCTCGGTCTCGGCAAGTGGGGCGATGAGTGCGGAGAAGTCGACCCCGGCACCTGTTTCAATACACTCCAGGAGTTTTGCCGCCAGGGGGCGCAAATCCTGGGGCAGCAGCTCCTCAACCGCTGCAGCACGGAATTCGGCAGCGATCTCCGGGTAGCGGGCCAGCAGGGCCAGCAGGGAGAGGGCCGGGTCGGAGACGCGCCGCTCCGTGGCTGCCACAGCCGGCCGAGCCTGCGTGCGCTCCCCCCTGGTCAAGGATCCCGGCTCCATATCCAGAACTCTTTCGAGCTCGCTGACGTAGAGATTACGCTCCCGCGAGTCGGCGAGCTTCTGTACCAGGGGGCGGAACGCGTCGATGACCGCTTTCTTCCCCGCGACCGTTCCGGTATCGTTCCGGGAGAGGAGGTCGCGCAGGCAGTAATCCAGTGCAGGGCGCGCCTTGGCCAGCAGGCCGTTGAACTCCTCGGCAGAGTGGCTGGCGAGGAAGCTGTCCGGGTCATCCCCCGCCGGCATCTCCACCACGAAACAGGGGAGCTGCTCGTCCAGGACCAGCTCCATCCCCCTGAAGGTCGCTTTTCTGCCGGCGCTGTCGGCGTCGAAGAGGAGGTAGATCCTCTCGGCGTACCGCTTGATCACCTGCAGGTGCCCGCTGGTCAGGGCCGTGCCGCAGGTCGCCACCACGTTCCTGATCCCCGCCCGGTAGAGGGCGAGGTGGTCGAAGTACCCCTCGACGATGATGACGGCCCGCTGCTCCCGCATCGCCTGCCGTGCCATGTCGATGCCGAACAGGGTCTCGCTCTTGTTGTAGAGAGGCGACTCGGGAGAGTTTATGTACTTGGGGAGCGAGTCGTCCAGGACCCGCCCGCCGAAGGCGATCGGCTGGCCGTGCACGTTGGCGATGGTGAAGATGAGCCGGTTGCGGAACAGGTCGTAGTAGCCGCTGCCGCTGCTCTTCGGCTTGATCAGGCCGAGGCGCTCCACCTGCTCCAGGGGGACCCCCCTCTGGCGCAGATACCGTGACAGCCCGTCCCACTGTTCCGACGCATAGCCGAGACGGTAGGGTGTGATGATCTCACTCTCCACACCCCGGCCGGCAAGGTAGTGCCGCCCCGGTTCACCGGCCCTGTCCCGCAGCAGCAGCCCGGCGTAGTATTCCGCCGCCATGGCGACAATGGCCAGCTGCTGCTCCTTCTCGTCCAGGCGCCTCTTTTCCGCCGCCGTGGGAAGCCGCTCCTCGATGGTCACGCCGACCCGCTTGGCGAGCAGCTTGACCGCCTCGGGGAACGAGATCCCCTCCATCTTCATGACAAAGGTGACGGCGTTACCGCCGACCCCGCAGCCGAAGCAGTGAAAGATCCCCCGGGCCGGGTTGACGTTGAACGAGGGGGTCTTCTCCCCGTGAAACGGGCAGAGTCCCAGGTAGTTGGCCCCGGACTTCTTCAGGCTGATGTAGTCGGAGACCACCTCGACGATGCCGGCCCGCTCCCGGACCTCGGCAATCTTTTCCTCCGGAATCATCATCTGCTATTCCCTGTGTTTCTCCGGAGCCGCACCCTTTTTCTGTGTCACCGCGTCCTTCTCCGCCGGTTGCGCACCTGCCCAGCCGGCGACGATCTCCTTGCCGGTGGCGATGAACGGCGCAGCCGTCCGCGAGCGGTGCAGATACCCCTTCACCTTGTCCGGCAGGGGTTTGCTGACCCCGAAGTAGAGCACCATGGAGAGGATGAATGCCCCTTCGAGGAAACCGAGGATCACCCCGCCGATCCGGTTGACCCCCCCCAGCAGGATGATATTGAAGATTACCGTCAGCAGGTGACCGAGGAGATAGAACAGCAGCCCAACGACGAGGAAGATGAAGGCGAAGGAGAGGATGGTTGCCACATTGGGCGGCAGATGGATGATATGACGGCTTGCTTCAGCCAGGTAGAGATAGTACTTCAGGGCAGCCCAGCCACCGACGAGGAAGCCGAGCAGGGAACATATCTGGCGGACAAGTCCCTTGGTGAATCCCTTGAAAACAAATCCTAACAGCACCAGCCAGATTAGAATGTCTACAAGATTCATCGCCCCCTCGACGTCAGTGAAATGGTACCCGGGCCGAAAAGAAAAGTAGGGGCAATCACGAGATTGCCCCCACCCAGGTCGTCCTGTCCAGCTGCGTTATCGGCCGGAGTCTGCTCAGGCCCGTGCAAGCTTTCGATAACCGCCATCAAAAGACTTGCCGTCCGCCCATCGGACAGTCACACGCAAGGATACGCCTAGTCGACCATCTTGCGCTGTTTTTTCAGCGCGCGCTTGCGAGCGGCAATAGCCTTTTTCTTCTTCTTGATACTCGGCTTTTCGAAATGCTCGCGCTTGCGGACGTCCGAAAGGATCCCTGCCTTTTCGCACTGCTTCTTGAATTTCTTCAGTGTAAGCTCAAACGGCTCAGTATCTTTTACCTTGATTCCCGGCATTCATGTTCACCCCCCCCTCTTTCAATTTCCAACCCAGGGTAGGCCGGTTTCCTATGCAAAGGTTGTTAATAGTATGCAAGCATAGGTTTATTGTCAATAAAATTATCAGCGGGTGCCCATTTCCGGGGCACGTCAGGACGGTCGGGACTCTTTCTCCTCGATCCCCGAAATCCCGAAGCGTCTCCGGAGCTCGGCATAGATGTCGTCCAGGGGGATATCCCGATAGCCGAGAAGCACCAGGGTGTGGAAGAAAAGGTCGGCCGCCTCGTAGACGATCTCGTCCCGGCTCCCCCCCTTGCCGGCGATCACCAGTTCGGTGGCCTCTTCCCCGAGCTTCTTCAGGATCTTGTCGACCCCCTTCTCCATCAGCGACGCGGTATAGGACTTTTCCGTCGGGTGTGCCTTCCTCTCCAGGATCACCCGGTAGACCGCCTGGAGGATGTCGTCGTGCGTGTTCATAGGCGTACCGCTACCCCCTTCTCACGGAGATACTCCTTGGCCTCGCCGATGGTGTACTCCTTGTAATGGAAGATGGAGGCCGCCAGGCAGGCGCTGGCCCCGGCCTGGGTAAAGCCGTCGTAGAGGTGCTCCAGGTTCCCCACCCCGCCGGAGGCGATGACCGGGATGGAGACCGCGTCCACCACCGCCCTGGTCAGGGCCAGGTCGTAGCCGTCCTTGGTGCCGTCGCAGTCCATGCTGGTGAGAAGGATCTCCCCGGAACCGTACTCCTCCATCCTGACCGCCCACTCCACCACGTCGATGCCGGTCGGCTTGCGGCCGCCGTGGGTGTAGACCTCCCAGCGGTTCTCCCCCGGCACCCGGCGGGCATCGATGGCCACCACGGTGCACTGGGAGCCGAACCGCTCCGCAGCCTCCTTGACGAATTCGGGCCGGTGCACCGCCGCCGTGTTGATGGAGGTCTTGTCTGCCCCGGCGTTGAGGAGCCGGCGGATGTCGTCCACCGTACGGATACCCCCCCCGACGGTGAGGGGCATGAAGACCCGTTCGGCGGTGCGGCGTACCACGTCGATGATGATGTCCCGCTCGTCGCTCGACGCGGTGATATCCAGGAAGGTCAGCTCGTCGGCCCCCTGGCTATCGTACAGCTCGGCGATCTCCACCGGGTCACCCGCATCCCGCAGCTCCAGGAACTGTACCCCCTTGACCACCCGGCCACCCTTCACGTCGAGACAGGGGATGATGCGCTTGGTCAGCATGGCTTACGCCCCCTTCGTCAGGGCGATCGCCTCGGCCAGGTTGATCGCGCCGGTGTAGATCGCCTTGCCGGTGATGACCCCGGTGACGCCGCTCTTCTCCACTGCCATCAGGTTCCTGATATCCTGGAGAGTGGAGACCCCGCCGGAGGCGATGACCGGGATACTCATGGACTCTGCCAGGGCGCAGGTCGCCTCGATGTTCGGTCCCCCCATCATCCCGTCCCGGCTGATGTCGGTGTAGATGATGGCCGAAACGCCGAACCCTTCGAACTTCTTCGCCAGGTCGATCGCCGTCACGCCGGTCACCTCGGCCCACCCCTGCACCGCGACCATGCCGTTCTTGGCATCGATACCGACGACGATCCTCCCCGGGAAGCGGCGGCACGCCTCCTCCACCAGTTCCGGATTGCGCTGGGCCGCCGTGCCGATGATCACCCGGTCGATCCCCAGCTCCAGGTAGGCCTCGATGGTTTTGATGTCGCGGATGCCGCCACCCAGCTGGGTGGGGATGGAGAGGGCCTTGACGATGGACTCGATGGCCGGGCGGTTCTTCGGCTCGCCGGCAAAGGCACCGTCCAGGTCGACGATGTGGAGAAGCTCAGCCCCCGCGTCCTCCCAGACTTTCGCCTGGGCGCCGGGATTGTCGTTGAAGACGGTATCCTTCTCCATCAGCCCCTGTTCCAGGCGGACGCACTTTCCCTCTTTCAGATCTATGGCCGGGATGACGATCATGCAAGCTCTCCGAAATTCTTAAGTATTTTCAATCCGTTTTCCTGTGATTTCTCCGGGTGGAACTGGGTCGCCATCACGTTGTCGCGGCAGACGGCGGAGCAGAAGTCGATGCCGTAGCCAGTGGTGGTGGCGACCACCGCGGGATCGTCCGGCTTCACGTAGTAGGAGTGGACGAAATAGACGTTGGTGCCGTCGGCGATGCCGCGGAACAGGGGGGTCTCCTTTTTCAGCGTCAGCTGGTTCCACCCCATGTGGGGCACGGCCAGCTTCTCCCCGTTTTCGGTCATCCCCTCGGGGAAACGGACCACCCGCCCGGGGATGATGTCCAGCCCCTTGTGCAGGCCGAACTCCTCGCTCTCGGTGAAGAGGAGCTGCAGGCCGAGGCAGATGCCGAGGAACGGCCTCCCCTCCCGGACGACCTTCAGGATCGGCTCGATGAACCCCCCCTCCTCCAGGTTGCGGATGCAGTCGCGAAACGCGCCGACCCCGGGGAGGACTACCCGGTCTGCCTCCAGCACGAGCTTCGGGTCGGCGGTGACGACCGCCTCGAAGCCGACCTTCTCGAACCCCTTCTGCACGGAGCGGAGGTTCCCCATGCCGTAGTCGATGATCGCTATCATATGGTTCCCTTGGTCGACATGACCCCCTGGATACGCGGATCAACCTGGGTCGCGGTGTCCAGCGCCCGGGCGGTCGCCTTGAAGCAGGCTTCCAGGATGTGGTGGACGTTGTCGCCGTACATGACGTTGATATGCAGGTTCGCCCCCAGGTTGTTCACCAGGGCCTGGAAGAATTCCCGGGCCAGCTCCACGTCGAACTCCCCGATCTTCACCTTCGGCAGGGTGACGTGGTACACCAGGTAGGGGCGGCCCGAGAGGTCCGTGGCAACGGAGGCCAGGGTCTCGTCCATAGGGACCGTCGCCTGGCCGTAGCGGCGGATCCCCTTCTTGTCCCCCAGGGCCTCCCGGATCGCCTGGCCGAGGACGATGCCGATATCCTCCACCGTGTGGTGGAAATCGATGTCGATATCCCCCCGGGCCTCGATCTCCAGGTCGAACAGACCGTGGCGGGCGAAGAGGTCGAGCATGTGGTCGAGGAACGGGACCGACGTGCAGATGGCACCCTTCCCGCTCCCGTCGAGATCGATGGACAGCTTGATGCAGGTTTCCTTGGTAACGCGTTCCACACTGGCGGTTCTGGACATTGACTCCCCCTTTATCCGATATCCTGCAATGCTGACAAGGTCGTTTCCATCTCTTCCCGGGTGCCGATGGAGATGCGCAGTCCGTGGGCCAGGAGCGGGTCGGAGAAATGACGGACCAGGATCTTCCGCTCGTACAGGCCGTCGTATACCCGCCTGCCGTTTCCATCCGGCGGCGAGGCAAAGACGAAGTTGCCGCTGGAGGGGATGACGGAATACCCGATCTTCGCCAGTTCCCCGGCGAACCACTCCCGGGTGGCCACCACGTTGGCGCAGGCCTCCCGGAAATACTCCCGGTCGAGGAGTGCCGCCCCGCAGGCCGCCTGGGCCAGGCGGTCCAGGTTGTAGTGGTCGCGGATCTTGTCCAGGGCGGCGATCACCTCCGGCCGGGCGATGGCCAGGCCGAGGCGCATGCCGGCCAGGGCGTAGCTCTTGGAGAGGGTCCGGGTCACCACCACGTTGTCATATTTCCTTACAAGCTCCAGGGCAGTGGTATCGGAAAAATCGGCATAGGCCTCGTCCACCACCAGCATGCCGGAGCAGCGCTGGGCCAGCCGCTCGATGTAACCGGGGGAGTAGGCGAAGCCGAGGGGCGAATTGGGGGTGGTGAGGAAGAAGAGCTTCCCCTCGTAGCGCTCCGGGAACCGTTCGATCCAGAGGTCGTCGGACAGGGTGAAGGTACGGACCTTCGCCCCCTGGATCTCCGCCAGGGTGGCGTAGTAGGAGTAGGAGGGGTGGACGTAGCCGATCTCCTCCCCCTCGCTCGCAAAGGCGCGGATCAGGTTGTTCAGGACCTCGTCGGAGCCGTTGGCCATGATGACCCAGGAGGGGTCGAACCCGTACAGCTCCCCGGCGATCTCCCGCAGACTCTGGCTTGAGGCGCTGGGGTAGGTGCGCAAGCTGGCCCCGTCGCTCCCCAGCTCGGCCAGGACCGCCTCCACGACCTTCGGCGACGGCGGATAGGGGTTCTCGTTGGTGTTCAGCTTGATCCACGAGGCGATGTCCGGCGGCTGGTAGCCGGGGACGTAGCCTGCCATGGATGCGATGTTCTCTCGAAGTGGAATCATTGAATCACCCGTTTTTCAAAGGCCCACCGACAGGGAGGGCCCGGAAGTCCCGGTACTGCTGCTTCGCCAGCCGGATACTCACCGATTTGCCGTGGGCCTCAAGCCCCTCCAGCTCGGCGATCCGGACGATCTCCCTGCCCAGCCGGTTCAGCCCCCCCTGGCTGAAGTAGACGATGGATGATTTCTTGACGAAGTCGTCCACGGAGAGGGGGGAGAAGAAGCGGGCCGTCCCCCCGGTGGGGAGGGTGTGGTTCGGGCCGGCCAGGTAGTCGCCGGCAGCCTCGGGGGTGAAGTGCCCCATGAAGATCGCGCCGGCATTCTTGATCTTCGAAAGGCAAGCGAAGGGGTCGCTGACGGCCAGCTCCAGGTGCTCCGGGGCGATCCGGTTGGAGAAGTCGATCGCCTCGTCCAGGGAGCCGGCGACGATGATCGCGCCGTAGCTCTCCCACGAGGAGCGGGCGATGCTCTCCCGGGAGAGCTGCCCCAGCTGGGTCTCCACCTGGGCCGCCACCGCCTCGCCGAAGCCCCGGTCGGTGGTGATCAGGATGGAGGAGGCCAGCTCGTCGTGCTCCGCCTGGGAGAGGAGGTCGGCGGCGATGTGGGCCGGCGTGCCGCTGCCGTCGTTGATCACCAGGATCTCCGACGGGCCGGCGATCATGTCGATCCCCACCTGGCCGAAGACCAGCTTCTTGGCCGTGGCGACGTAGATGTTACCCGGCCCGGTGATCTTGTCCACCCGGGGAATGGTGTCGGTCCCGTAGGCCAGGGCGGCCACCGCCTGGGCGCCGCCGATCCGGAAGATCCGGTCCACCCCCGAGAGGC
>CALMBF010000122.1 GCA_937860145.1 uncultured Geobacter sp.
GAGATCTAGTACGGTCTCGTGGGCTCGGAGATGTGTATAAGAGACAGTGCAGGAGTTCGCCCGGGCCCAGGAGGCGAAGGTACAGGCCCACGAGTCGTACCTGCGGGTCAGCGGCACCCTGTCCGGGGCCATGGCCACGGCCCTCGCCCTGCAGATGGAGCTGCAGCAGGCCCTGGGGGGGGATGAAGCTACCCCTCACCCGGCCTCCGGCCACCCTCTCCCGACGGGAGAGGGGATACAGGCTCCACTGGCGGTGAAACCGCAGCGTCCCTGCGTCTTCGACCGCGACATGTGCCTGGAGTTCGCCATCGGCTCCGTGGGGCGGATGCTCGGCCCCGACTTCGCCGGGGCCGACGGGTTCCCCACCCGGGTCCGCCTCCCCGACGAGCCCCTCATGCTGGTGGACCGGATCACCGCCCTCGAAGGTGAGCCCCGGTCCATGACCAAGGGGCGGGTGGTGACGGAGCACGACATCCACCAAGGCGCCTGGTACCTGGACGGCGGGCGGATCCCCACCTGCATCGCCGTGGAGGCCGGCCAGGCCGACCTGTTCCTCTCCGGCTATCTGGGGATCGACTTCATCACCAGGGGACTCGCGGTCTACCGCCTCCTGGACGCGGTGGTCACCTTCCACCGGGGGCTCCCCGGGCCGGGGGAGACCATCAGCTACGACATCCGTATCGAGCGCTTCTTCCGCCAGGGGGACACCTGGCTCTTCCGCTTCTTCTTCGAGGCGACCGTGAACGGCGAGCCGCTCCTCTCCATGCGGGACGGCTGCGCCGGCTTCTTCTCAGCGGCCGAGCTGGAGGCGGGGAAGGGGATCGTCCGGCCGGCCCTGGACCTGCGGCCGACCAAGGGGAGCCGCCCGGGGGACTGGACCGAGCTGGTCCCGATGACCGAGGAGAGCTACGACGGGGCGAAACTGGCCGCCTTGCGGGCCGGGGACCTTGCGGGCTGCTTCGGCCCCCTGTTCGCGGGCTTGCCGCTCCGGCGCCCCCTCACCATCCCCGGCGGGAGGATGGAGCTGGTCCACCGGGTGACGGCGGTCCAGCCCCGGGGTGGCCGCTACGGCGAGGGGTTCATCCGGGCCGAGGCGGACATCCACCCGGATGACTGGTTCATCACCTGCCACTTCGTGGACGACCGGGTCATGCCGGGGACCCTCATGTACGAGTGCTGCATGCACACCCTTAGGATCTTCCTCCTCCGGATGGGGTGGGTGGCCGAGGCGGATTCTGCGGTGTTCGAGCCGGTCCCGGGCGTGGCCAGCGGCCTGCGCTGCAGGGGCCAGGTGCTGGAGACGACGAAGGTCGTCACCTACGAGGTCACCATCCGGGAGCTGGGGTACCGTCCCGAGCCTTTCGTGGTCTGCGACGCCCTCATGTACGCCGACGGGAAGCCGATCGTGGAGATCACCACCATGTCGGCCCGCCTGACCGGGACCACGAAGGAGCAGCTGGAAAACCTCTGGCAGAGGAAGTTCCCCCTCTCCCCAACCCTCTCCCGCGAGGGGAGAGGGGACTCAAGCGCGCCCTCCCCCTCGATGGGGGAGGGCCGGGGAGAGGGTGAGAGAAAGCCCGCCCTCTACACCAAGGAGCAGATCCTCGCCTACAGTAACGGCAACCCCTCGGAGGGGTTCGGCGACAAGTACCGGATCTTCGACGCCGGCACGGGGCGCAAGATCGCCCGCCTCCCCGGCCCGCCGTTCCAGTTCATGGACCGGGTCACGCGGGTCAAGGGCGAGCCGTGGGTCATGCAGGCCGGCGCCCATGCCGAGGCCCAGTACGACATCCCGGTCGACGCCTGGTACTTCGGGGCGGACCGCCAGCCGAGGATGCCCTTCTGCGTCCTCCTGGAGGCGGCGCTCCAGCCCTGCGGCTGGCTGGCCGCCTACGTCGGCTCGGCCCTCCAGAGCCAGGCGGACATCTCCTTCAGGAACCTCGGCGGCACGGCGGTGCAGCACCGCCCCGTCACCCCCGAAACCGGCACCATCACCTGCTCGGCAACGCTCAAGAAGGCCGCCACTAGCGGCGGCATGATTATCCAGGAGTTCGACTTCACCGTGGAGGACAGTGCGGGGCTGATCTACGAGGGGGAGACCATGTTTGGCTTCTTCTCCAAGGAGGCGCTGGCCAACCAGGTGGGGATCCGGGACGCTAGGCCCTACCTCCCCACCCCCGAGGAGACCGCCCGGGGGCGGAGCCTGGAGTACCCGGCGACCGCGCCGTTCCCGGAGAAGGAGTTACGGATGATCGACGCGATCGAGCTGTACGTCCCCGACGGCGGCCCCCAGGGGCTCGGGTACCTCAGGGGGGTCAAGCACGTCGATCCGGACGAGTGGTTCTTCAAGGCCCACTTCTACGAGGACCCGGTCACCCCCGGCTCCCTCGGTCTCGAGTCCTTCGAACAGCTCCTCAAGTTCGCCGCCGTCGAGCGGTGGGGGTGGCGGGACGGCAGCGTCTTCGAGGCGGCGGCCATCGGCGCCACCCACACGTGGCTCTACCGGGGGCAGATCATCCCGGCCAACACGAAGGTCACGGTGGAGGCCTGGATCACCGGCGTGGACGACGAATGCAAGGTCATCACCGGTGCCGGCTACCTCTCCGTGGACGGCAAGACCATCTACCAGATGAACGATTTCACCGTGCGGATTTGCGCACAACCGTAAAGGCAAGGAAATGAAATACAGTAAAGTCCAGATCACATCCCTCGGCTACGAACTGGCGCCGGTGGTGGTCACCTCCTCTGAGCTGGAGAGCCGCCTGGAGCCGCTCTACAAGGCGCTTCGCTTCGCGCCGGGCCAGCTCCAGGCCCTCACCGGCATCCGGGAGCGGCGCTGGTGGGAACCGGGCTACCCCCTTTCCCGGGGGGCGGCGGCCGCCGGGCGCAAGGCCCTGGAGAGCGCTGGCCTGAAGCCTTCCGACCTGGGGGCCCTGGTCTACACCGGCGTCTGCCGGGAGCAGTTCGAGCCGGCCACCGCCTGCCGCGTGGCCGCCACCCTGGGGGTCGGGGGCGACGCGGCCATCTTTGACATCTCCAACGCCTGCCTGGGGGTGCTGAACGGCATCCTGGAGGTGGCCAACCGGATCGAGCTGGGGCAGATCCGCGCCGGCCTGGTGGTCTCCTGCGAGAGCGCCCGGGAGATCAACGACATCATGATCGCCAGGATGCTGGAAGAGAAGACCATGGAGCGCTTCGCCTCCTCCATCGCCACCCTCACGGGAGGCTCGGGGGCGGTGGCGGTCCTCCTCACCGACGGCTCCTTCCCCGGGACGGGCGGCCACCGGCTCCTGGGGGGGATCACCAAGGCGGCGCCGGAGCACCACGCCCTCTGCCTCTGGGGGGTGACCCCGGACGGGAAGGGGAGCTACGTGCAGAGCATGTCCACGGACGCGGTGAGCGTCATGAACTACGGCGTGGAGCTGGGGCGCCGCACCTGGGCCGCCTTCCTGGCGGAGATGGGGTGGCAGTCGGCAGCGGTTGACCGGGTGGTCTGCCACCAGGTGGGGTCGGCCCACCAGAGCGCCATCCTGAAGACCCTGGGAATCCCGGGGGAGAAGGACTTCACCACCTTCGAGTACCTGGGGAACATGGGGACCGTCTCCCTCCCTCTCACCCTGGCCATCGCCGCCGAGCGGGAGGAGATCCTCCCCGGGGAGCGGGTGGGGCTGCTGGGGATCGGGAGCGGGCTGAACTGTCTCATGCTCGGAGTGGAGTGGTAGACTAAAATCGATATCGCGCAGAGACGCGGAGGCGCAGAGAGAACCAGATTAACCATACACCTCAGCCTAGCCTCCCCTGAACCTGATTGAACCGCATCTCGATTCCGTAAATAAGATTTCCCCTGCGCCTCTGCGTCTCTGCGCGAGCCCCGGTTTTCCGGGTTTCATCTGCTCAGACCACTGAAAGATTATTGTTGAGGGAGTTTTTTCTGAACATCACCGACGAACTGAAGGCCGAATACCCGTTCACCGGGAAGTACCTGGACCTGGACGGGCTGAAGTACCACTACCTGGACGAGGGGAGCGGGCCGCCCGTGGTCATGGTCCACGGCAACCCCTCCTGGTCCTTCTACTACCGCGACCTGGTGAAGCGGCTGAGCAAAACCAACCGCTGCATCGTGCCGGACCACATCGGCTGCGGCCTCTCCGACAAGCCGGGGGACGATCGCTACGACTACACCCTGGAGCAACGGGTGGCGGACCTGGAGCGGCTGGTCGACTCCCTGGAGCTGCAGGAGAAGGTCACCCTGGTGGTCCACGACTGGGGGGGGATGATCGGGATGGCCTGGGCGGTCAAGCACCCGGAGCGGGTGAGTCGCCTCGTGATCCTCAACACCGCCGCCTTCCCCCTGCCGGCGGAAAAGCCGTTCCCCCTGGCCCTGAAGATCTGCCGGGACAGCCTCCTCGGCACCCTGCTGGTGCGGGGCTGCAACGCCTTTGCCGTGGGGGCCGCCCTGGTGGGGTGCAAGATCAACCCCATGCCTGCGGGCCTGCGCCGGCTCTACTGCCTCCCCTACGACTCCTGGCAGAACCGGATCGCCACCCTCCGCTTCGTCCAGGACATCCCCCTCGCCCCCGGCGACCGGGGGTACGCCCTGGTGAGCGCCACCGCCGCCGGGCTGGGGCAGTTCGCCCCCCTGCCAGCGCTGATCCTCTGGGGGGAGCAGGACTTCGTCTTCGACCGCCACTTCCTGGCCGAGTGGCAGCGCCGTTTCCCGGGGGCGGAGGTCCACTCCTGGAGCAACGGCGGACACTACATCCTGGAGGACGTGAAGGACGAGGCCCTGACCCTGATCGCCGCATTCCTGGAGCGGACCGGGGGCTGACGGCTTCTCGTAGCCATCATCGCACAAAAAAAAGGGCGGGGATCTTTCCCCGCCCTTTGTGCGTCTGCTGTTACCGGTTCAGTGCTTGCCGGCCTTGTGCTCGGCCCGCAGCTTGGTCGCCTCCTCATGGATCCGGGCGGCGGCCTCCTTCACCTTGGCCCAGCCGTACCAGTGCATGTAGTCCGGGTTGGCGTGGAAGGCCCCCTGGAAGGCCCGCTGGCGGTACTCCAGGAAGATCAGGTAGAGCTCCTGCTCCATGGCGGTCTTGGCCTCGTAGAACTGGAGCAGGTCAGGCGTGTACGTCCACCCCGCCGGCTTCTTCAGGATGCCGTCGTCGTAGAGCCCCTTGACGTCGCGGATGGCACCGGCGAAGATCTTGTCCACCTCGCGGATGATGTCGTCACCGGCCTTCAGGTTGGCCTCGGCGTAGCTCTTGCTGTGGCACTGGGTGCAGGCCTTGACCATCTTGGTCCGCTCCTGATCGAACTCCTCCTTGGTGAGGCGGGCCACCTTGCCGGCCTTGACCACTTCCAGGCGCTCCGTGGGCTGCCCCTTGTCGTCCAGGACGCCTATGGCCTGGAGGATGGTCACCCGGTTGGCCAGCCACTCGGGATCGTTCTCCGGGAGGCGCAGGGCCAGGAAGCCCCAGGAGGTCTTGACGTCGTGGCTGCCGTCACCCATGTGGCAGGTCTGGCAGGTGGGGGCCCGGCCGCTGGTCGGCTCGATCTGCCAGATGGTCCCGTGCTTGGAGGTCTGCCACATCTCCCACTGGGGATGGTCGAAGCCCATGTGGCAGGTCTGGCAGGCGCGGGGGTCCTTGGCCTCCTTCACCGAGAAGCTGTGGCGGGTGTGGCAGGAGTCGCAGCCGGCCGAGCCGTAGCGGACCAGCTCCTTGGCGTCCTTCACGCCGATCTTGTGACAGGCGGAGCACCCCTTCAGGTCGCCGCCGCCGACGGCGCTCGGCTGGTGGTTGATCATCGGCATCGCCTTCATGGCGACCCAGGCGAGGGCGTGCTTGCCGTTCTTGTACTCCTGGACCCGCTTGCCGTGGCACGTGGCGCAGGTCTCGGGGGTCGGCATCCGGGCCTTGGCATAGTCCTCGGCCGTCTGGTGGTCGCTGCCGTGGCAGATGGTGCAGTCCAGGCCGGCCTGTCCCATCTTGCCGGCCAGGTGCTGCGTGACCACCCCGGGGGTGACCTTCTCGTGGCAGGCCACGCACTTTGACTTGTCGGCGGCGTTGCCGACCCCGCCGACGAACTGGGTGAGGGCAATGGCCGGCGCCGCCAGCAGCCCCACCGCGAAGATGAACTTGCGAATCCCCTTCATATCTCCTCCTCGGAAAGAATGTACCGTAAAACGGATGGTCCCTTATAGCCGAGGGGGAGGGGCGAATGCTTGACCTGGGTCAAATTAGTGCGATTGGGGTGCGGAAGAAAAAGGGACGGGACCCGGGAGGTAAGGGTGACACGGTAGCGGCGGGTCGCCTGGGACGACCCGCCGTCTGCGTGCCAGAGGTCGGCCGATCTTACTTGAAAATATCCTTCAAAAACTGGAGGGTCTGCTTCCAGGAGTCCCGGTCCGCCTTCCGGTCGTAGGCCAGGGGGAGGTTGAACTCCTTCGCATAGGTGTCGGCATCGGGGTTGGTGAAGCTGTGCCTGATCCCCGGGTACCCCACGTAGCGGAAGTCTGCGCCCGCCCTGGCCATCTCCTCCCTGAAGGCCGCTACCTGGTCGGGGGGGATCATCTTGTCGTCCTCGCCGTTGAAGACCAGGATCCTGGCCTTGACCTTCCCCGGCTGGGCCGGCGTATCGGTCGCCAGGGAGCCGTGGAAGCTGGCGACCCCCTTCAGGTCGGCCCCCTGGCGGGCCATGTGGAGCACCACCCCGCCGCCGAAGCAGTAGCCGATGGCGGCGATGCGGGTGGCGTCAACCGTGGGCTGCTTCCTGATGAAGTCGAGGGCGGCGTTGAAGCGGGCCTCCCCCACCGCCTTGTTCTTCATGGCCTCGGCGGCGAACTTGCCGGCATCCTCGGGGTGCCGGGCGGTCTTACCCTCGCCGAACATGTCCACCGCCAGGGCGACATACCCCTGTTCGGCCAGCATCCGTGCCCGCTTGCGGGCGTACTCGTTGTGCCCCCACCATTCGTGCACCACCAGCACCGCCGGCCGTTTCCCCTTCAGGTTCGGGTTCTCCGCCAGGTACCCCTTGAGGACCGTCTCCCCGGCACGGTACTCCACCTCCCGCCCCATGACCTTCCCCCAGGCGGTGGCTGTCATCAACGTGAAAACGGCGCAGAGCAGCAGAACGTCGCGAAGTCTCATGGTCCTCCTCCTTGCTGGGTATTTTCACAACTATAGCAGAAAAGACGGGGAGGGGAGGGGGCGGGAAAAAAGAAAAGCGGCCGTGGGGCCGCTTTCCGGGTGAGAACTGTGGGAGTGGGATGGATTACTTGTGGCAGTCCTTGCAGGCGGTGGGCCCTTTCTTCCCTTCGGCGTGGCACCCTTTGCAGGTCTTGTGGGCGAAGTCCTTGCCGAAGCCCTCGATCTTGCCGCCGGCAGCGGCAGCGTGGCACTTGGTGCAGTCCTTGAGGAGTTCCTGGTGGGCCTTGTGGTTGAACTTGACCCCGCGCTTGAACTCCATGACATCGGCGGCAAAGGCTGATCCTGCGAAGGCGGTGATGGCGAAGATGGCGATAAGTCTGAGTTTCATGTGCTGTCTCCTTTTCTCGTTGTTACCACGTGGGGTACAGATTTTTTAAGTCTACCTGCAAACGGAAAATACACAAGGCGTGCCAACGTGTACCCGATCGTCAACCCCTTGAAAACAGACGGTCAGGGCGGCCCGGCGCGTCTCCAGTATACGGCGTATACCTTAATTGCGGCACAGTCTGGCTCTTTTGGGACTGTCCCGGAGGGGACGAAGGGGATTATTTTGAGAAAAATCTCATAGTTATGGCGGAATTGCCCCTTGACTTTCGCGGGCGAAAGTTGATACGCTTGGCAAGTAGTCAATGAACGAGCACGCCTTCCCTTTTGACCAGAAAAGCCCCGGGGCATCCCGGGGCTTTTTTTTGCGGGAGGCGCATCCACGGCCACCCGGCCGAAAAAAGTTAGGAGATTCATGCAGTTTACCCAGTTTGACTTTCACCCCCTCATAGCCGCCGGCGTTGCCGCAGCCGGTTATGAGACCCCGACCCCGATCCAGCGGCAGGCCATCCCCCCCGTCCTCCTCGGCCGCGACGTCATGGGCCTGGCCCAGACCGGCACCGGCAAGACGGCCGCCTTTGCCCTCCCCATCCTGCAGCGGCTGATCGACGGCCCCCGCGGCAAGGTGCGGGCGCTGGTCGTCGCCCCGACCCGGGAGCTGGCCGAGCAGATCAACGAAACGTTCCGCGCCCTGGGGAAGAAGTGCCGCAGCCGGAGCATCACCCTCTACGGAGGGGTCAACATCAATCCCCAGATCCGCCAGCTCAAGGAGGGGGTCGACATCGTCGTCGCCTGCCCCGGCCGGCTCCTGGACCACCTCTCCCAGGGGAACATCGACCTGGGCAGCCTGGAGGTGCTGGTGCTGGACGAGGCTGACCAGATGTTCGACATGGGGTTCCTCCCCGACATCCGCCGGCTCCTCAGGCAGCTGCCGGCCAGGAGGCAGACCCTGCTCTTCTCCGCCACCATGCCCCCGGACATCAGGGCCCTGGCAAGCGAGATCCTCCGTGACCCGGTCACCGTCCAGGTGGGGAACACCGCGCCGCCGGTCACGGTCAGCCATGCCCTCTACCCCGTGTCTCAGCACCTGAAGACGCCGCTCCTGCTGGAGCTCCTCCGGCACACGGACACCGAGTCGGTGCTGGTCTTCACCAAGACCAAGCACCGGGCGAAGCGCGTCGGGGAACAGCTGGCCAAGGCCGGCTACAAGGCAGCGTCCCTCCAGGGGAACCTGTCCCAGAACCGCCGCCAGGAGGCCCTCGACGGGTTCCGCAGCGGCGCCTACCAGATCCTGGTGGCCACGGACATCGCCGCCCGGGGGATCGATGTCTCCCAGGTCTCCCACGTCATCAACTATGACATCCCCGACACGGCCGAGGCCTACGTGCACCGCATCGGCAGGACCGGCCGGGCGGCCCGCAGCGGTGACGCCTTCACCATGGTGACGTCCGAGGACAGCGCCATGGTCCGCACCATCGAGAGGACCCTCGGTGCCCCCCTGGAGCGGCGCACCCTGGAGGGATTCGACTACACGGTGCCGGCCCCCCAGAAGGATACCGAGTTCGCCCGTCCTCCCCGCCAGCCCCATGGCTCCCGCAAGGCAGCCGGTGCAGGCG
>CALMBF010000123.1 GCA_937860145.1 uncultured Geobacter sp.
ATCTAGTACGGTCTCGTGGGCTCGGAGATGTGTATAAGAGACAGCTACGAGGTCGCCCGGAAGGACGGCATGATAAACCTGCGCCAGGTGGCCATCAGGAAGATGCTCGAAGGGGTCACCACCTACGAGGAGGTGCTGGCGATCACCGGCTGACGGTGCGGGGGGGAGAGGGGGATACGTGCCCCGTTTTTGCTTGCGTTGACGGGAGGCATCGGGCAGTATGGCCGCCATGAGCGAGAATTTTTTTGTCACCTGTCCCCGCGGGGTCGAGGAGCTGGTGGTCGGTGAACTGACCTCCCTGGGGCTTTCCGCGGTCAAAATGGAAAAAGGGGGGGCCTCGTTCCGGGGAGAGCTTCTGGATGGCTGCCGGGCCTGTCTCTGGCTCCGGACGGCGAGCAGGGTCCTGCTGGTCCTGGGGGAGTTCCCCTGCAGCTCGCCCCAGGAGCTGTACGACGGGGTGCGGGGGATCGACTGGAACCGGCATGTGCTGCCGGAGATGACCCTGGCCGTCGACTCGGTCCTGCGCGACTCGGCCCTGACCCACTCCGGCTTCGTCGCCCTCAAGGCGAAGGATGCCATCGTTGATGCGGTGCGGGACCGCTGGGGACGCCGTCCCAGCATCGACACGAAAAGCCCGGACCTGCGGGTCAATGTCCACCTGGTGAAGAACCGCTGTACCGTCAGCCTGGACCTGGCTGGTGACTCCCTGGACCGGCGGGGGTACCGGCTGGACAAGAACAAGGCGCCGCTGCGGGAGAACCTGGCGGCGGCACTGGTGGTCTTCAGCGGCTGGCAGGGGGAGACCCCCCTCTACGATCCCATGTGCGGCTCGGGGACGATCGTCATCGAGGCAGCCCTGCTCGCCTCCCGCACGGCCCCGGGGCTTCTCCGGGAACGGTTCGGCTTCCAGGGGTGGCCGGGGCACGATCCGGTCGCCTGGCGGGGGGTGCTGGCCGAGGCGAAGGAGCTGCGCAGGCGGGAACTCGGCGTCAGGCTCCGGGGGCTGGACCGTTCGCCGGGGACCATCGACATGGCGCGCCAGAACGCCACCCGTGCCGGTGTCCAGCGGCTGGTCTCCTTCTCCCCCGGCGAGTTCAGCACCTTTGCCCCGGCTTCGTCGCCGGCGACCATCATCTTCAACCCCCCCTACGGCGAGCGTATGGGGGAGGTGGAGGAGCTGGCCGGGCTGTACCGGACCATGGGGGATGTGCTGAAGCAGCACTGTGCCGGCTCGACGGCCTACATCCTCTGCGGCAACAGTGAACTGGCCAAGCAGGTGGGGCTCAAGGCCACCCGGCGCATCCCCCTCTGGAACGGCCCCCTGGAGTGCCGGCTGATGAAGTATGAACTCTACTGACCGGCAAAAAGCTTGACATCGGCTCGGTACCGGTTTTATTATGACTTTTCGCTTTACGGGCCTATAGCTCAGTTGGTTAGAGCTACCGGCTCATAACCGGTAGGTCCCAGGTTCGAGTCCTGGTGGGCCCACCATCTTTCTAGGTTTACGTGGAGATGCCCATAAAGCGCTTTACGTTGGAAAAATCCCATACGAGGGGGAAAGAGAGTGCATACCACCCGGGTGCACTCTTTTTCTTTTAACTGCATGCAGCCGGCAAAACTTTCTGATATTATCGGAATCATTAACAAAATAGCCCCTCCGGCCCTGGCGGAAGAGTGGGACAACGTGGGGCTCCAGGTCGGCGACCCGACGGCGGAGGTGGGGAGGATCATGGTGGCCCTCGATCCCTGTCCCGCCGCCATCGAGGAAGCGATACACCACTCCTGCCACCTGCTGGTCACCCACCACCCCCTGATCTTCAAACCCCTGAAACGGATCTCCACTGCCGACGAGGCAGGCAAGCTCATCCACCGCTCCATCAGCAACAGACTGGCCATCGCCTCCCTCCACACCAACTACGATATTGCCGACAACGGGGTCAACGACCTCCTCGCCGCCAGGCTCGGTCTGCAGGGGTGTCGCCCCCTGAAGGTGACCGCCCGGGGCGAACTGCTCAAGCTGGTGGTCTTCGTCCCCCTCTCCCACCAGGATGCGCTCATGGACGCCCTGCTCCCCTACAGCGGCATGCCCGGCACCTATGCCGACTGCTCCTTCCGGGTCAGCGGCCTCGGTACCTTCACGCCCCTGGCCGGGGCACACCCCTTTCTCGGTGACGTGGGGAAGAGGGAGACGGTGGAGGAGTGCCGTCTCGAGATCATGCTCCGCAGGAGCGAGCTGCAGCCGGCCCTGAAGGCGCTACGGGGAGCCCACCCCTACGAGGAGCCGGCATTCGACCTGATCCCCCTGCAGAATGAGGGGGGCGTCCTGGGGATCGGCCGGATCGGCGAGCTTTCGTCGCCGGTGGCTCTCGAGGATTTTGCCGGCCTGGTGAAGGAGCGCCTCGGCGTCTCCTCCCTAAGGCTGGTGGGTGAGAGGGGGAAGCGCGTCTCCAGGGTGGCCCTCTGCGGTGGCAGCGGCGCTTCGCTGCTGCGGGATGCGGTTCGCCAGGGGGCGGATCTCTTCGTCACCGGCGACATCAAGTATCACGAGGCCCGGGAGGCGGAATCACAGGGGATTGCCGTGATCGATGCCGGGCACTTCGCCACCGAGAAGGTCATGATCGAGGGGCTCGCCGCCCAGCTCGTCGGGGAGCTTGCCCGCCGGCGCCTCGAGGTGGCGGTCATGACCTGCACCGGGGAGAACGACCCGTTTCTTGTTATCTGAAGCTGCTTTCACATAGACAAAACGTATGAGAGGAGAAGGTTGTGCGAGAAAAATTGATGCTACTGGAAGATCTGCAGGAGTTGGACCTCAAGGCCGATGGCACCCAGGCCAGGATTCAGGATGCGCTCTCGGAGGTGGAGGCTCTGGACAGCCGGCTGCAGGAAGCCCGCGACGCCATCGAGGCCAAGCGGGAAGAGCTTGCCGCCCTGGAGGAGGAGCGTAAGACCCTTGAGGAGAACCTTGCCACGGAACATGCCAACATCACCCGCTCCGAGGCGAACCTGAAGGGGATTACCACCCAGAAGGAGTACCAGGCGGTCAACAAGGAGATCGCGTCGGCCAGGAAGCTGATCGGCGAACTGGAGGAGCAGATCCTCCAGAAGACGACCCGGGGGGAGGAGCTGAAGGGGGAGCTGGACGCCATGGAGAGCGACACCGCGACCCTGGAGGAGAATATCGTCACGCAGAAGGCGGAGGTGCAGGCACGCATCGACGCCGAGGAGACAACCGCCGCCGCCGACGTGAAAATCAGGGACGAGCTGGTGAAGTCGATCCCGGCCGGCATGCTGAAGCGCTACGAGAAGCTGCGCGAAGTACGCCGGGGGGTGGCCGTGGTCGAGGCCCGCGACGGGGGATGCCTCGGCTGCAACATGCATATCCCGCCGCAGATGTACAACAACCTCTTCCGTGGCGAGGAGCTCATCACCTGCCCCCACTGCCAGAGGATCCTGGTGCTTCATCTGGAGGGGCAGGAGTAGTCTTGCGTAGTTACAGCAGTGCAAGGTTTGGTTGAAGCAGGCCAGGTAGCCGCCGCCTCTCTGAGGGGGAGGAAAGTCCGGGCTCCACAGGGCATGGTGCTGGATAACGTCCAGCGGGGGTGACCCCAGGGATAGTGCCACAGAGAGAAGTCCGCCCGCCGGCGCTTTGACGCCGGCGGGTAAGGGTGAAAGGGTGAGGTAAGAGCTCACCGGGTTCGGCGGTGACGCCGGATGCCAGGTAAACCCCACCAGGAGCAAGGCCGAATAGGGGAGCGTCAAGGACGGCCCGTCCGTGCTTCCGGGTTGGCTGCTCGAGGCCGCCGGCAACGGCGGCCCTAGATGAATGGCTACCACCCGCCCCCGGGTAACCTGCGGCGGGGACAGAACCCGGCTTACGGCCTGCTTCGACCAATTTTTTTCAGGAGATACGGTGACGAATCGGGAGCTGTGGTCCGCGGCAGTTGCTGCAACAGTGCGGGAGTACGGTCTTCTCCCACCCTCCCTGAAACAGCGGGTGGGAGAGCTCGCGGCGGAGATAGCCGTTGTCAAGGAGGCCTACCAGCGCCTGGCGACAACGGTCGACGCCGAGGGGATCTGCGCCGACTGCCGGGGGCTCTGCTGCGGTCATGGCAAGCATCATTTCACCGTCGTGGACCTGCTCGGGTATCTTGCCGCCGGCAGGGAGCTGTTCACCCCCGATTTCGCCAGTCCCGTCTGCCCCTATCACACCGGCTGCGGCTGCCTGATGGAGCCGGGGCTGCGGCCGCTCAACTGCATCATCTTTCTCTGCGACCGGGTGGAGGAGCTGCTCCCCGGCCCGGACCGCCAGGAGCTTGCCTCCCTGGAGAAGGAGCTGCGCAGGCTCTATGCCTGTCTGGAGCTCCTCCTTGGCAACCGGTTTGCCAACGGCCTGCTGATAACCTTCGGCCGTGCCCATGCCGCGGGGAGCAGGCTGTTTACCTGCTGATGCCGGTGCTCTGTTCGCTTTCCCCTGACCTCCGTGACGCCGCCGCGTCGGAGGTCTTTTTGCGGGGAGCGCCAGGCCGAAGACGCAGCAGTCGACTACATTTCCGAGGTGCCGATGGCGACGATCAACGATCTAGTGCTGGTTCATGTGGAGGGGCGTCCCGGGTTCTATGCCCGGGTGGAGGACATCGTCCCCGACGTGAAAAAAGGGTGGTGGCAGGTCAAGCTGCTGGTGCTCACCTTCCCCCTGCAGGTCTATACCTGGATCCTCGACGAGAGCCAGATCGCCGGGGCTCCCTTTACCATGGGGGGGACGCCGCTGATGCTCGAAAAGGTGGAGTCGCCGGTGGTCCACGAAGAACCGGCCGGCGAGGATGTCCCGTCCGGAGCCCGGGAGGATGCGTCACGCGGTCCCCGGCCGAAAGTGGTGTCGCTCCTCGACCGGAAGAAGGATAAAGAGAAAAGCTGACCGAGCGTGTTCCGGCACGTCATGCATGGGGCCTCCCCTCTTCAGGGTGAGGCCTTTTTTTGTCTGCCCCGCCCTGTTCTCCACCCTCTGCCGCCGGGGGAGCAATCGGGGAAAAAGTTATTCAGAACCGGTATTTTAACTTGACACTCCCCGTGCTCGCCATTATAGTTTTCCCACAAAGTGGAAAAAAGTGGGAAATGGTGGTGAAGAGTGGCAAAGTTTAGGGGGATATATCCCACGACCATCGATGCCAAAGGGCGTACAAGCCTGCCGGCCAGGTTCAGGGAAATCCTTGTGGAAAGTTTCGGCGACGACCGTTTCTTCCTCACCAACTCCTCTCCGGTTGACCTTGGCGGAGGGATGTACAGCTCCGGCCTTCTCATCTTCCCCTACCGGGAATTCTTCACCTTCGAGGAGAATTTCCAGAACAGCAAGGGGCTTACCTCCGCACAACGCGAGAGCATCATCAACATCATCATCAACCCGGCGGTGGAGCTGACCGTGGACAAGCTCGGCAGGTTCCTCGTGCCGCCGCACCTGCGCAAGGGCGCCGCGCTCGAGCGCGACATCCTCTTCGTCGCGGCAATGGACAAGATCAAGATCTGGAGCCAGTCGGAGTGGGATAAGGTCCAGATCCAGAACATCAGGAATTTCCCCTCGGGTACCGAGGCTGCAGCGGAACTGGGGCTCTAGTGTCCGGCTTCAGACATATACCGGTGCTGCCGGCGGAGGTCCTGGAGTACCTGGCACCCCGCCCCGGCGGGATCTATCTGGACGGCACCCTTGGCGGCGGCGGCCACTCCGCCCTCATCCTCGAGGCCTGCGGGCCCGACGGCAGGCTGTTCGGATTTGACCGGGACATGGCCGCGATCAGCGCCGCATCCGCCCGCCTCGCCCCCTTCGGCGAGAGGTTCCGGCCGGTCAACAGAAATTTTGCCGCCATGGGGGAGGCCATGCCCGGGCTGGGGATAGACGCAATCGACGGCTTCGTTCTCGACCTCGGGGTGTCGTCGCACCAGCTGGACACGGTGGAGAGGGGGTTCAGTTTCCTGCAGGACGCGCCCCTCGACATGCGCATGGACCGGAGCCGCGGCGAGACGGCCGCGGAGCTGGTGGGGAGGCTCTCTCACGGCGAGCTGGCGAGGATCATCAGGGAGTACGGTGAGGAGCGCTGGGCCGGCAGAATCGCCTCCTTCATCTGCAAGGCCAGGGAGGAAGCCCCCCTGACCGGTACGTTGCAGCTGGCCGACATCGTCAAGGGGGCAATCCCCCGCAAGGCCTGGGAGGAGCGCATCCATCCCGCCACCCGTACCTTCCAGGCGCTGCGCATCGCCGTCAACGAGGAGCTTTCCAGCCTCGAGGAGGGGCTCCGGGGGGCGGTAAAGCTCCTCAAACCGGGAGGAAGGGGGGTCGTCATCTCGTTTCACTCCCTGGAAGACCGGATCGTGAAGCAGATGTTCCGGGAGCTGTCCACCGGCTGCATCTGCCCGAAGGATCTCCCCGTCTGCAGCTGCGGTCACCGGCCCGAGGTCAGGGTCCTCACGGGGCGGCCGGTAATGGCCGGCGAGCGGGAAGTGGCGGAAAACCCCCGCGCGCGCAGCGCCAAGTTGAGGGCAGTGGAAAAACTTTAACAGCAGCCGCGGATACGCCGCGGCGGCTTTTCGTCGTTGAGTGATGCAGGAGGAGGGGATTATGGCCAATCTACGGGCAACAATGGACAAGGTAGCCGATCCGCGGCGACTCGATGGGGTCGCTGAGCAGAAAAGCGACGTCTTTGTCTGGATGATCTCCATCATCGCTCTGGTGAGCACGATCGCGGTCTTTCATGTCTGGTCGCGGGTAAAGGTGGTCGATCTCAACATTGCCGTCGGTGACCTGCGCCGTGAGCTCAAGGAGCAGGAACAGGAGCAGAACAGGCTCAAGCTCGAGGTCGCCTCCCTGAAGATACCCGCCCGGATCGAGTCCCTCGCCAAGGGAGAACTGGGGATGTCGCTCCCCACCGAACAGCAGGTGGTGCAGGTCAGGTGAGAGATGACAGGGAGAAATGGACGCGGCTGAGAATCCGCGCCATCGGGGTGGTGTTCGTGTTCCTCCTGATGGTGACGGTCTCCCGTGCCTTCTACCTGCAGATATTCGAACAGGAACGTTTTGCCCGCCTGGCTGAAAAGCAGCACCTGAAGGTGGTCCAGCTGACCCCTTCCCGGGGTGCGATCTATGATGCCACCAACTCCGCCCTTGCGGTCTCGGTGGAGATGGATTCCCTCTATGCCGAGCCGCGCAACATGGAGGATGTCCCTGCTGCCGCGGCTCAGCTCGCGCCGCTCCTGGGGGTGCCGAAGGACCAGCTGGAAAAGAAGATGCAGGGGAACAAGGGGTTCGTCTGGCTGCAGCGGCGCCTGACTCCCGAGGTCGCCGCGGCGATCCGCAAGCTGGATATCGAGGGGCTCGCCTTTGTGAAGGAGCCGAAACGCTTCTACCCCAATGCGGAGATCGGCAGCCATGTCATCGGTTTCACCGGCCTGGACCCCGAAGGGCTGGAGGGGGTCGAGCGGAAGTTCGATACCGTCCTGCTGGGCAACACCGGGTACATGGTGACGGAGCGTGACGCGCTGGGGCGCGACATCGCCACCCGTGGCATGATGAAGCAGGAAGCTTCCACCGGTCAGAACATCGCCCTGACCATTGACAAGAACATCCAGTACATCGCCGAAAAAGAGCTCGCCGCCGCCGTGGAAAACAGCCGAGCCAAGGGTGGCATCGCCATTGTCATGGACCCGGCGACCGGCAGACTGCTGGCCATGGCCAACTACCCCACGTTCAACCCCAATGCCGTTGCCAAGGCATCTTCCCAGGCACTGCGCAACAAGGCCATCACCGACAGTTTCGAGCCCGGCTCGACCATGAAGGTTTTTCTCGTTGCCTCGGCCCTCGAGGAAAAGGTAATCTCTTCGCAGGACGCGTTCAACTGCGAGAACGGCGTCTTCACCATCGGCGGGCGCACGATTCACGATACCCACAAGTACGGCCGGCTCTCGGTGGGGGACATCCTCAAGTATTCGAGCAATATCGGCGCTGCCAAGATCGGCAGCAGACTCGGTCCGGAGCGGCTCTACGGCTACCTGCGCAGGTTCGGTTTCGGCGCCAGGAGCAACGTGGACCTTCCCGGTGAAGTCGCCGGCTACCTGCGCAACAAGAGCCAGTGGTACGGGGTCGACCTCGCCACCATCTCCTTCGGCCAGGGGATCTCGGTCAGCGCCCTGCAGCTCGTCACCGCCATGTCGGTCATTGCCAACGGCGGCAGCCTGATGCAGCCCTACGTGGTGGACAGGGTGCTGGACGACAAGGGGGGGGTGATCAAGCAGTTTTCGCCGGCCACCAAGCAGCGGGTGATCTCCGCCGAGACGGCACGGCAGGTTGCCAGGATGATGGAGGCCGTTGCTGCCGAGGGGGGGACGGGGACCAGCGCCGCCGTTGACGGCTACAAGGTTGCCGGCAAGACGGGTACCGCCCAGAAGGCCGATCCGGTGACCAAGGGGTACTCCATCGACAAGCGGACCGCCTCCTTCGTCGGCTTCGTCCCCGCGGACAAGCCGCGCCTTACCATCCTCGTCGTCGTGGACGAACCGAAAACCAGCCCCTACGGCGGCGTCGTCGCGGCACCGGCGTTCAGCGCCATTGCCAAGCAGACGCTCTGCTACCTCCGGGTCCCCCCGAACCAGCCGCTGAAGAAGAAAGGCGAGGTCGTCGAGGCGAAGAAGGAGGAGCCCAGGGCGGCCGTTGTCGCCGCTGCTGAGGCCGAGGACGTCCCCCAGGAGAATTCCCCCCGGGACGGGGTGCTCATGGCAAATTTCCACGGACTGAGCATGCGCCAGGCGCTGCAACTGATGGAAAAATCGGGGTTGAACGTTCGTCTCATCGGCAGCGGCAGGGTCGTGGAGCAGAGCCCCCCCCCGGGGCGCAAGATCACCCCCGCGGATCCTGTCTGGGTCAGGCTGGCACCGTCCGCCTGACCTCGCCTTTTCATGGGGAGAGGATAGGTAAGGTCACATGAAACTGTCTGAACTTTTGCACGCCGTCACAGCCGACGAGATCCGCAACCCGGCCGACCCCGAGATCGTCTCCCTCTGCCACGACTCGAGGCAGGCCGGGCCGGGAGCGCTCTTCTTCGCCCTCAAGGGGGTGGTGACGGACGGCCACCGGTTTCTCCCGGCCGCCGCGGCGAACGGCGCTGCCGCCCTGGTGGTCGAGGACCTTGAGCAGGTCCCCGCCGGTGCGACCGTCGTGAAGGTCGCCGACGCGCGGTTGGCCATGGCCCGCATGGCGGCCGCCTTCCACGGCGACCCGACGTCCCGGCTCCCCCTGGTGGGGATAACCGGGACCAACGGCAAGACGACCACGACCTACCTGATCGAGGCGATCATGGCGGCGGCAGGCCTGCCGCCGGCAGTTCTCGGCACCATCAGCTACCGTTTCGGCGGGACGGTGATCGAGGCCTCCCATACGACCCCTGAATCGACCGAGCTGCAGAAGGCGCTCCGGACCCTGGCCGACGGCGGGGCCCGGGGCTTTGTCATGGAGGTCTCCTCCCATGCCCTGGAACAGAAGCGGGTCGATGGCTGCCGTTTCGACGTGGGAATCTTCAGCAACCTGACCAGGGACCACCTTGACTACCACGGCACCATGGAGCAGTACCTGGAGGCGAAGCAGCGCCTGTTCAGCGAGCTTCTCGTCCCCGACGGGGTCAAGCCGCGGCGTCGGGCGGTGATCAACCTTGATGACCCGAGCGGTGCCCGCATTGCCGCGGGAGCAGCCTGCCCGGTGATTACCTTTGCCATCGGGAAGGAGGCGGATGTCAGGCCGCTCGGCTATACGTCGACGGTGGACGGTATCCGCGGCACCCTGAAGACCCCGGCGGGCGAAGTGCCCATTGTTTCCCGCCTCCTCGGCCGCTTCAACCTGTCGAACATCCTGGCCGCCGTGGCAGCCGGCATCGCCCTGGAGTTGCCCCTGGAGGCCATCCGGGCCGGCATCGAGGGGCAGGGGACCGTGCCCGGCCGGATGGAGCGGGTCGACACGGGGCGGGGGGTCACCTGTCTGGTCGATTATGCCCATACCGGCGATGCCCTGGCCAACGTGCTTGCCACGATCAAGGAACTAGCCACCGGCAGGATCATCACCCTCTTCGGCTGCGGCGGGGACCGGGACAACGGCAAACGGCCGATCATGGGGCGGATCGCGGCGGAAATGTCCGACCTGGCCATCATCACCTCCGACAACCCCCGGACCGAGGACCCGGTCAGGATCCTGGAGCAGATCAGGGCCGGGATCGTCGTGCCGGGAGTGGCGGAGAGCGTGCGGGAGTACGCTGCCGACGAACTGGCACAAGGGTTCGACGCCAGGGGGTTCACGGTCGTGGCCGACCGGCGGGCGGCCATCCGCCTGGCGGCCACGGTGGCGCGGCCCGGCGACCTGGTGCTGCTGGCCGGCAAGGGGCACGAGGATTACCAGATCATCGGCACGACCAAACATCACTTTGACGACCGGGAGGAAGCTGCCCGGGCTTTTGCGGAGCTTGGAGGGTAATGTTCAGTATCAGTGAGATAGCAGCCGTCACGGCTGGCAGGGTGGTCGGCGGCTGCGAAGGGAGCGTGACCGGTGTCTCCACCGACTCCCGCACGGTGGGCTCCGGGGAGCTGTTCGTGCCGCTGCGGGGTGAGAGGTTCGACGGCCACGATTTCATCGCGACCTTTGCCGCCGCAGGGGGGAGGGTGGCCCTGGCCGAGGAGCGCTGGCTGGCCGGCAACGCGGCGCCCGTCTCCCTCTGCTGCATTGCCGTCCAGGACACCCTCCGGGCCCTGGGGGACCTGGCCGCGGCCTACCGGAGGCGGTTCACCATCCCGGTCATCGGCATCACGGGGAGCAACGGCAAGACCACCACCAAGGAGATGCTTGCCGCCATCATGGCAACCACCGGGGAAGGGTTGAAGACGGCGGGTAACCTGAACAACCTGATCGGCCTCCCCCAGATGCTCTTCCGGCTCACCCCCGACCATCGCTGGGGGGTCCTGGAGATGGGGATGAGCGAGTTCGGCGAGATCGACCGGCTGGCTGAGATCGCCGCCCCATCCATCGGCATCATCACCAACGCCTACCCGGCCCACCTGGCAACCCTGGGGAGTGTCGCCGGCGTTGCCCGGGCAAAGGGGGAACTGTTTCTCAGGCTTCCCCCCGGAGGGACGGCGGTGTATAATGCCGACGATCCCCTGATCGCTGCCTGCCGCACGGCCGCCGGTGTCACCCGGGTCGGTTTCGGCCTGCACGGGGCCGAGGTGTCGGCTTCGGAGGTCGTGAGCCTCGGCAACGAGGGGCAGTCGTTCACCCTGGAGCTGTTCGGCAGCCGGGCCGGGGTGACGCTGCGTGCCTTCGGCAGCCACAACATTTACAACGCCCTCGCCGCCGCCGCTGCTGCCGCCGCCGCCGGCATCCCGCTGGACGACATCGTCGCCGGACTCTCCGCATTCACCCCCTACGACAAGCGGTTCAAGCTGGAGGACCTGGGGGTGGTCGTGCTGATCGACGACAGCTACAACGCCAACCCGGCCTCGGTCGGCGCGGCCCTCCTCACCCTGCGCGAGCTGAAGGGGGTGAAGCGGGGGATCGCCGTGCTGGGGGACATGCTGGAGCTGGGGAGCGAGAGCGAAGCGGCCCACAAGGACGTGGGGCACCTGGCCGGGACCTGCGTCGACCGCCTCTACCTGTACGGCGAGATGGCCCGCACCTCTGCCGCCGCCGCCCTCGAGGCGGGGATGCCCGCCGACGAGGTGGTGATCGCCGACTCCCGGGAGGAGATCGTGGCTGATATCATCAGGGATCACCTGGACGGGGATTACATCATGGTCAAGGGGTCGCGGGGGATGCGCATGGACCTGGTCGCCAGCGCCCTGCGGGAGAATTTTGCGAGCCGGGAATATGCCGGGGGGAGAGCCTGATGCTCTATCATCTTTTTTATCCGCTGGCCACGGACATCAAGCTGTTCAATGTGTTCAAGTACCTGACCTTCAGGTCGATTTACGCCATGATCACCGCCCTGCTGGTCTCCTTTCTCATCGGCCCGTGGGTGATCAGGAGGCTGGAGGGGCTGCAGGCGCGCCAGGTGATCAGGACGGACGGCCCCGAGTCCCACCTGAAGAAGCAGGGGACCCCGACCATGGGGGGGGTGCTGATCCTTGCCGCCATCGTCGTGCCGACCCTCCTCTGGGCCGACCTGACCAATACCTTCATCTGGCTGGCCCTGTTCATCATCGGCGGCTACGGCGTTCTCGGTTTCGTCGACGACTACAAGAAGGTGGTGGAGAAGAACCCCAAGGGGCTGACCCCCCGGCAGAAGATGTTCTGGCAGGTGCTCCTGGCCAGCGTCGTGGGAATTGTCCTCTACACCATGCCCGGCTACTCCGAACAGCTCTACTTCCCCCTGTTCAAGCGGCTGCATCCCGACCTGGGCCTGTTCTACATCCCCTTCACGGTCCTGGTCATCGTCGGTGCCAGCAATGCGGTGAACCTGACCGACGGCCTCGACGGCCTGGCCATCGGCCCCGTGTCCATCAACGCGGCGACCTACCTGATCTTTGCCTACATCGCCGGTAACTCCAAGCTCTCCGCCTACCTGCAGATCCCCTACGTCCCCGGCACCGGTGAACTGGCGATCCTCTGCGGCGCCATGGTGGGGGCAGGGCTCGGTTTCCTCTGGTACAACTCCTACCCGGCCGAGGTGTTCATGGGTGATGTGGGGTCCCTCTCCCTGGGAGGGGGGCTCGGGACCCTGGCGGTACTGACCAAGCAGGAGTTCCTCCTCGTCATCGTCGGCGGCATCTTCGTCATCGAGGCGCTGTCGGTCATTTTCCAGGTCGGCTCCTACAAGTACCGGGGGAAGCGGATCTTCCGCATGGCGCCGATCCACCACCACTTTGAACTCAAGGGGGTGGCGGAGCCGAAGATCATCGTCCGCTTCTGGATCATCACCATCATTCTCGCCCTCGTGGCGATCTCCACCCTGAAGATGAGGTAAGCGGCGGTTATGGAAATTGTCGGTAAAAACGTACTGGTGGTCGGCCTGGCACGGACGGGGGTGGCCTGCGCCCGGTTCCTCGCCCGCGCCGGGGCGCGGGTCACCGTCACCGACCTGCACAGCACCGAGGCGCTGACCCAGCAGCTGGCCGAACTGGCCGGCCTGGGGATCCGCTACGTGCTCGGCCGCCACGAGGAGGGGGATTTCACCGGCGCGGACCTCGTCGTCGTCTCCCCCGGGGTGCCCCAGGACCACCCGCTGCTCCTCTCCGCCCGGGGGGCCGGGGTGGCGATCGTCAGCGAGATCGAGCTGGCAAGCCGCTTCATCGACGCTCCCCTCGTCGCCATCACCGGCACCAACGGCAAGACGACCACCACCACGATCGCGGGCGAGCTCTTCAGGGCCAGCGGCTTTGCCACCTACGTGGGGGGGAACATCGGCGATCCCCTGATCGAGCTGGTGGAGTCGGGGATGAAGGTGGAGCGGGTGGTGGTGGAGATCAGTTCGTTCCAGATGGAGTGGGTCGACCGTTTCCGGCCCCGGGTGGCCGCCCTGCTGAACATCAGCGAGGACCACCTGGACCGTTACGGGGCCTACCAGGAGTACATCGATGCCAAGCTGCGGATCTTCGCCGGCCAGAGCCGCGACGATTACGCCGTGCTCAACGCCGACGACCCGCTGGTCTGGCAGTATGCCCCGACCCTGGCGGCGCGGATCTTCCCCTTCAGCCGCACGAAGGAGCTGGCGGAGGGGATCTTCTGCCGCGACGGGGTCATCGTCTATCGCCACGACGGGGTTGAGGCGACCTTCCCCACGGACGGTTTCCGTCTCACGGGGGTGCATAACCTGGAAAACATCATGGCCGCCCTGGCCTGCGCCCTGCTGCTGGGGTGCCGGCCGGAGGAGAGCCTCGCCTGCGTGCGGGGGTTCGAGTCGCTGCACCACCGGATGGAGTTCGTCCGCTCTGTCGGCGGGGTCGGTTACTACGAGGACAGCAAGGCCACCAACGTGGGGAGCGTGGTCAAGGCACTGGAAAGCTTCGACGATATCACCCTCATCGCCGGCGGCAAGGACAAGGGTGGCTCCTATGCCCCCCTCGTCCCCCTGGTGAGGGAGCGGGTGCGGCACCTCATCCTGATCGGCGAGGCTGCCGGGCGGATGGAGGCGGAGCTGGGGGCACTCACCGATACCCGCAGGGCCGCCACCATGGAGGAGGCGGTGCGGCTCGCCGCCGAGATCACCGCGGCCGGCGGCACGGTGCTGATGTCGCCTGCCTGCTCGAGTTTCGACATGTTTCGCGACTACGAAGAACGGGCCCAGCGGTTTATCGCCGCTGTCAATGCATTGCAGGGGTAGATTTCCCCTGATTCGGCAACCCTTGACGGTGCCAGTGTGGAAGCAGTCGCTATGCTGAAAAAACTCGAAGGATACGATCTCGTCATCTTGACCATGGTGGTGGCCCTCACCTGCTTCGGCGTGGTCATGGTCTATTCCGCCTCCTCCATCATGGCGGCGAAAAAGTTCCACGACAGCTTCTTCTTCCTGAAGCGCCAGGGACTCTACGCCATACTCGGTTTCGGCCTGATGTACGTCACCATGCGGACCGACTACCACCTCTGGCGCAAGGCCGCCGTCCCCATACTCCTCGCCTGCCTCCTGTCGCTGGTGCTGGTGTTCATCCCGGGCATCGGCGGCAACGTCAAGGGGGCGACCCGCTGGATACGGCTCCCCGGTTTCAACTTCCAGCCCGCCGAGCTGGCCAAGCTGGCCCTGATCATCTTCATGGCCTACTCCCTTGACCGGAAGCAGGAGCAGATCCGCTGGTTCAAGGGGCTCGTCCCCTACATGGTCGTGCTCATGGTGATGATCGGCCTGCTGATGATCCAGCCGGACATGGGTTCTTCCATGACCCTGGCCGGGGTTGCCATGGTCATGCTCTTTGCCGGCGGGATGCGGGTCTCCCATGTCATCTCCATCGTCATGTTTTCCGCGCCGTTCGTCTACTACGCCATCAGGCACAAGGAGTACCGCTGGCGGCGGATCATGTCGTTCCTGAACCCCTGGGCGGACCCGAGCAACACCGGGTTCCAGATCATCCAGTCGTGGCTCGCCTTCGGTACCGGCGGGGTCGGCGGACAGGGGCTGGGGGAAGGGAAGCAGAAACTCTTCTACCTCCCCGAGGCCCACACTGACTTCATCCTCTCCGTCATCGGCGAGGAGCTCGGGTTCATCGGCACGGTGACGGTTGCCGCCATGTTCTTCCTCCTCGTGCACCGGAGTATCCGCGTGGCGATCCATGCCGAGGACAACTTCGGCCGTTTTCTCGCGTTCGGCATCGCCGTCCTGCTCGGGGTCGAGGCGTTCGTCAACATCGCGGTGGTCATGGGGCTCCTCCCCACCAAGGGGCTGGCCCTCCCCTTCATCAGCTACGGCGGCAGCTCCCTCATACTCAGCCTGGTGGCCGTGGGGATCCTGCTGAACATCTCCAGCAGGATGAGGGGGACGGCATGAAACTTCTCATAGCAGGCGGCGGTACCGGCGGACACCTCTTCCCGGGGATCGCGGTGGCAGAGGAGTTCCTCTCCCGCGACCCGGCCAACCAGGTCCTCTTCGTCGGCACGGAACGGGGGGTGGAGGCGAAGGTCCTGCCACGCCTCGGCTATTCGTTGCGGCTGATCTCGGCCAGCGGGCTCAGGGGGAAGGGGGCTTCCGGGCTGTTTGCCGGGCTCGGGCGGTTCCTGTACAGCTATTCCCAGTCCCGGCAGATCCTGAAGGACTTCATGCCGGACATGGTGCTGGGGGTCGGTGGCTACGCCTCCGCGCCGGTCCTCATGGCAGCCCGGGGGATGCTGATCCCCCGCTTCGTGCACGAGCAGAACGCATACCCGGGGATGGCCAACAAGGTGCTGTCACGCTTCGCTGCCGAGGTCTACATCTCCCTCGAAGAGGCGGCCCGCTTTTTCCCGAAGGAGACGACGGTCCTGACCGGCAATCCGCTCCGGCGGCAGATCCTGGATATCGTCGCCGCTGCAACGCCCCCCTCTGCCCGGGAACGCGAGCCCGGCGAGCTGGGGGAGTTCCACCTCCTGGTATTCGGCGGCAGCCTGGGGGCCCACAGCATCAACATGGCCATGGCGGCTGCCGCGCCGCTCCTGGCGGGCCTCGGCGGAACGTTCAGCGTGACCCACCAGACCGGGGAAAAGGACCGGGATGACGTTGCCGCCGCCTATGCCGCCAGCGGGATCAGGGCCGAGGTCGTGCCGTTCATCGACGACATGGCGGCGGCCTACCGCCTGGCCGACCTGGTGGTCTGCCGGGCCGGGGCCACCACCATCGCCGAGGTGACCGCCTGCGGCAAGCCCTGTCTCTTCATCCCGTATCCCCACGCGGTGGACGACCACCAGCGCCGCAACGCGGAGGCGCTCCTCAAGAAAGGGGCAGCCGAGATGCTGCTGGAGCGGGAGCTGTCGCCCCAGCACCTCGTGGAGACGATCACAGGACTCGCGGGGGACCGGGAGAAACTCAATCAGCTCGGCAGCAATGCCCGGGCGGTCGGCAGGACCGATGCGGGGAAGGTCATCGTCGACAGGATGCTGGACAGAATCGGCCAACGGTAAAAGGGGTTTTCTCTATGTATGGCAAAATCGAAAAAATACATTTCGTAGGGGTCGGCGGCATCGGCATGAGCGGCATTGCCGAGGTGCTTCTCAACCTGGGGTACAAGGTGTCCGGTTCCGACCTGCGCGCCTCGGAGATCACCGAGCGGCTCGCCGGGCTGGGGGCCGAGATCGGCATCGGCCACGCCGCGGACAACCTGAAGAACGTGGACGTGGTGGTCATCTCCTCCGCCGTGCATGACGACAACCCGGAAGTGGTCGAGGCCCGTCGGCTGCACGTGCCGGTCATCCCCCGGGCGGAGATGCTGGCCGAGCTGATGCGGATGAAGTACGGCATCGCCATCGCCGGCACCCACGGCAAGACCACCACCACCTCCATGGCAGCCTCCATCCTCGGCCATGCGGGGATCGACCCCACCATCGTCATCGGCGGCAAGCTGAACGCCATCGGTACCAACGCCCAGCTGGGGCAGGGTAAGTTCCTCGTTGCCGAGGCGGACGAATCGGACGGTTCCTTCCTCGTCCTCTCCCCCACCATCGCCGTGGTGACCAACATCGACGCCGACCACCTGGATTTCTACTCGGGGATCGAGGAGATCCGGGAAACCTTCGTCGAGTTCATCAACAAGGTCCCGTTCTACGGCCTGGCCGTCCTCTGCCTCGACGACAAGAACATCCGCGAGATCCTCCCCCAGGTGAAGAAGCGGTACACCACCTACGGCCTCTCGTCACAGGCGGACATCCGCGCGACCCACGTCAGGCACGACGGGTTCACCACCACCTTTGTCGCCCACTACAAGGGGTACCGCCTCGGCGAGATATCCTTCCGCATGCCCGGCGCCCATAACGTGCTGAACGCCATGGCCTGCATCGCCGTGGCCATGGAGCTGGATGTCCCCTTTGCCGCGATCCAGGAGGGCTTTGCCCGGTTCGGCGGCGTGGGAAGGCGCTTCACCGTCAAGGGGGAGCCGAAGGGGATCATGGTGGTGGACGACTATGGCCACCATCCGGCCGAGATCAGGGCGACCCTGGCCGCCGCCCGCCAGGGGTGGCCGGAGCGGCGGATCATCGCCGCGTTCCAGCCCCATCGCTACACCAGGACCCATGAGCTGTTCGACGAGTTCGTCACGGCTTTTTACGATGCCGACGTCCTCGTGCTGACCGATGTGTATGCCGCCGGCGAGCAGCCGATCTCCGGGGCCACGGCGGAGCGCCTGGCCGGCGAGGTCCGCCGCCACGGCCAGAAGGATGTCACCTGGATAGCCGACCGGGAGAAGGTCCCGGCCCACCTGGCCGGGATCGTCCGGGAGGGTGATATCGTCATCACCCTGGGAGCGGGGAACATCTGGCAGCAGGGGGAGGCCCTGGTCAGGATGCTGGAAGGGTAGGGGTGGAGCTCTCCGGCCTGCACATACGGGGTGAACTGCTCCTCGACGAACCGATGAGCCGGCACACCTCCCTCAAGGTCGGCGGCCCGGCCGACCTGTTCGCCCGGCCGGCCGATGTCGATGACCTCAGGCAGCTGCTGTCCTGGCTGCAGGGGCGTGGCATCCCCTGGCTGGCGGTCGGCAGGGGCTACAACCTGCTCGTCCGGGACGGCGGGATCAGGGGGGCGGTGATCTCCCTGGAGCGCTTCAACGGGATCGAACTCGCGGCGGAGCACCTGGTGCGCGCCGGTGCCGGCGCCGACAACCTGGACGTGGTCCGCTTCGCCCAGCAGCACGGCCTCGGCGGGATCGCCTTCATTGCCGGGATTCCGGGGACCGTCGGCGGGGCGATCCGGATGAATGCCGGTGCCTACGGGGAGGGGATCCTGGAGAGGACCGAGTGCATCTCCCTGCTGCGGGAGGGGGG
>CALMBF010000124.1 GCA_937860145.1 uncultured Geobacter sp.
GTAGGGGGCGGTACGGTGGGAAGAACTGCACAGGGGTAGCCACGGTGGCTACCCCTTTTTCGTGGGGGTCCGGAAGCGCGGGACCTACTTGAGGGTTTTGAGGATCGGGAGGGTGACCTCGTCGAAACGGAGGATCCGCTTTCCCCGGTGGTCGGCCATGAAGGCCTCGGCGTCCTTCCGGGTGGCAAAGGGGACCAGCTCCGCCCCCATGGGACCGTACACGTCGCTGCCGATCACGAAGAAGGCGCTCCGGGCATCGATGGACTTCAGGGAGTAATACTCCTTGACCGACAGGGAGGCGATGTCGGCCCGGGTTTTCCCCCGGGCGTAGCGGGGGAGGTCCAGGTAGTGGCTGAACAGGTCCCTGGGGCCGTCGAAGAAGGAGGTGGTACCGTCCTTCAGCGTGGTCGAGGCGAGCCAGTCGGGATACCTGGCGACGAACATGCCGCAGACCGGGCACTTCTCCTTTGCCGACGGGACCGGCGCGGGGGCAGCCAGGGTGAGGGACGGGACGGCGAGGGAGAGGGCAACGAGGAGCGCCCGAGCAGCAGCGTGGAACCCGTTCATGGTCACTGCCTCACATCCCGTGGCCGCCATGGCCGGACTGTCCGTGGCCGTGGCTCGCCGGCTGACCGGCCCCTTCAAGCTCCTTTTCCGTCTCCTTCAGCACGTCGTCGAAGGAGGTCAGGACGCCGCCATGCTTGCGGATGAACGCCTCGGCCCCTTTCCGGTCGGCAAAGGCCCACTTGGCCACGGGGCTCATGACCCCCCGCCTGTCGCCGCCGATGACCCAGGACGCCGTGCGGGCATCGATCAGCTTCCTGCTGTCATAGTCGGCCACCTGGGCGGACTTGAGCATCTTCCCCCGCTTCTCCCCCATGACCTGCACCGCGCAGTTGACGCTGCAGGTGGCGGCGCTGCTGTTGTCGCCGAAGGTGACCACCATCCTGCTCTGGGCGAAGGTGGTGCGGTTCATGCCGCAGGAGACGCACTCCTCCGGTGGCTCCACCGTCCCTGCCAGGGTGATGACGGCGGTGCAGAGTACCAGGAGGGTGATGAGGGTAAGGACGGTCTTTGTCATAACGGTTCTCCCTGAGGTGATCTGATCCTGCCTACAGCTGCCGCAGGGCCTCCGAGGCGGCGGCATGGGCCGAGGCGACGCAGTCGTTGAGGCCGATTCCCCGGTAGGAGTTGCCGGTCAGCACCAGGCCGGGGTGGGACGGGAGCATGCCGGCCAGGGCCTCCAGGCGCTTGCCGTGGCCGACGACGTACTGGGGGATCGCCTTTTCGTGGCGGAAGATGCGGATGAAGGAGGGGGGCGCGGTGATCCCCATGGTCCGCTCCAGGTCGTCCCTGACCCGCTTCTCCACCTCGGCGTCGGAGAGCTTGATGTACTGGGGGAAGCAGGCGCCACCCATCATGCTTCGCAGGAGCACCTTCCCCTCCGGCGCGCGGTTCTCGAAGATGCTGGAGTCCCAGAGGGTGCCGAGGGTGGAGAGCTTCTCCTGCTTCGGGATGAGGTACCCGAAACCGTTCAGGTCGTAGGCGATCCGCTCCCGCTCGTAGCCGAAGCAGACGACGGTCATGGTGGCATAGGGGATCTGGCGGAGCACGCCGCTGATCTCCGGGGCCACCCCCTCCAGGAAGTCTGCCGAGGCGTACGCCGGGGTTGCCATGATCACGGCATCGGCACTGTACTCGCCCCGTTCCGTGACCACCCGCCACGGGACCGATTCCCCCTTGGCGACCCGGACCACCCCTTCGCCGGAACGGACCACCGACATCCCCAGTTCGGCGGCGAGGATATCGGTCAGGGTCTGGATGCCGCCCCGGAAGGAGGTGAGGACCCCCCCGGGGCCGGCGGCGCTGGCAACGGCCTTGCCGGCGGCGATCTCCGCCTTCTTCTTCTTCGCCAGGCGGATCATCGCCTTGATCAGGCCGCCGTACTCGGCCTCCAGCTCGGCGATGCGGGGGAAGCAGGATTTGAGGGACATGGTCTCCGGGTCGCCGGCGAAAATGCCCGAGACCATCGGCGCGATCAGCTTGTTGAGGGCCTCCTCACCCAGGCGCCGCCGGCCGAAGGCCGCCAGGGTCTCGTCCTCGTCCCCCCGGTACTGGGGGATGAACGGCTCCATGGCCAGGCGGAGCTTGCCGGGCCAGGAGATGAGGGTGCTCTTCAGGAAGGAGGGGCCGTTTTCCGGGAGGCGGTTCAGCACGCCGCCGGAGTAGATGAAGCGCTTGCGGGCGTTGTCGTTGCTCCGGAGCAGCTGGGAGTCGGCGTTCAGGTCGCGGCAGAGCTCCAGGGTCTGGGGCTTGTTGTCCAGGAAGCCGTTGGGACCCCATTCGCACAGGAACCCCTCCTCCTTGATGCTCCAGATCTTCCCCCCCAGCCGGTTCTCCTTTTCCAGCAGGGTGATGCCCAGTTCCACCCCGGCTCCCCTCGCTTTTTCCCGCAGCAGCCAGGCCGTTGCCAGGCCGGATATCCCGCCGCCGATGATGATCGCCTGTTTCATCTGTGTGTGCCCCTTTGGTTTTAGAGAATTCAAAGAATAGTAAAGCCGCTGCCCGGATGTGTCAAGGTATACAAAGGATTGACAGGGGGAGGGGCAATGATTAGATTCTGAGAGGGAGTACGGTAACGGAAAGAAGGGAACCAATCGTGGCAACACAGGACTACTACGAAATACTCGGCTTGAAAAAGGGGGCGTCCCCCGAGGAGATCAAGAAGGCATTCCGCAAGCTGGCGGTCAAGTACCACCCGGACAAGAACCCGGGGGACAAGAAGGCCGAGGACCGTTTCAAGGAGATCAACGAGGCCTACGCGGTCCTCTCGGACCCGCAGAAAAAGGCCCAGTACGACCAGTTCGGCTCGGCGGGCTTCCACCAGAGGTTCAGCCAGGAGGATATCTTCCGGGGCTTCAATGCCCAGGACATCTTCCGGGAGTTCGGCCTCGGGTCCGATGATGTCTTCTCCCGGGTCTTCGGCATGGGGGGAGGGGGCGGCTTCCGGCACGGCGGTGGCTTCGGG
>CALMBF010000125.1 GCA_937860145.1 uncultured Geobacter sp.
TTCAGGAGCAGGCCGCCGGGGAAGGGGACGGCGACGCCGCGTACCTGGCGCAGGTCCATCCTCCCGGCGACCACGGCCAGGAGCTCCCGCAGGGTCGCCACCCCTTCGCCGATGACCACGAAATCGACCGCCGGGTCGTTGAAGTCGTCCGGGCTGACCGTGGCGTGGTGGCCGCCGACGATCACCGTGATCTCCGGGTCGATCCCCTTCGCCTGGGCGGCCAGCTCCCTGATGATGTTCAGGTGGCTGGTGAAACCGGTCAGCCCCACCACGTCGGGGCGGAAGGACCGGATGGCCCCCGCCGTGTCCCGGTCGATCCGGGCATCCAGGATCTTCACCTCGTGGCCGTCCAGCCGTGCCCCGGCCCCTAGGTACTCCAGGGCCAGCGGCTCGAACAGGTAGACCCGGTCCATCAGCTCCGACGAGCTCCATGGTTGGATGAGCAGCACTCTCACGGCGCACCTCCTAAAATAGAGTAATGACTCAAAATAGAATTATTGCACTAAAAAGTCAAGGGGAGGATGGCGGGGAGGCGTACGGGCGGCCTGCTCAAAAAAATTAAGGCCCTTCGGCATCTGCCGAAGAGCCACCTAATCTAGAAGTAACGATTAACGGTTTCATCTTGATAGAAGTATTTGGCTGGTATCGTCGACGTGCCGTCTTATCGCTACTTCTATTTATAGTATACGCCCATCGACCGATAAGGGAAAGACTATCTGCATCCCGCGGGTGGCGGGTCAGCCCCCGTCAGTCCGTAAAATCAGGTGCCGGTGCTCGACATTTCACCACGATGGGGCACACTTGCGGTAAGAACGTGTCACGTTGCCGTGCCGGTCGCCGCTGCGGCAACGGATGGAGGCACCGATGCGCCACTACCCGGCCCGCTGGTTTCTCGTGCTCCTGCTGCTCCTCGGTCTCCCCCCTGCTGCCGGCTGCCGCGCCGCCCCGCCGGCGATGACCGGTTTCACGCTCCCACCCGGTTTCCACATCGAGGTCTATGCCCCGAACGTCCCGGGTGCCCGCTCCATGGCCCTCGGCGCCCGGGGGACCCTGTTCGTCGGCACCCGCGACGAGGGGAAGGTGTATGCCGTCCTCGACAGAAACGGCGACCACGTTGCCGACGAGGTGATCGTCATCGCCAGCGGGCTGCGCATGCCCAACGGCGTCGCCTTCCGCAAGGGGTCCCTCTACGTCGCCGAGATCAACCGGGTGCTGCGCTACGACGGGATCGAGGAGCGGCTGAGAAATCCCCCGCCGCCGGTGATCGTCAACGACTCCTTCCCCAACAAGAGCCCCCATGGCTGGAAGTTCATCCGGTTCGGCCCGGACGACCGGCTCTACGTCCCGGTGGGGGCGCCCTGCAACGTCTGCGAAGAGAAGGACCCCCGTTTCGCCACGATCATGCGGATGAACCCGGATGGCAGCCACCTGGAGCTCTTTGCCCGCGGGGTGCGCAACACGGTGGGGTTCGACTGGCACCCCCAGACCAGGGAACTCTGGTTCACCGACAACGGCCGCGACTGGCTAGGGGACGATCTGCCGCCGGACGAGCTCAACCATGCCCCCCGGCCCGGCCTCCACTTCGGGTTCCCCTACCGGCACGGCAGGGATATCCCGGACCCCGAATACGGCACGCGGCATGGGGAGGAGGGGCTGGTGCCCCCGGAAATGGAGCTCGGTCCCCACGTGGCATCCCTCGGCATGCGCTTCTATACCGGCAGCATGTTCCCCGAGAGCTACCGCAACCAGGTCTTCATCGCCGAGCACGGCTCCTGGAACCGCAGCACCCGGATCGGCTACCGGATCACCCTGGTCCGCCTGAGGGATAACCGGGCCGTCTCCTACGAGCCCTTCGTCGAAGGGTGGCTGCAGGACGGCCGGGTGCGGGGGCGGCCGGTGGACCTGCAGGTCATGCTCGACGGCAGCATGCTCGTCTCCGACGACAAGAGCGGCGCCATCTACCGGATCAGTTACCGCAGGTGAGTCTTTGCAGCAGGTGCGGGAGGTCAGCATGAAACGCGAACAGTACGTCTGCCTTGTCTGCGGCTTCAACATGGTCGGCTTCCATCCCGACCACTGCCCCTTTTGCGGCGCCGCGCAGAAGAATTTCATCACCGCGGAGGAGTGCTCGGAACGTTACAGGGTGGTGGCAACGCCGGTGACCGGGAAGGTGACCAGGCTGCAGTCCCACCCCCCGCTCGGCATCGAGCACGCCGCCTATCGCATCGAGACCGGCGCCGGTGCCTGTTGGATCGACTGCCCGTCGTCCTTCGACCCCTCCCTGGCGCCGGCGGAAAAGATCCTGTTCACGCACCACCACTTCCTCGGCGCCTCCAACCTCTACCGGGAACTGTTCGCCGCCCAGGTGCTCATCCACCGCGAGGACTCTCTCCACGAGATCTGCCGCCCCTTCACCTTCGATACCGTGTTCGCCGAAAACTTCGTCCTGCACGGCATCGAGGCCTTCCCCATCGATGGCCATACCCCGGGTTTCACCTTCTACATCTTCGAGGAGACGCTCTTCATCTGCGACTACGTCTTCCTCTCCCGGGACGGGATGAAGTACAACCCCTTCGGCCCCGCGGGCAAGACTCTCGACGGCGGACGGCGCCTGCGCGAGATCCTCGCGGGGAGGAGCATCTGCACCGTCTGCGGCTACAATTACGTCATAGACTATGGCGACTGGGAGCGGAGGTTTGCGGCAGGACCGCTGTTCGGCGGCTACTGAAACCCCCAAGTTGAGCAATAGGCTGTTGACAGCGTACTTTGAGCGTATTAGTGTGAGGTAACTTTTATGTGATGGGATGAATGATGGTGTGGGGAATAGGACAGTGTCAGCATTGAAGGCCGCTTTACCGGATTGACCGGTAAAGCGGCTTTGTGCGTTCTACAGGCAATGGAATGTCACAGCAGGCATCTCCTATAAGATAACACGAAATCTTGTATAGGATGCCGATTCCTTATGAGATGCTTTCTAACTGGTCAATAGGTAGTTGAATAGAAGGACAGCAAATGAATATCTTATATAAAATTAACTTTTGTAGAGCAAAGAGTCTGTCTTGTCTATTTTTAGTTTTTGCTATTACTTTATTAATAGATTTACCTGCCTATGCATCACCTTCCTACGCTGACTATATTTTCAAAGAAAGTGGCCCTTTTTATAACTTTGATATTTTCCTAACTTGGGACCATGATGTCTCTTCCTCAACAGGTATTTACCCTGCGTTCAATTTTGTTTTTCAAAATGGAGTGGGAGGTTACATGGGTACGCAGACCGATAGCAACGGCAAGCGTGCTCTATTCTCAATCTGGGATGATGCCGACAATTCCATGTCTGCAGTTCCGGTCAGTTCTAATTGTAAGCGTTTTGGCGGCGAAGGAACTGGAGCTCAATGCCCACTTGACTATCCTTGGATTGCAGGACGAGAGTACCTTCTACGGTTATGGGAGTTAAACCCGGTGACTGGCGGAGATTTGTGGGGTGCCTGGATTCAGGATAGAGTCACACTCGCCTCCACATTTATAGGTGCCATCCAGTTGAATAACAGTAGAGGTTATCAGGGTTATGGATGGCTCCAAAATAGAACGTCTGTTTTCTTGGAGCGGTATATTTCAGCCCCTCCCGGAGTATGTAGTCTCCAACCTTCTGCTAAAGTCACTTGGCGAGGTCCTTACGCTAATAATTACGACACAATGGCAGTTGGTGCTGTGATAGCTTACGCTCAATCGTGCTCGAATGATAATGTTTGGAGCGAAGGCTATCCGCTCATCAGTATGGAGGACGGAGATGCTGTTAAAAGGGTAACACAAGCACAAACAGATGTTTGGGCTTTACCAATATCTGTAACCATATCTGGATCGGGAGGCGGCGCCGTCAATAGCATACCTTCAGGGTTAGCATGTAGCAGTACTTGTAGCAATAAATTCACCAGAGAAACGATATTAACACTTCTTGCAACATCAGATGCAAATTCAATTTTTGATGGATGGAACGGAGCTTGTAGTGGCAATTCAAACTGTGTCTTAACACTAAACAATGCAATGGCTGTAACAGCAATATTTACAGAAGCCGACAAAGTAAGAATCGGTCTAGTTCCATACCCAACGCTGGCAGCTGCCTTCACTAATGCAGCATATGGCCAGATTCAGGCGCGAGCCATTGATTTTGTGGAGATGATTACAGTAACTCAGCCGACGGAATTCAAAGGCGGCTGGAACACAACATACAATAATAATAGTGGGAATTTTACGACCCTATATGGAACGCTGACGATTAGCACGGGAAGCATTATTGTCGAGGGATTAGAGATTAGATAGGAAAGACCTGCAAGCGTCTAAGATTTAAATTTCAACAAAAAGCAACAGCATACAACAAGGAGATGCACCTAATTAAGAAGCCGTCAGATAATCTCCCGCGCCGTTGGACAGGAAACGAAATAAGTCTCAACTGGAACTGAACTGAGAAAAAGACAGATGATAAACCGCTTGTACAGATATAGAGCTATTAATAAATTCTCAATTTCAGAACTAACAGAGGCTCTTTATTATTTCGCATCACCTTTTGAATTTAATGATCCTTTCGAATGTAAAAATGTGCATAAATTCACCGATCTGCCCGACATAGAAACTAAGCTTATTCTGAAGAAATACTTTAAAACAGCATTGTTCGGATGGTCCCAGCAGGATAAAGACGGATACCTCGAATACTTAACAAATGGCAACGAGGACATTAGACGATTAAATAGACTGCATGATTTTGAAGCATACATAAGATTAAGACTTGAAGGCTATGGAGTTTACTGTTTAAGCAAGAAACCAGACGATATCCTTATGTGGTCTCATTATGCAGATTCTCATAAAGGAATGTGTCTAGTTTTTGACGCCAACATTATTTCAAAGCATTTCAATTGTCAGCCAGTAAAATACAAAAACGCCTACCCAAGCTTCAAACAATGCCTTGATTCAAGAAAGCATCAATTGAATCTAGCCCCACTCATTCTAACTAAATCTAATCACTGGAAATATGAATCAGAAGTTAGATTAATTATAGAGCCAGAATCTATAAATGAAGAAGGAACTAAAAGACTTTTAAAAATACCCTCAAATGCACTTGTAGGAGTTATCTTTGGATGTGAAAGTAGCTACCACGACAAGGAGATAATTAGAGAAATACTTAAAAGTAAAAGCAAAAAAGTCGAATTTTATGATGCTCGCAAGTCGTCCATCGAATTTTCGCTCGTAATCAATCCTGAAAAAGGAATTCTTGCGTGGGAACAACTTTCAGAGGTGCCGTACTCGATTTGCATTCCCTATACTGCATTAACCGTCAAAAATGACACACAGGAGACCCCACCGGAGATTCAAGCTAGGTATCTAAAAATGTGGTCTCCTGGCGATGTAGTAGTGTGGGCTACGGGCAAGTACTGCGGCATAAAAATCGAAGAATTCGAGAAGGTTTGGCAACCTGAGCTACTTAAAGGAGCAAAGCTCTCTCTTTGTAAGACTTCAGATAAAATGTACGATGTTGTTATTAAATACAGAGGAAAGACAGAAACAATTTTTCAAGTTTATGATGATGAGTCGAGATGGCATAGAGAGGTAGCCAAAGATTGGCTTGTAAGATTTGGTCTAATGCTAGAAAGAGTTATGAATATAACTTCAGAAATCAATTAATAAAAGTCCAACACGCCACAAGAGCACGCCTCGCTACGCTCGCGGCTCAGTGGCTCCCCGTTGGGTGAATAAGAAAATGAGAATGCAGATAATCGAAAACAAAAAAGCAGTTAATTCGGTCTTCATTTCGGCATTTGTGCTTTTGCTATTGCCGTCAGTTTGCTATGCGACTGAAGTCACATCGATAGTGTGGTTCACGATATTCCCAGCTCAATATTTATTCATTTTTATCTATATGATCGTTATAAAGCTCGGATTCAGGCGTAAACTTTTCCTAGTGGTTTCATTTATCGCCGGACACATCTTCATCCCAGGAATTTTAGATACTTTATCCCCGAATCTGTTCAGTAATTACCCTGATATCTTTCTTGCAATATTGCCATCATGCTATTGGGTAGTTCTTCTTGTTAGCATGCTCTACTGCAAAAAGAAGAACATATTCAACGATGAGGATGCTCCCGCTCCAACACAAGCGCCACCATCAGGTGCATGACTTACAAAGCACCCAACAAGACAGTTAGACACCGCCAGCCCGAAAATACTGGGCTTGCGGGTCAACTTCCACGCCGTTCTGAATGATCAGCGCTGTAAATCATATATTCCATTTGGACAGTTATTTCCCTTGGAGGCATTATGTTCGGCTGGCTCGGGAGGAAGAAAGAGGAGCTGCTGCAGTTTGCAGACAACCGTGCGGCATTTGAGTATGCCTGCGCCAATTTCCCGAACCGCATCCTGCTGGAGGCGGTCATTCCGGCTTTGGTTGAGGAGGAGGGAAGGCGCGGGCGTGACGGCGAGCGGACTTTCCTCATTACCCTTGCCGGCAGGAACGGAGGACAGAAGCTCTGGACCTGTACCCTTGCCGAGGCTGTCGACTGGCCGGCTATCGGCGACTTTGTCGGTTTTCGCGTAGTGACTATTGCTGAAGACCTTGCCGATGAGCCGACCCCTGTGGGATACATCTCGTTTGTACTGGAGCCGTTACTGGTTGGCGGCAATCGCTGGAAAATCGCCAGAAACCTCACGCCGGACAATATCAAACAGCCATTTCGTTTATTTTAAGGGCAAAGAGGAGTGTCAGCCCTATAAGGTGGCATGCTCTGGAAAAGCGATTCCCGACAACACCTTCCGACGCCGACCGTGCAGAATGGCTGACCGATCGGGTCAACGGCGGCCCCGTGGTCGCGAAACGACCATGAGAACCCACCTCCGGTAAGGATCAACAGACCTCCCGCCTCAGAACTGTCTGGCGTTAAGCTCAAAACCGTATAGTTTTCGTCGACTGTGTGTGCACTGCAGTGAACAAGGGGTTGATGTCCGGCGGCAAACCCGATATCTTCAACTTTTTTACGAACGACCAGCTTGCAAAGGACCGAAAGACCGTGACCAGAAAAACCGATGCCATCTACGCGGCGCCCCTGCAGGAAATGATCGATTTTCAGTTCGACGAACGGGTGGTCGCCGTCTTTCCCGACATGATACAGCGCTCGGTCCCCGGCTACGGCTTGATCATCTCCACTATCGGCATCCTCGCAGGGAAATACGCCCAGGCCGGGAGTCACTGCTATGATCTCGGCTGTTCCCTCGGGGCGGCGAGCCTTGCCATGCGCCAGCGGATCACCCAGCCGGACTGCGACATCATCGCGGTGGACAACTCCCCGGCGATGATCGAGCGTGGCCGTGAGCTCCTGGCGCTCGATACGGCGCCGGCCGTGCCGGTGACCATGCTCTGTGCCGATCTCCAGGAGGTCGCTATTGAAAACGCCTCGGTCGTGGTCCTCAACTTCACCCTGCAGTTCATCCCCCCGGCGGAGCGGCTGGCGCTGATTCAGCGGATCCATGGGGGCTTAAGGCCGGGCGGGGTGCTCATCCTCTCCGAGAAGATCGCTTTTGCTGAGCCGGGGCGGCAGCAGTTCCATGAAGAGCTGCATCACGACTTCAAGCGGGCCAACGGCTACAGCGATCTGGAGATCAGCCAGAAACGGTCGGCGCTTGAAAAGGTGCTGATCCCCGAGACCCTCGCCTGCCATCATGCGCGGTTGCGGGCGGCAGGATTCTCTTCCGCCGAGCTCTGGTTCCAGTGCTTCAACTTTGCCTCCCTGGTCGCGATGAAATGATCTGGTACGACTCCCTCTATCCGCAGCTTGTTGCCATGGGCCAGGAGCGCTGGGCCGGGCAGTTGCAGACGACCCTGTCCGAAGGACTGCTCCTGGAGCGGTACGGCGATATGCCGGGGTGGCTCGGCGCCCTGCAGGCGCTGCCGGAGCTGCGCCCATCTCGGATCGAGCTTAAGGACACTGTCACCATCGGCACCAAAGCCGATCTCGGCCCGGTCAGCCGCGAAGAGCTGATCGCCCGGCTGCAGGCCTTTCACCCCTGGCGCAAAGGCCCCTACAGTCTCTTCGGCATCGAGATCGATACGGAGTGGCGCTCCGACTGGAAGTGGGAGCGGCTGCTGCCGCACATCCAGCCGCTCGCCGGACGAAAGGTCCTCGATGTCGGCTGCGGCAACGGCTATCATGGCTGGCGCATGCGCGGCGCCGGCGCCGACTTCGTCCTCGGCATCGAGCCCTTTCTGGTCTCGGTCATGCAGTTCCAGGTGATGCAGCGCTACCTGGCCGACCCCCGGCATCACGTCATCCCCATCGGCATCGAGGATGTCCCGCCGAACCTTGCCTGCTTCGACACGGTCTTCTCCATGGGGGTCCTCTACCATCGCCGTTCTCCCCTGGACCATCTCCTGGAGCTGAAGGGGTGCCTGCGCCCGGGGGGAGAGCTGGTTCTGGAGACGCTGATCGTCGAAGGGGGGGAGGAGACGGTCTTCATGCCGCCGGGGCGGTACGCCAAGATGCGCAACGTCTGGTTCCTCCCGTCGATCGGGGCGCTGACCCTCTGGCTGCAGCGCTGCGGCTTCACGGAGGTTGCCTGTGTCGACGCCACCCGCACCAGCTGCCAGGAGCAGCGCGCGACCGAGTGGATGCGCTTCGAGTCGCTGGCGGACTTCCTCGACCCGGACGACGGCGGGAAGACGAGGGAAGGGCACCCGGCGCCGCTGCGGGCGATCTTTACCGCGACGAAGCCGTAGGGCTCAGAGCGGCATTCGGAAGGGGCAATGGGATCACGAGCGTTAATGCCGGCCAGGGCGCTCTCACGGTTACGTCAAATTGACACGCTATGAGGGCGCGCTAGAATAGTAATAAAGCGTAACGCGTGTTGTCAGATCCGACAAAGCCAAACCCTCTGCGAGGGGGGGGCGGAAAGCCTTGGACCTTCCAGAGTGAAGAAAGCCGGGTTGCCGAAGGATTACCTTCTGCAGGCCGGCTTTTTTCGTGCTGCCCGGGTTGGTATGGAAGAAAGGCCCTGCCCGTCGCCTGGACGATCAACGAGTACCCGGAGGACGTCATGACGAATGTGCCCAGCAGGAAGATCGAGGAGTTGAAAAGCGGCTTCGAGGGAGAGGTTCTTCTGCCGGGCGATGCCGCCTACGAAAGCGCACGCAGGATCTGGAACGCGATGATCGACAAGCACCCCGCGCTCATCGCTCGCTGCGCCACCACGGCGGACGTCGTCCGCGGGGTGAACTTCGCGAGGGACAACGGACTCCTTCTCGCGGTCCGCGGCGGGGGGCACAACATCGCCGGCAATGCCATGTGCGACGACGGTATCGTCATCGACCTCTCGCCGATGAAAGCTGCACATGTCAATCCCGGGATGCGCCGGGTCACCGTCGAAGGGGGCGCCACGCTCGCGGACCTCGACGCCGCCACCCAGGCCCACGGCCTCGCCACGCCGGTCGGCATCAACTCCACCACCGGAATCGCCGGCCTGACGCTCGGCGGGGGCTTCGGCTGGCTCAGCCGCAAGTACGGCATGACCGTTGACAACCTTGAGTCGGCCGAGGTCGTGACCGCGGCCGGTGAAGTCGTCATTGCCAGCGCGACCGAACACCCCGACCTCTTCTGGGCGCTCCGCGGCGGCGGCGGCAATTTCGGCGTGGTGACCCGCTTCGAGTTCCGGCTCCACCCTGTCGGCCCGGACGTGCTGAGCGGGCTCGTCGTCTACCCGCTCTCCGAGGCGAAGGGGGTGCTGCAGCAGTACCGCGCGTTCATCGCCACGGCGCCTGAGGAACTCTCGGTGTGGGCCATTCTGCGCCAGGCGCCGCCACTACCGTTCCTCCCCGAAAAGGTGCACGGCACGGGGATCATTGCCCTTGCCCTGATCTATGCCGGAGAACCGAAGCAGGGCGAGCCGCTCATCGAACCGTTGCGCACGTTCGCCACCCCTCTGGGTGAACATGTCGGCGTTCAGCTTTACGTCGCCTGGCAGCAGGCCTTCGACCCGCTGCTCGCCTTCGGTGCCCGCAACTACTGGAAGTCCCACAATTTCTCGTCGCTCGATGACGGTCTTTTCGACGTCGCCATCGAGTACAGCGGCAGGCTGCCGACGCCCATGTGCGAGATCTTTTTTGGTGCCATCGGCTGCGCCACCACCCGTCCGGCCCCTGATGCCACGGCCTACGCCCACCGCGACGCCCTGTTCGTCATGAACGTCCACTGCCGTTGGGAGGATCCTGCCGACGACAAGCGCTGCATCGCCTGGTCCCGCGACTACTTCAATGCCACGGCACCCTTCGCCAGCAGCGGCGTCTACGTCAATTTCCTGACCGCCGACGAAGGTGATCGCGTCCGCGCTGCCTACGGGCCGAACTACGACCGCCTTGCCCGGGTGAAACGAACGTACGACCCGGACAACCTCTTTCACATGAACCAGAATATCAAGCCGTCCTGAGGGAATTCCGGGGATATCATACGTATTCCGGACCTCCTGTCGCTGAAGGGGGCAGACGCAACGTGCCGGGCTGAAGATACCTGTGCTGCTCCTGCCGGCACGACCGGAGACGACACGTGGAGGTGAACTGATGCAACTGGGAATGATCGGCCTGGGGAGGATGGGGGGCGACATGGTACGGCGCCTTTTGCGGGGCGGGCACGACTGCGTGGTCTACAACCGGAGCGCCGCGGCAATGGTCACCCTGGCGGAGGAGGGGGCCGTCGGCACGACAACGGTGCCCGAGTTCGTGGCCCGGCTCGCTCCCCCGCGGGCGGTCTGGCTGATGGTGCCGGCCGCCGCGGTGGACGGCGTCATTGCCGAACTCCTGCCATATCTGGAGGCTGGCGACACCCTGGTCGACGGGGGCAACTCCTACTATCACGACGATATCCGCCGTTGTACGGAGTTGCAGGGCAAAGGGATCCGCTATCTCGATGTGGGGACCAGTGGCGGGGTCTGGGGGCTGGAGCGGGGCTACTGCCTGATGATCGGCGGCGAAGGGGACGCGGTCGCCCGTCTCGAGCCGGTGTTCACCACGCTGGCACCCGGCCGCGGCGACACTCCGCGCACACCGGGGCGCGGGTCCCGCGCCGGGACGGCCGAGGAGGGGTACCTGCACTGCGGCCCGAGCGGTGCCGGGCATTTCGTCAAGATGGTCCATAACGGGATCGAGTATGGGCTCATGGCCGCCTTTGCGGAAGGTTTCAACATCCTGCGCCATGCCAACGCGGGGAGGGACGGACTTGAGGTGGATGCGGAGACGACACCGCTGCGCCATCCGGAGCGGTACCGGTACGACCTGGACCTGGCGGACATCGCCGAGCTGTGGCGACGGGGGAGCGTGGTCTCTTCCTGGCTCCTCGATCTTTCCGCCCAGGCACTGCTTGCCGATCCTGACCTGTCCGGTTTTTCCGGAAATGTGTCCGACTCGGGTGAAGGGCGCTGGACCATCGCCGCCGCCATCGATGAGGGGGTGCCTGCGCCGGTGCTTTCCGCAGCCCTCTACGAGCGGTTCAGCTCCCGCGGCATGGATCTGTTCGCCAGCCGGCTGCTGTCCGCCATGCGCTACCAGTTTGGCGGCCACCGGGAGAAGGATCCGGAGAGAGGAGCCTGACGATGCCCCATGCCCTGCAGATGGAACCGACCGTGATGGTGATCTTCGGTGCCGGCGGAGACCTGACCTGGCGCAAGCTCGTTCCGGCACTCTACAGCCTCCATTGCGACAGGCTGCTGCCCGAGCGGTTCGCCATCGTCGGGGTCGCGCGCAAGCAGATGGACATCGGGGCATTCCGCCAGCGCCTCCGTGAGGGGGTGGAGCTCTTTTCCCGGCGCAGGCCGGTGGATGAGGAGATCTGGAGCGGGTTTGCCGAGCGCGTTACCTACCTTGCCGACGATTTCACCGCTGCCGGTTCCGGACCCGCTCTCCTGCAGAGGCTGGACGAACTGGAGCAGGACTGGGGCGTACGGGCGAACCGGGTATTCTACCTCGCCATCCCCCCCGGGCTGATGGCAGCGGCTGCCGCCCACCTGCAGAAACTCGGTGTCTGCCGGGACTGCCGGCGGGACCGCCTGGTGGCGGAAAAACCGTTCGGCCGGGACCTTCCATCCGCCATGGAACTGGATCGGCTCCTTACCGGCATGTTCGACGAGTCACAGATCTACCGGATCGACCATTACCTGGGGAAGGAGACGGTGCAGAACATCCTCGCCTTCAGGTTTGCCAATTCGCTCTTCGAACCGGTCTGGAACCGGCGCTACATCGATCACGTGCAGATCACCGTGGCCGAAGACGTGGGGGTTGAGGGGCGGGGAGGGTACTATGACGGCGCGGGTGCCCTGCGCGACATGGTGCAGAACCATCTCATCCAGATCCTCTGCCTCATCGCCATGGAGCCGCCGGTCTCCTTTGCTGCCGACGAAGTCCGGAACCGGAAGGTCGATGTGCTGCACGCCGTCCGCCCCATCCGCCCCGAAGAGGTCCATCGCTTCGCGGTACGGGGACAGTACGGGCACGGCAGTGTCGGCGGGAAACCGGTGCCCGGCTACCGCGAGGAAGCGGGGGTGGCGCCCGGGTCGGTCGTCGAGACTTTTGCCGCATTCAAATTCTTCATCGATAACTGGCGCTGGCAGGGGGTGCCGTTCTACCTGCGCACCGGCAAGCGGCTCGCCACCAAGGTGTCGGAGGTTTCCATTCTCTTCCGTCCCGCGCCGCACCAGCCGTTCCCTTCGGCCGCGGTAGAGAACTGGCAGCCTAACCGCCTGATCATCCGCATCCAGCCCGAGGAGGGGATCGTTACCCGCATCCAGGCCAAGCAGCCGGGCACCCGGCTCCTGCTCGGGCCGGTGGACATGCAGTTCCGCTACAGCGATGCCTTCAGCGGCGTGCCGCCCGAGGCGTACGAAACGCTGCTGCTGGATGTCGTCCGCGGCGATGCCACCCTCTTCATGCGGGCTGACCAGGTGGAGTGCGCCTGGAAGATCGTCGCCCCCGTGCTCGAGGCCTGGGAATCGGTCCCTCCGAGCGATTTCCCCAATTACCACGCCGGGAGCTGGGGGCCGGAGGCTGTCGACCATCTCACGGCCCGGGAGGGGCACAACTGGCTGCAACCCGGGCTGGCGGACGAGCCGAGATGATCTCGGTGTATCCGGACCGGGAAACCTTGAGCCGGGCTGCCGCCGGTCTGTTCGCGGAGCGGGTGGCGCGTGCCGCTGCGAGCCGTGGTCGCTGCGCAATCCTCCTCGCCGGCGGGGAAACGCCGCGCCGTACCTACGAGCTCCTCGCCGAGGAGCCGCTGCGACAGCGTGTGCCGTGGGAGCTGCTGCATGTCTTCTGGGGGGACGAACGGTGCGTATCGCCGGATGATCCGCGGAGCAACTCCCGGATGGCCTGCCGGGCGCTGCTCGACCGGGTACCGGTCCCGGCGGGGCAGATCCATCCCATTCCCGGCAACCGCGAACCCCGGGAGGTGGCGGAGGAGTACGAGGCGCTTTTGCGCCGGTTTTTCGCCGGAGCCCCGCCCCGGTTCGACCTGGTGTTTCTGGGGCTCGGCGTTGACGGACACACGGCGTCTCTCTTCCCCGGCTCACCGGCTCTTGACGAGCGGGAGCGCTGGACAGCGGTCGTCCGGCGCGCCGGCGAGGAGATCGACCGGGTCACCCTGACACTCCCCCTCCTCAACCAGGCCGAACTGGTTCTCTTCCTTGTGGCGGGTGAGGACAAGGCGGCAGTTCTCCGCGAGGTGCGGGTGGAAACGCCGGACGCTCTGCCGGCCGGGATGGTCATGCCGGAACGGGGCGAGCTGCGCTGGTTGGTCGACAGGCCGGCAGCCCGGCTGCTGCGCGGGCAGAGTGACCCCACACCGTAACAATCCGTGAGGAGGTCGGCATGGCAATCGGTGCAGCCATATTCGGCAGTGCCCTGATCCTCCTGGTCCTCTGGGAGGGCTTCGAGACCATAGTCCTGCCGCGCCGGGTAACGCGCCGCTTCCGGCTCACCCGGTTTTTCTACCGGGGGAGCTGGCGCCCCTGGGTAAAGATGGTCAGGGCCTTTGTCCCGCCCCGGCGGCGGGAAAGCTGGTTGAGTTACTTCGGCCCGATATCGCTCCTGCTGCTTCTGAGCGTCTGGGCCGGCGGCCTGATCTGCGGTTTCGCCCTGATTCACTTGTCCCTCGGTTCGGCACTGTTGTCCACGGATGGTGATACCGGGTTCCTCACAGACCTCTACCTGAGCGGGACCACTTTTTTCACCCTTGGACTGGGAGACGCTCTCCCCCGCACCCCTCTGGCGCGACTGCTGGTGGTGGTCGAATCGGGGATGGGTTTCGCGTTCCTCGCCCTGGTGATCGGCTACCTGCCCGCCCTCAACCAGTCCTTCGCCCGCCGCGAAGTAAGCATCTCCCTCCTCGACGCCCGCGCCGGCTCACCACCCACCGCCTCGGAAATGCTCCGCCGGCACGGTCACGACCGGGGGAAAGAGGCGCTCCAACTGCTCCTTCATGAGTGGGAACGCTGGTCGGCGGAGTTCCTCGAAGGGCATCTTTCCTATCCGGTCCTCGCCTATTTCCGTTCCCAGCACGACAACCAGTCGTGGCTTGCAGCCCTGACAGCGATCCTCGATACCTGTGCGCTGGTCATGGTCGGGCTGGAGGGGACCTGCAAGCGTCAGGCGGAACTGACCTTTGCCATGGCCCGTCACGCCGTAGTCGACCTCTCGCTGGTATTCAGGACCGAACCGAAGGGGCCGAACCCCGACCGGTTACCCCCGGAGAAGTTGGCGGAACTGCGCCTCCTCCTTGCCGGCAGCGGACAGAAACTGCATGACGGGGATGCCGTCGACCGAAAACTGCAGGAACTGCGGCTCATGTACGAGCCGTACGTCAATGCGCTCGCCAGGTACTTCCAGGTAGGTCTCCCCCCCTGGATCGCCGCGGACGACTGGGTGGACAACTGGCAGGGAAGCTTCTGGGAACGGCCCGTAAAGGGGAGAAAAACGGCGGGGAAAAGCGGAATCGAACATTTCTGATCAGCCGGATGCACGGTGGGGGCGATGAACATTTATCATGGCTTATCTGTTGTCCTCAGCAGCATGCTGCTCCTCAGCCTGCCGCTACCTTCGTCTGCCGCCTCCGGTATGGCGAAGAGTGACCCGCAAGGTTATTCCCTGAACCGTGCCGACGAGGATTACCGCTACCTGATCGATCCCGCAAGGCGGAGCGACACCTGGGACCCTCTCAAATACATTCCGTTCAGTGAGTCAGGTTCCTGCTATCTCACGATAGGTGGGGAGGCACGGGAGCGCTACGAATATTTCAGCCACCCGAACTGGGGGGGAGGTCCACCTGGGTCAGGCTATTGGCTCCAGCGCTATTTTCTTCACGGTGATCTCCACCTGGGTGAAAACGCCCGCTTATTTGCACAGTTCCAGAGCAGCCTGGAGAATGACCGCACCGGCGGACCGCGACCGACTGACAAGGACGAGCTCGACCTGCACCAGGCATTCCTCGACCTGAAATCAGATTTCGCTGCTGATACCACGTTTACCCTGCGCTCCGGTCGGCAGGAACTGGCCTACGGCAGCCAGCGACTTGTTTCGGTGCGGGAAGGGCCAAACGTGCGCCAGAGCTTCGACGGCTTCCGCGCCATCCTCCATTCGGGATGGATGCAGATCGATGCTTTTGTCTCCAGGCCGGTAACGACCAAGCGTTATGTCTTCGACGACGATACGGACGATTCCAAGACCCTGTGGGGTACATACGCCGTGCTGCCATTCCCGCTTTTCCCAAAGGCAAACATCGACCTCTATTACCTCGGTCTGAACCGGCACTCGGCCATGTTCCGTCAGGGGACTGCCGGTGAAACCCGGCATTCCCTGGGGACCAGGCTCTGGCGCACTCTCGCCCCGCTCGACTACAATTTCGAGGCTCTGTACCAGTGGGGAAGTTTCGGTGACGGCGACATCCGTGCCTGGACGGTCGCATCGGATACCGGCTACACGTTCGTTTCATTGCCGTTTCGACCGCGGCTGGGTCTGCGGGCGGACATCGCCAGCGGTGACGACGACCCGGCCGATCCCGACCTGCAGACCTTCAACCCCCTCTTCCCGAAGGGGGCTTACTTCAGCGAGGCGGGTCTGATCGGTCCGGCCAACTTCATCGACCTGAACCCAAGCATCGACCTCCATCTGGCCGGCAGTGTCACGTTGACCTTTAACTGGGATTTTTTCTGGCGGGAGAGCACCAGCGACGGGATTTACAACAACGCCATGACTCTCGTCAGGTCCGGAACGGCGAACGACGCCCGTTACATCGGCAGCATGCCGCAGTCGCAGCTAGTGTGGGATATTGACCGCCACCTGACGTTCGTTGCCATTTATGGACATTTTTTCGCAGGAGGGTTTCTCAAAGATACAGGACCGGGAAAAGACGTGGACTACGTGACCACCTGGCTGGATTACAAATTCTGAGTGATCTGCCGAAGCGGGAGCGAGCGCCTTCCTACCCCAGCGTGAAAGAGAAGGTCGCCCCCTTTCCTTCTTCCGCCTCGGCCCAGACCTCTCCGCCGTGGCGCTGGACGATCCGCTTCACGGTTGCCAGGCCGATGCCGGTCCCCTTGAACTCTTCGGCCGAGTGCAGCCGCTGGAATACATCGAACAGCCTGTCGGCGCAGGCCATGTCGAAGCCGACCCCGTTGTCGCGGACGAAATGCACGGTGCGCCCGTCCCGCTGCTCGACCCCGAACTCGATCAGCGCCTCTTCGCGAGGGGCGCTGTACTTCCAGGCATTACCGATCAGGTTCTGTAGCACGACCCTCAGAAGTTTCACGTCTCCGTTCACCGGTCCTCTCTCCTCGGCCCGGAACGTAACCTTCCGCTCCGGCTCACCCATCCTCAGCTCGGTAAAGACTCCGCGGGCAAGGTCGCAGAGATCGACCTCCTGCCGGTCTATGGTCGTGCGGCTCACCCGTGAAAAGTCGAGGAGGGTGGCGATCAGTTGCTCCATCCGCTCGGCAGCGTCGTGGATCGCGTGGACAAAGACGCTCTCCTCATCGCCGATCCCGGCGCCGTTTCCCTTGAGCAGGAGCTGGCTGTACCCCTTGACGCAGGTGAGGGGCGAGCGGAGGTCGTGGGAGACCGTGTAGTTGAACGCCTCCAGTTCCTGGTTGGCTGCCTCCAGCTCGCAGTTTGCCTCTTCCAGGTCGTGCGCCCGGGTCGCCAGGCTGGTGTTGAGGACCTCGATTTTCACCTGGTTCAGCTTCAGTTCCCTGAACAGAAGGTCGTACGGCCGTTTCAGGCCGGTTTCGATGATCGCCTTGTAGACCAGCCAGAAGCCGGCGAACTTGAGGAAGTGGCCCACCATGTTGCTGAAGCCGTAGACGTCGACATAGAGGGTGAAGGCGAGCTCGGAGGTGATCAGAACGCCGATGGCGACGGAAAGGAGGCGCGACACCCCCCGATCGAACGCCTCGGCCTTGTGCCGCATGAAGACGAGGGCGCCGACGAGCATGAAGGCAACCAGGTACTCGCTCCCCTTCTTGAAAGGGGTAAGCCCCTCACCCTCAACGAAGCAGTCGGGGAAATAGTCGCCGAAGACCGCAGCCAGGAGGAGGACGGTGGCGGCCAGGTACACCGTGACCGCGAGGTGCGGACGCAGCTTCCGGCCCAGGGACAACGGGGCCACCAGGAGGGCGGACCCCTGGAGGTAGCGGGCGATTACCCAGAGCTGGGTAGGGAGGTTTGCGTCGTGCCCCGGGAAGATCCCCATCCCCTTGTAGGCGAGGGCATGGAGGAGGTCGGTGGCGCCGACGAAGAGGAAGGCGATGCCGGTGAACAGGAAGTAATTGTTGGCCATGAAGCTGCGGGCATTCCAGGCGATGATGAAGATCCCGCTGGCGACCACGACGGAGAAGATCTCCACCAGGGTATGGAAGAGGAGGTAGTTGTAGAGTCTGGCGAGATACAGGCCGATCAGGACGGCGGCACCCAGGGTCGAGTTGAACAGCCGCCTGCGGGATTGTCCGGTCATTTCACCCTCCGGAGTGGTTAGAAGATGTTAAAGGCCTTGGCCGCGCATCTTAACAGCTTGCCGGAACCGCTTCAACAGGTTACTGACTGGCTACGTGGCGGGTGTACCTCAAGATCATAAACGAGCCTGCAGCATGACCCACAACTACACCGTTGTGCCGAAGGAGCGTCAGAGACGAAGCGCAGTATCAGCCGAGATGCCGCATTTTTCCCGGGACGATCATCGTCAAGGGCGGGGCGCTTCCGCCAGGTCGGGGGGGCGGCCCTTGACAGAGGAGATTTTTGCGTCATACATGGAGTGTCACGTGGTAAGGGCAGGCCGTTTCAGGTTGCTGATGAAAGGTGGTGACAATGCGGGTAATGCTCGTGCTGATGGTCAGCGTCGTACTCATGTCCGTGGGAGGGTGCAGCACCATGGGAATCGAAGAAGCTGGGTACCGGGTCGTCAGATCCGACGGGATTTTCGAACTGCGCGACTATGCGCCCCACATCCTCGCCGAAACGGTGGTGGACGGCACCCTTGAGGACGCCGGCAACCAGGCGTTCCGGCGCCTGTTCCGCTACATCTCCGGCGAGAACCGGTCCCGGGGGAAGATCACCATGACCGCCCCGGTGTCACAGGCGGCGGCGGGGGAGAAGATCCCCATGACCGCGCCGGTGGGCCAGCAGGCCGCGGGGGGGAAATGGGCGGTCAGTTTCATGATGCCGGCCTCCTCCACCCTGGCAACCCTGCCGCTCCCCGACGACCCGGCCATCACCCTCCGGGCGGTCCCGGCCAGGCGCATGGCCGCCGTGCATTACTCCGGGACCTGGAGCGAGAGTAACTACCTCCAGTACAAGGGGGCACTGGAGGAGTGGATCCGGTCCAACAGCTTCATCACCGTCGGCGAGCCGGTCTGGGCTCGCTACAATCCCCCCTTCACCCCCTGGTTCCTTCGGCGCAACGAGATCCTTGTCCCGGTGGCGGGTGGCGAGTGACGCCCCGGGTCACCCGCTGACTCACTCACTTCTTGAGGCTCTGGACGTACCGGACCAGGGCTTCGAGCTGGTCGGTGGTGAGGACGTGGCCGAAGGAGGGCATGCCGCCGGGACGACCGTCACGGATGCTCTGCATGATCGCCTCCCGGCTGCTGCCGTGGGTGAGTTCCGGGCGCTGCAGGGAGGGCCCGTTGCGGCTCCCCCTCCCGTTCCCGGCGGTCCCGTGGCAGGGGACGCACATCCTGCTGAAGAGGGCCGCACCCTCGGCGAGGGGGGCCGCCCCCGTCTCTCCGCTGCCGGCTGCAGGGGGTGTGCCCTTCCGGGCGTTCGTCCCGCTCTGCTGGCTCTCCTGGATGCACCCCGGGAGCCCCGCTGCCAGGGCGATGACGGCCAGTGCCGTGATGAGCGCTGTTCTCGTGTGCCTGGGTCCTCTGTCCATAAGTCCTCCCCTGCTGCCGGTCGTGGGTATCGTGGTAGTGTCAGCGGCTGTCGATGAAGAGCAGCCCCGGGTCCTCCAGGTAGGCGATCAGCTTCCCCAGGAAACGGGCCGCGTCGGCGCCGTCCGTGACCCGGTGGTCGAAGGTGAGGGAGATGGGGAGGATCCGGCGGATGACGATCTCCCCCCCGTGGACCCAGGGGCGCTCGGCGATCCGGCCGAAGCCGAGGATGGCCACGTCGGGCCAGTTGATGATCGGCGTGGCGAAGAGCCCGCCGAAGTGGCCGTAGTTGGTGACGGTGAAGCTGCTCCCCCTGAGCTCGTCCGGGGCGAGGGTGCGCTGCGTGGCCTTCCTCCCCAGCTCCCGCAGCTCGGCAGCCAGCTCCGTGATGCTCTTCCCCTCCACGTTGCGGACCACCGGCACCACCAGGCCGTCGGGGGTGTCGACGGCGATGCCGAAGTGGTACTCCTTCTTGAGGACGATCTCGCCAGCCTCGTCGTCGATGGAGGCGTTCAGGCGGGGGTGCTCCACCAGGGCGTGCTGGGCCGCCTTGATGAAGAAGGGGAGGAGGGTGAGGTGGGCGCCCCGGCGTTCCACCCCGTCCTGCTCCCGCACCTTCAGCTCCCAGAGCTCGGTGACGTCGGCCTCCTCCATGCCGGTGACCGAGGCGGTGTTCTTCTGGGAGGCCATGACGTTGCGGGCGATGGCCCGGCGCACCCCCCGCAGGGGGACCCGCTCCACCGGGCCGGCCGCGACGGGCTGCTCCTCCCCCTCCGCCTTCCGGCGCTCCAGGTCCTCCCGGGTGATGCTCCCCCGGGGGCCGGTGCCGACTATCCCCGCCAGGTC